>NZ_KV805136.1:0-31531 GCF_001811545.1 Corynebacterium sp. HMSC074A09 | reverse complement strand
CCTACATGTTGTGGTGACCCGCTGAACCCGTCGTTTTCTACCTCACCCCGCTACGCACCCCGAAACCGGAAGGGCCCCTAAAGAGGCACATTAACTCTGATGATTTATCTACATCAGAGTTTTGGCAGACTGGAGATAATTGGATTCTCTAAAGAACTACTTGAAGCCTTGGAGACGGCGGGGCTCCGACGATTTTTTCCAACTGGGGCAGTCGAAGATTTGACTCTCTTGCGATCATTTCACGGTGAATTCCATTCTCCTCAAGGAGTTGAATGGACTTTTCTAAAAGTGCTGGGCGGTCGCATTTGGCAATTAGTCCCGGTTCTGCGCGTCTCCACTTTTTACGTGAAAGAGTGGTCATCGCGCCACGATAGCTATTCTCGCTAATTGTTCCGAGTCGTCGCATTCTGAACAACAGAGCTTGAACAGACATTCCCCACTTCTCTTTTAACTCGAATAGTTTCCGCCAAGACTGTTGATTTATCGACCGGGGAAGCTCGGGGAGTAACGATTGAGTCGGCGCCAAAAACTCTGATGCAAATAAATGGGCTTGGGATTCTGCAGCTGTTTCGCCTGGCTCCGCTCCCTCATGCATCACCAAATGCCCTAGCTCATGCGCTAAATCGAATCTTTGACGGTAGAAGTCATTCTTTTGGGGATTTAAGATGATATAAGGTCTCGTGCTCACCCACATTGAATACGCATCAACATTAGCCGTAGCTTCCTCGTTGAGCGTAACAATGACCCCTTTCCTTTCGATGGTAAGAAGCAAGTCCTTAATCGGTAAAGCCCCCAAGCCCCAGGTCTTTCGGAGTAGACGTGCTGCGGCTTCCACTTCATCATCTTCTTCAGGAAAGTCCACGGACGGCAGATCTGGTTCCGGGAGGATCAGGTGTTGTTCAAGGCCACTTGTAACGGTCGCGGCGAGGACGCCAAACTGATGGGCTTGTCTCCGGATTTTTTGAGGGGTGGTTTTTAATGAGCGAAAATGCGGTGGGGTTGAGGAAGTCAGTAGCGGGGAAATGGTTTTGCGAAAAAACTCTGGCTCGACCTCGAGCTCGTTGGCTAGCCTAAAAATAGAGTCTTCCGTAGGAGTTTTTGAGCCGCGCTCCCAAGAAGAAACAGCTGCTGGTGTCACGTTTACGCGCTCTGCGAGCTCCTTCTTAAGGAGGCCATTAAGTTCACGGGCCTGTGTCAATCGCTCTGGTGCGAACGAATCAGCAATTTCCCTTAACCTGCCCATATGTCTTTCCTCGGTCGTTTGTTCCTGCTTATAGTTGAGTCTTGTGCTCTGGTGCTCTTCGAAGCTGAATCCCAAGCTCGTCCGCCGAATGGGTGGACGCTGGTGCTGCCTTTCTGATGGTATTAGAGGTGGTTGGGGTTGAGAAATCTAGTTGAATGTAGTCTGCCCAGGAGCTGCCGATAGTTCGGCCCTCTGTTGGAACGCCAATTCTAGCTTCTAGGAGTCCATCGGAAGGGGAGGCTCGATAGGTTACGAAAATTACGGAGTTAAAGGGGGTGTTCTCTTGGATTTTTTGATAAGCAAGCCCGCCGACGAATGTTGAGGCTTCATGCAGGAATAGTGCAGTTTGGGCCCCTGAATCGGTCCCTGCGTCGGACGCTCTAACAAGATCACGACGAATGTCACTTTGTTTCATCCAATCTACAGTATCTAGGTCTTTGAAGGCGGAGCAGTTGATGACCGTGATGATGCACCCTTTAGAGATCCAACCGTGGAAGCCTCCGTATGACACTTCGTTGATGCTGAAGTCCGGTTTTGGAGGAATCGACGCAAACATTTCTGGGGGAAGATTTTGGGATAGGATATCCATCCCCGCGTCGTCGGCACTCTGCTCGGGTATCGCGTATTCCCCCAGCCTAAAAACCCTCCTGAGCTCATCGTGTAGATACTCTTGGCAAAGTGCGGCAAAGGTTTTGGGTCCTTGCTTCTTTTCGGGTGTCCAGTCCTGGTTCGCCCTAGCAATTGCCGAAAGTAGGGCAAAGGCTACGGATTGCTGAAATAGACGACTTTCAATTAACTGATGTGGAGTAATCATAGGGTTAAATATACCAGAGTGCTGCGATAGGTGGTGAAAACTTAACTATACGAAGTTGCTGTTAGGGCTACAAGTGGAGATGCAACTAGGCGAGTCGCTAGTCAGCGTGCACATGAATAGTTCCATTCGTCTACCCGGTGACAGGGCGGACTCATGAGAAAAGCGGGAAAACTACCGATGCAATGGGCGGTAGCTACTTCCGAGTCGGTGCATCCTTCGAAGGGGCTGATCTTGATAGGAGCCATCGCTCTGACGACGCAAAACCTTCAGGGGCCTTTTGAGAGTCATGCAGGAAGCGCTCAACGACCTACGCCATTTTGATTCGTCGAGGTCGCGGGTGGATTCGAAACGAAGGGAGAATGTCATGTGAGATGTTTATGTTCTATGTCAGCGGGGCTTAATAAAGTACGGATTTCCGCACTCGCATACGCAAACGGAATCCGCTCCTGCTCGATGCGCAGTCTGCCCGCGGTGAACAGCAGGCGGTAGGCGCGCTGCTCTTCGGTGGTGAGATGAGTTAGGGCGGCGGAGCCGTCGCCGGGGTCGGGGACGGCGAGGTGCTGGAATGTGGTGACGGTGGCGGGCTCCATGAGTAGTGATGTGGTGTGGGGGAAGTGGGAACGCACGGCGTTGAGGATGGCAAAGCCGGCAGCATCGAGGTCGCCCCAGTAGGTGATGTCGGCTTTGTGCAGCCAGCTCAGTGCCTGGAGCTGGTGGGCGGCGGTGCCGGAGCCGAGGAGGGCGATGGTGGGAGGGGAGGCGTCGGCAAGCGTCGGCAGGGCCAGGAAGGTCTGCTTGTTTTCCACGATGAGTACCCGGGGTGGGGTGTCGGGGAAGAGTTTGGCAGCGTCGGCGAGGGGGATTTCGATATCGGAGAGTGCTGGGGCGTGGTTGAGGTAGCGCAGGCGTAGGCGGGTGTCGCTGCGGCGCAGGCCCAAGTCCTTGATACCGAAGGGGGCGAGGAGCGTCAGCAGCAGGCGGCGGTGGTTGCCAATCCACTTACCGTCCACGCCTTCGACCGGCACGGCGCGCTCCCACTCACCGGAATTGGGGTTCGCGCGCAGCCAGGTCAGGCACGGTCCTAGGCAGCGCAGGTCATAGGCGCTTAAATCCTTCCACTGGTTGTAGGAGCGGTGGACGGCATGAGCGAAGTCCGGGGAGGCTGGGAAGATGTCGGCGATGTCCTGGGCGCGCTGTCGGGCGGTGGAATACTCGCGTTCCAGGCCCGCGGCGGTGGCGATGCGCGCAGCACCGGTGAGGATTACGCGGGTGGGCACATCGTTGGCACCTAGGCCCGTGCGGGACCAATTGCGTGTTTCATAGATGACCTCGTCCTGGTGTGGCCAGCGCTGCCAGGCGCGGATGAAGTCTTGGGTGGTGCTGATATCGCGGGCGGCGGCCGCGGCTGTAGGCGGGTGCAGGGGCCACTCTAAGTGCAGGGCCTCGGGGTCGGCGAGCACTTCGGCGAAGTGGTTGCGCAGGTACTTTTCCGCATGCGCCTGCAGGTCTTTAGGCATCCGCATCGGCGGGCTCCTCAGGGTGGGGCGGTTCGGGGTTAGGGGAGGAGAGTGTGGAGGCGTCGATAAGCGAATAGCCCGTGCGCGCCTGCGGGCGGCCGTTGATGAGGGGCTCGTCGTAGTTGACCACGATGGTGCCATCCACGTAGGGGGAGAGCGTCTGGATGAGTTTGAAAGGCGTGGCCAGAATCATGTGGAAACCAAAGGAAGCAAAGACGGACATGGCCGTGCGGGTAAAGGCGGGATCGGCGCGGTCAAAGGCCTCATCCAAGATGATGGAGCCATAGGTGGGCACGTCCTGGTCCGGCTCCGCCAGGCGGAAGCGCAGGGCCGCTGCCAGGCAGAAGAAGACGAGCTTTTGTGCTTGGCCGCCGGAGAGCGAGGCGGAGTCCTGATAGGTATTGGCCGTGGTGCCGTCGGGGTAGCACTCGCGGCCGATGAAGCTCACGTGGCGGCGGGTATCCAAGACCACGTTGCGCCAGCGGATATCCTCCGGGTGGCTAGAGCCCAGGCGGCTCAGAATCTTGTCCAAGGCATGATAGCGCTGCAGGGCGGCATCGTGCTCATCTTTGCTGATTTCGGCCAGGCTGTGGGAGGTAGCTGCATCCAGGTCCCTCTGGAAGTCTTGGACCACCTGGCCGCGGGCATCCTTGACATCAATGCGCAGGGTGCGCTCACCGTTGAAGGGCGAGCGCTCCAGGGACTTGTTGATGAACTCCATGCGCGTTTCGATATCGCTGCGCGCATGGCGCAGGGAGGACGCCAGGTGGGACAGGTTCTGGACGGTCTGGCCGTTGAGCAGCTCCAGGAAGCGGGCGCGGAAGTCTGCCAGGCGGTCAGCTCGTAGGTACTTCAGCTTCTCAATGCCTTCGCCGGCGAAGCTGGCCTGCGGTTCCAGGTCGGCGGCTTCTGCCGGCCACTGGGACAGGTAGGCGTGGAGGACGGAGACGATCTTGCCGTTGGCGTCCTCGATGCGGCGCGTGGCTGCGCGGGCCGCGTCCTGCAGGTCGGCCTGGACTTCATCGCGCCGGGTATCGATGTTATCGATGGTGAGCGTGCGCTTTCCCTTGTGCAAGGCCTCCTCGACGGCTTTCGCGATGTCCTTATTCGCGATCTCCGGCAAGGTGCCGATGACGCGGCGACGCTCTGTGGAGCGCTTCAGCTCGCCTTCGACGTCGCCGAGGTGCTTCTGCGCCTGGTTGAGCCGGGCGCGGGCCGCATCCAGTTTTTCCTTGGCGTGCTGATGGGCGGCGGCCAAGGCCCGGGCCTCCGGGGAGGATGCCAGGGCATCGTATTGTTCTTGAAGGTCTTGCTTGCGCGCCTTCGCGGAAGCAGTGTCAATGTCCTGGAATTTCGTGTCCAGCACCTGCTGGGCCTTATCGCGCTGGGAGCGCAGGATGTCCATTTTCCGGTTAAGGTCGTGGACCTGCCTGGCTGCGGCGCTAGCGGTGGCTTTGGCCTGCGCCAACTGGGAGCGCAGTAGCTCAATCTTGGCGGTGTTGGTGGAACCCACCCGGTACCACGCTGTGCCGGAAAAGCGCCTGCGGTCATCCTTGATGAAACGCGTGGAGCCGTCCTTGTCCTTGGGGCGGCTTTCCAGGCCATCGCGGGTAACGGCGGGAGTTGTGGTGACCTTGTCTAGTTCCGCTACCGACTCCACACATTCATAGTTGAAGCGGTGGGAAATGTGTTGGCGTACCCACGCCGTCATGGGGTGATCCTGGAACTCCAGCTTGTGGATGAGCTGCCGCGGACTGCGCGCGGAGGCTGGCGCCGACGTGAACTCCGGGATGGTGCGGTATTCCAGTCGGGTGCCCACGTTGCGGGAGTTGACCCACTGGTTAATGGCTTTCCGGGCTTCCTCCGGCACGAGGAGGGTGGCGGCGAAACCGTGCAGGAGCTTTTGGATGACCGGCTCCCAGTCCGCCTGCTGCGGGCTGATATCGATGAGCTCGCCGGCGAAGGGAAGCTCGGATTCGGCATAGCCGGTATCGCGAGCAAGTTGGGAGCGCAGCTCCACCAGGGCCTTGTCGATGTTGGTGCGCCGCGAGCTAAAAGAGCGCAGCTCGCTATCGAGCCGGGCGCAGGCGGTGGCCGCATCGCGGGCGGCCACGCCGGCTTCCTGTTGCTGGTTCGTCAGATCGGCGGAGTCGGTCTCGAAGTCGGAGAGTCGTAGCTGGGCGTTGGCCTGAAGCTCAGCGAAACCTTGCGGGCTGAGCTCATAGTGCTCAGTCCACTGGCCCGCGGCAGCAGCAAGGCGTTGGAATTCTTTGGAGCGGTGCGCAATCTCTATGTCGGCAGTCTCCATCTTGGCGCGCAGGGCATCGATCTCGCCGGCACTGAGCTGGGAAACAGCCATCGCGGCGCGGCGCTCCGCATCATCGAGGTGCGCGACATCGGCCTCGAGGGATTCCACTTCCGACTGGGCCTCTACCTGTTGGGCGCTCAGCGCGCGGATGCGAGAGTCCAGCTCCTCTGCCACCAGGCGAGCGCGCACGGCCGGCAGCGCCTCGCTCATGGCCTCCGCCTTGTGCTTATCTGCCTCCGCGGTCGCGCGCTGGGCATGCAGCTGGGGCAGGGGAGCGAGCGTATCAATCTGGGCCTTGACGTCCTCGACCCGCAGGTACGCTTGGCGCAGATCTTCAAACTGCTCCACGGCTTCCTCCGACCGGGAGAAGGTCGAGGGCCGGTCCAGCATGTAGTCCCGGAAGAGCTGATCCAGGCTGGACAGCGACTTCGCGGACTGTGTGCGGTGGAGCAGCAGCTGGCCCTCCACGTTCTTGATGCCGAGGCGTTTGCGGAAACGATCCGCAAACGTGGCATATGTCGGCGTAAAGGACGCGCCGGGTCCCTTGTACAGGGCTTTGATCTTGCGGGTGTCCAGGCTACGAGCGAGCAAGGGGCTGAGCTTATCGACGTCCTCATCACCCGGCACCAGCCCATACAACTTCTTGATCTGGCCTACTGAGTTCTCACCGCCATTGAGGCGGAAGATAGCAATGAGCGTGTGTTGCTTGCCCGCGCCGTTGTCATAGGTCAGTGCTACCACCGAGTTGGTAGCCCCCTCCCGCAGGTACTCCGGGGCGATTTCGCCGGTCTGCGCGTTTTCCTGCTGCCGCCACGCGCCGCGCACGTAGGAGACGAGGCTGCGCCCGTTGTGCCGGCCGAGGTCCTGCTGCGAAGCTGCGTTGAACTTCAGGTGGTTCTGTGGAACCAAGACCGCCGACATCGCATCCAGTAGCGTGGACTTGCCGGAGCCCGAACCGCCGGTGATGAGGAAACCTTTGCGCGCCACCGGGATGGAAAAGTAGCCGTGGAAAGTGCCCCAGTTGATCAGCTGAATGCGGCTGATACGGAATTGTCCGGGGTACAGGCTGGTGTGGCTAGTCATCGGAAGTTTCCTCCTTCTCCTCATCTGCCTGCTCTTCCTCAGCCTGCGCCAGGCGGGCGTATTCGTCCCGGATGGCGGTGACGGTGGAGGCGTCGAAAAGCTGGCGGAGCACCGGTGAGACCTCGAAGCGCCCTTCGGTCTCAGTAGAGCTCAGCAGTGAGTAGTCGTTCTGAATGCGTTTGATGGCCGCGTTGAAGCGGCGGTTGAAACCGGCCTCATCGCGGTTGTCCACCGCGCGGACGTAACCGATTCCCTCCCGGAGATCCTCGACGTCCACGATGACCCGCTCGCCGGGCAGCGCAAGCCCCAGCTCTTGGCGCAGGTTCAGCAGGATCGCGGTGTCGATGTGCTTGAGCTTATCCGTGCGCAGCACCTGCGGGATGCTCAAGGTTTCTTCCTCCACCATCCGGGTAAACGCGAAGCCCTCGGTCTCGTCCACAACGAGTTCTAAGAACACCTCATGCAGCCGGGCGCGGAGGTTCTCCTCATCCGAGATGATGGCGGCCCACAGCACCGGTTCCTTCTGCGCGCGAATGAGCGGGCCCTGTAGGAGCTGCACTAATGCGCGCCGCGAGTGGTAGGTCAGCGAGCCTTTATCGTGCTCCCACAGCGGTGGCTCGTGGGCGGAATCGACGCGGGGAGTGTGTGCGGCGGTCACTGTAGCTCCTTAACGGTGGTGTGATCGAAATACAGGGTAGGGATGTTGGCGGAGCGAACGGTGCCGTCATCCTCGGTCCACGTGACTTTCTCACGCGACGGGCGCAGCACGGGCACCGGGTGCTGGTCGGCGATGTGCACTAAGCCCACCACGCTGGCAAGGCCCTGGGTCGGTGGATGGGCTTGCAGCACCTGGCCTACCGTGCAGGGGCCGGACTGGGCGACGACTGAGCGTACCGCCTCGTGCAATTCTTCGAAGTCAATCTCCGATTCGCGCACCAGCTCATACAAGGTTTGCGGGTCTTCTGCGTCCGGTTGGTATGCCACCGGGGTTTCCTCCACGACTTCCCGTCCCGGGTTGGCCAGGCGAATGCGGGAGACGGAGTGAATCGACATACCGATGCGCTGCAGCGGTGTCTCCATCCGGTGAAAGGCCTTGAGTTCGGAGTTCTGCGCGGCATCGATGGCCATACCGCGGGCCTCCCGCAGTAGTTCAATCATGCGCCGATCCTCCGCGAACTGCTCGGAGGAGACATAGTTGCGCAGGCTGCGTGCCAGCCCCGTCATGGTCTGGTTGACCTCGAAGCTGGTGTCCTCCATATCGCGGAAAAGCCTGCGCAGCTGCTGCCTCCTGTCCGGCGCCAGCGCCTGTCCGGCTTCGCTGTCGAGGACCTCCGTGATCCACTGGTCCAACCAGGCGCTGCGCTCCCTATCCATCAAGAGGGAATAAAAGCCGCGGAAACTGCGCCCAGCGTCCGACTCCGCAATGTGGTCCACGCCGTTGAAGATCTCCTCCAGTACCTCGCCGCGATAGCCCTCTGGATCCAAAAGCTGGCGGCGCAGCTGGTGGTTGAGGGCCTCGAGCTCGTGGCGCACCCGGGCGAAATCGCTCGGCACGGCCATGGCCATGTTCAGCACGTCTTGGACGCGTTCTTCTGCCTCCGCGACGGTAAGCTTTTCGAACTGCCCGCGGCGGGCTTTCTCAATCTCACGGTCGATGCGGTCGCGCTCTTCCTCCAAGCTGGCCACGCGGCTGGCAATGTCCTCGTTGGTATCCCGCGCTAGCCTTTGCAGCGCGGAGCTGATTGATTCCACGCGTGACGCCGTCACTGTGGTCACCGGAGCCTCCCAGCGCTCAATGGCTTCGAGGGCAGACAGGGCTTCCTCGCTGGGTTCGAGCGTTTCGCCATGAGAGCTCTTTCCGGACTTTCTGATGAGCCACCCGGCCTTGACCCAGTCATTGCAGTACTTCTGCGGCGTGCGGGGCATGGAAAACTCACTGGCCAACACCTCGAAATCGGTGACCATGAGCTCATAGACCTCCGCCGCCGGGCGCGCCCGGGTGCCGCGCGGGAAGTACTCCGCGATCAACGCCAAGATCACGGGCGCGTTATCCGCGGCTAGAAGCCGTATCGCGGCGGAATCGCGCATCAAACGCCGCAGCGATAGGGCGCGTGCTTCAACAGACATGTCTTGATTCTGACAGGTGTGCCGGACATGCGCAGCGAAGACTGGCTCAAATATTCGAAGCCCGCTGAAATGTGCTCAGCCCCGAATCTAGTGGCATTCGGTCATGCACGGGACAGCTCTAACTGTTGTTGCGAGTGAACCCCTGCTTGGCAATGGTGGAGCTTCTCTTTCTGAAGGCTGCGGCGAGGGCTGGGACGTTGGGATCGTGAAAGTCGTGGACGGTGGCAGAGATGCTCTCCTTGTCATCGGTATCGCGAGTAACTCGGCCTACCTGCTGAATGACAACGCCGCGGAAGCTTACTGGGGCGGCCAGCACAAGAGTGTCCAGTGCGGGAAGATCGATGCCTTCGCCGGCTACCTGGGACATGGCTAAAAGGACGAAATGCGGTGTGGTGGCAAGCTGTTCACGCACGGCCTGCCGTTCAGTGGCTTTCTGTCCGCCGTGGAGTTGGAGGACGGGGAAGGGGGCGTCGGTAAGCAAGGCGCTGAGGGCAGCGAGGTGTTCGCGTCTTTTCACTAGGACGAGGACAGTGTGCTCGCCCTGCGCGGCTTGTGTGATGACATCGGCGATGAGCTGGTTGCGGTGCTCATCCACCGCCAGAGCGGTGTCGAGGTCGGGCCAGAAAAGGTAAGGAGCATCGTAGGTGAAGTCCGTGTTGTGGACTACATAGTTGCGTTGCCCAGGGCGATCAAGCTCGACGGTATGGCGGATAGGGCCGCAAATGAGAGGCAGTAACTTATCAAGACCGTCGGAACGGTACGGAGTCGCAGTCATGCCGAGTATAAAACGAACGTTGAGTTGCGCGAGGACATTGGTTAAACCTGCAGCCCCGACCCGGTGGCATTCGTCAACGATGATGTGGCCGTAGCCGGAGAGAAAGTCAGTCTTGGAATCACTACGGCTGATGGACTGCGCTGTGACAATGTCTACCACGCCGCTGAGCTTCTTCTTAGCGCCGGAGTATTGCCCGACGTGGACATCTGGAAGAAACTGCTTGAGTGCTTTGTTCCATTGGGTAGCAAGCTCCCTCGAAGGGACGATAACTGCGGTGGGCACTGACCGCTGGGCGATGATTGCACAGGCCATGACGGTCTTTCCAGTGCCGGGAGGAGCAATGAGCATTCCAGACTTGTGTTTGAGCATCTGTGTGACGGCGGAATGCTGGTAGGGGCGTAGTTCGCCGGCGAAGGATGCATCGATGCGCTGTGGTTTCGGCGTATGGCCGCGGCGGGTGACGGTATATCCTGCGGTTTTCAGAATATCGAGGACGTCATCGAGCGTGCCGCGGTCGAGCGTGAGGATCTGGTCCTTCTCATCAAAGCGCACGATGATCCGTGGAGTTCCGAAGGTGGAGAAACGCTGGGCTTGCTTGATATAGAACTGCGGGTTAGCAATAGCGCCGAGGTGTCGCAGGGCCGAACGAGTGGTGGCGTCGACGCCCGATAAATCGACGTGGACGTGCGAATCGTGCGTGACGTGGACTTTCCCAGAAGCCTTGAGCCTCTTTAGTTCTGCGCGGGTTGGGGCCTGGGGAAGGGATGTCTCGGGATCGGGCTGAAGCTCAGCGTAGATTCTCTTGAGTTCGGCGAGCCCCGATTTCTTCGTCCTAGCCAGGGCCTCGAATTGGTCAGGCAATGCTTGAAAATCACTGTCGACGAAGACCGTTGTGCCTTCGGATCGATGGTGGCCAGCCAATGGGAGGGCAATCAGGTTGCCGAAACCGCGGCCTTTCGCCGGCAGAGTGTCTTGGGAAGGGAAGAAACGGTCGAAACTGGAGAAGTAGGAATCCGGGCTAGCTTTGGCAAGAAGTCCGATGCCCACGGAACGGGCGAGGCTGGCAGGAATAGGTTCGTCGAAGAATACCCAGACGTGAGCTCCGTTCCCAGAGCGTGAAACCTCTATGAGTGGATCGAGTCCATGGTTCTTACATTCTTCGGAGTAGGCGCGGGCGGCTTGCTTGAAGTCGTCATCGTCGAAATCGCAGACTAACAGCCGGCAGCTATCATCTGTGCACAGTGGGTAAAGACCAACGTGGAAGTGGTTGTCCTGGCGCAAATGCCCTTCGATCACCTTCGGTGTTAAGGGTTTCAGGTCGGGGTTTCTTCGGTCATAGTAGCCATTGCTGGCCGGATACCAGGCCTTCTTTTCCGCAGTATTTTTAGCCACTGCGTAGACGTCTGTCCTCCCCGCGAAGTAATCCATGAAGAGCGCAATCTTCTCCTCCGGTGAGCGCCTTTCAGAATGAACGTTAGCCGGCGGCGGTGTGTCTGCGGGACTAGGGCGCGAGGGCGCATGACCGAGGGGCTGCAGCAGCTGGGCTACCTGGGATTCTAGTTCGCTAACGCGAGCTTCAAGCGCTTCGAGGCGTTCCTGTTCAGTCATGGCGTGTGTTCCTTGTGCGTCGGAACTAGTTTATATGACGGCATGCGGCTAAATGCCTTGTCGGTTTGGCGTTGTATTGCTTAGACTTAATCGCACGACGATCCGGTCACCGGAACGTTGTCGCCTGGAGCCGCGTAGGCTCCAGAGCTTTTTGCAGAGGGCGACTGGGGTCGCAGTGATAGGCTGCGCGCTTCAAAAGACAAGCCTTGATTCTGACAGGTGTGCCGGACATGCGCAGTATGTGGAGCATTGAGGTGGCCTCTAGCCATTCGTGCGCAACTTGGTTATCCTTGAGGGAAGTTTCACTTGTAAGCGAAAGGCGTTTCAGGTGTAAGTGTCACGCTGGGAAAGGAGCGCTGATGACTGCCTCTGCACTCATCAACGATCGGCTCATGATCGAAGAAACTACTCTCAAAGAGCTGAAGTCGCTGCAGACTCTCGAGGCAGCGAGCTTTCGGGTAGCAGATGAGCACGGGCGCCCAGTCCCGTTGTCGCGTGATGTTCAGCGATTGATTTCTCAGGTCTTGGCTTCTGTCGCGCAGCGAGGGGAAGTCACAATCTCTCGCATTCCTGAGGAGCTCACCAGTACAGTAGCTGCCGAGCTGTTAGGCATCTCGCGTCCAACGCTCATGAAATGGGCAAAGGAAGGAAGGATAGCTACCCACAAGCGCGGAACACATACGCGGTTTAAGCGTGAGGATGTCCTGCAGTTGAAGCGCCAGCGCGCTGAGGAACGCGTGAAAGCGTTCCAAGAATGGCGTGCATTCGAAGAGGAGAACGAGAGTTTCTTTTCACAGTCCTAGGTGCATTGAGAACTGCTAGAAACTGCACTGGGCTAACGCGGTTACTATCCTCGAGAACATGCCGCAAAAGGTATTCGTTGACGCAAACATTTTAGTGAGCCGTACAATCCTAGATTGGCTTTTTGCGCTGCAGATTTTATCTGGAGACATGTTTGTGTTCTATACGTCTCAAGACGTACTTGCGGAAACGGTACGGGCGATGCGGCGGAAACATCCCACAGCACCTGGGAGAATTATCAAGGACCGTGTCGAGAAGATCGGTGCGGTGATGGAGGAAATCATTGATGATTTTCCCGGAGACATGCCTTTCGACGGTTTGGATCGTCATGACTACCATGTCCACGCGGCGGCTTTCGCCTCACAAGCCGACATCATCCTTACTGATAACTCGCCCCAGGATATAACCATTACTGCCAGCGAGCAGCGCTACGAGATAATGAATGCGGATGCATTCCTCATGCTCATTCGCGATTCCGCTCCAAACTTAGTGATTGAATGTACGAGTCAGCAGCTGGAGTATTGGCAGAAAAGGAAGGGCTTTCAGGGCCTAGACGATGCGCTGAGGAGAGCGGGTTGCGACAATTTTGCCAGCGCTGTGCGTGAAGCCTTGCAGGCGCTCGCGCAGCGCTAGTTTCATCCGCTCAGCGCTTGTAGCCGCAGACTTTCCAGTGGTCGGTGGTGCTATAGCCCGCACTCTTAAGCCCTAACAAGCTCCTGCAGCGCATCGAGAGCCGCACGGGAGGCAGTGCCGTAGCGCTCGCGAAGGAAGCGGTGGGTGGCGTCGGGGTTGTCGAGTGACACGGATGTCTCGCTGAGGTTGTGTAGCTCTGATTCGCCGGCATCGGTCTTTTCCACTGACCAGAAGCTCTCCGGGCGCAGGCCCAGTTCGCTGGAGCGCTCAAGCACGCTGAAGGCGTGGGAGGCAAAGATGAGCTGCGCGCCGTTGACGTTGATGCTGGGCTCGCGGAAGGCATCGATGATGAAATCCAACAGCGCTGGGCGCAGGGCGGAATCCAGCTCATCAGCCACTAGGATCCCACCGCGGCGCAACGTGTCCAACACCAGGGGAGCGGTGGCCATCCAATTCTGCGTGCCCCCGGATTCATCGGTCAACTTCAGCGCGTAGTAGGAGTCACCAACTTTGTGCTCCACGATGATGGAGTGCAGTAGGGACTCGATCTCCGCATCGGAGTAAGCCTGGAACTCGTCTGGTCGGGGGATGCTGCCGGCGCTGCGGCTGAGCGCATCAATGACCGGGCGCATCTGGCGGAAGACGTGCTCGGGGATGTGGTCCTGGTTCAGCCGCACGGAGTGGATTCCCGAATCGGCCGCGCGCAGCAGCGCGGCAGCCTCATGCAGGTGCAGCTTGCCCTCACGGATGAGGGTGGTGATGCGGGAGGCAGTACTCATGGAGGTATGGCCGTGCGGCAGGTAGGACACGTCGTGCACCAGGGCGCGGGCCAGCGGGGCGAGGATGGGGTGCTCATCGCGCAGGCCAGCGGACAAGAGCAGCTCGGTGTCATCGATGGGGCCGAGCTTGGCGACGTCCCCTTCATCCATAAAGGACTTAGTCCACTGCACGTCCTCGCCGCGGGTCCGCACGAAGCAGGGGCTCCACCGAGTCGAGGGCACGCGGCTGAGCCATTCGGCATGCACGCCGGTAAAGCTCCACTGGAAGCCGTAGAGGTAGCGCACGCCATCGAGTTCGAACTCCAGCTCAAAAGTGCTGGGCAGGCGTTGAGTGCGGGGGTTGAGGCGGTACGGGGCGTGGGGGAGTTGGTTGGGTGGGGCGTCGGCAAGCCAGGCGGTGGCAGAGGACTCGATGGCGAGCAGGGCGAAGGCGAGGGCGTTGAGGATGCTGCTCTTGCCGGAAGCGGTGGGGCCGATGAGTACGGTGATGGGATCGCTAACCTGCGCCCAGCCGTCCTCCGGGGCGGTGGAGTGCTGCCAGTCGTGGTAGAGCGTGAGCGTTTGGGTGGCGCGGATGCTGCGGAAGTTGGACACGCTAAAGGAAAGGAGCCTCATGATCACGAGACTACAAGCTCACAGATTCTTCATCAGATAAATCTTTCCTAGGTTTGGGCGCTGAGATTTCGTTCTCGCCCCATGCCTTAACCCAGCCGGCGCTGGTAGCGTTTTACTACACATCGCAAAAGCAACCACAGGAGGCTACATCCTATGGACAGCTCTATTACCGATCTGCTCTTATACATCGGTTTAGTGTTGGTCATGGTGGCCTACTGGACCTTCTATATCCGGTACGTGCGGCGGATTCCGCAATCTGAAGAATGGTACGACTCAGCCGAGCCGGACGGCGCAGAGAGCGATGGCCTCCTCTTTGTTTATCCTTATGGCACGCTCTTGATGGGCGCTGGCGGTGCCTTGGGGTTGGTTGTAAGTATGGGCCTTCCCGAGCCTGTCGAAACGGTGCTGGCTGCTCCGTTCATGGTGGCTATGCTCATCGCACTCATTGGGTTTACGGGCGCGTTCGGGATTCCGCTTCCGTGGCCTTTTGTTCCGCATTGGGTCGTGGACATTCGCAAAGCAAAACGCGCTCGAAGGCGAGAGCGCAGACAAGCCTGGAAAAAGAGAGAGAAAGAATAAGCTTGGCAGCTTACTCAGCTGCCGAAGTGCGCGTACAGTGGGGCCGCTGTGGTGTCTGGCGCTGAGTACCGCAACAGTTTTGTGGATGAAAACAGTGGCGCAGCACGCTAGGCTTTTGGCATGAAGTATCGGAACGTTCAGATCAGCTCCGTCGCGGCGCTTGTCATGGGCCTGTTAGGCGCGGCGTTCTTTGCTTTGGGGCGGGTCATATTTGATGTCGGCGGATGGCTCGCATACTTTACCCTTCCGGTCGGCGGCATCGTGGTCCTCGCGCTGTTAGTTTTGTGGCTCATCCCCGTACGTATCCCGATGGAAGATGAAGCGGGCGGAACGTACAAGGCATTCGGCTGGCGCGAGTCGTGGGCATTCATTGCTGTGACCGTGTTTCTCTTCCTTGCTGGCTTTTTTATCGTAGATCTCGGCGATACCGATGAGAGTGTGAAATCCGCCTTCACCCAGATTGTCGGTCGGTGGGCCTTAGACCTGTCCTCGGTGCTGTTCTGGATGAGCGTTTTCGGGGTCATTGCCTCCTACGTTATCGGGGTCGTTGTGTCGGTGAAGGGGCGCAACGCCGCTGATGAGGACCAGACGCCGAGTTCAGACCCGGAAGACCTAAACGAGGCAAATCTGGGCGAGAAACTCGGCCAGGGCGAGGCCTAAATTGCCGTTTTCTGGGCCTGCCGATTAATGTTGCTGGGAGCGGATTCGCTGTGTGCGTGAGTGCTGGCTCGGCGCTGGTGCGGAATGCAGGCAGGGAACACGCGGGGCTATAGCTCAGTCGGTTAGAGCTACGGACTCATAATCCGTTGGTCCCGGGTTCGAGCCCCGGTAGCCCCACCACGCAAAGCTTCCATTGCTTACCGCTTGTATGCTGCCCCTGGGGAGGGCCTTTACGCCTTTTCGAGCGTTGGGATGGTGGCATGTCTGGGGCCTGTTGTACGCTTGGCGGGAACTGGAAGGAGGGCAGACATGGAACAATTTAAGGCGCGGCAAATCGCCGAATGGTTTGTAGCGTGGGCTGATGAAACTGATGATGCTGACATTACGCAACTCAAACTTCAAAAGCTTCTCTACTATGCCAAAGGGCTGCATATGCGCTCTTCCGATGGCTTGCCGCTTTTTCCTGAACGAATGGAAGCCTGGGCTCATGGTCCAGTAGTCGTGGACGTCTACCATGACGTTAAGCACTACGGAAAGCTTCCTATAGACCCCGATGAGTTCGTCTCGGATGATTTCGACTGGGATGATTACCGCGACGTTGAGCAGGACTTGATTGAGGTATGGGATAAGTATGGCCCCTACTCTGCATGGGCTCTGCGGAATAAAACCCACACCGAGTCGCCGTGGAAAAAGAACTTCGTGGAGGGCAAACGCGGGTTAGAAATAACTGATGCCGATCTGAAGAACTACTTCTGCTAGCTGTGGGCACGAAAAGTAAACGACGGGGGAGTAGGCCAACCAGAGGGGTGAGGAGCGCCCCAGATTCAAGCGTCGTGGATGCTCTTCGTAGCTCGCGGGCTGACTATCCGCTCCTGTCAACGCGATTCCTGCAGCAGGGGTGGGGCTTCGAAGAACTAGATGATTCAATGCGCGCAGAGTTTCTGGAAAAGTGGCACAAGCGGTCAGTGCTTTCATGGAAAGAGCTGGCACAGCATCCCAGGCACGGACTCGGCTCAGAGTTTATTCCGGCAAGCGCTATCAAGCCTCAGATTCCGCGGCAATTTCAGGATGTGGAGAAATTCCGGGTTTACCGTCACAAAGGGAATCTTCCTTTCGCGGGCTGGAAAGACGGGGAAGTGTTTTATGTCATTTGGATTGAGAAAGCCTACAACGAGCTCTACATGCATTAGCTCATTTTCTGAGCCTTAGCGGTCCGCCAGCTAGGCGGCGCATTGCAAGGAATAGCTCCTCAATGCGAGAGATTGCTTAGCACCCGATACGATGACCACCATGAGCGTTGTCGAGATGGACCCGTTGATCGAGTCGCTGTACTACTGGTCCGACATCATAGGTGTCCTCCTCATGGGCATCATCGGTGGCACCATGGCCCGGCAGCGCGGCTATGACATCGTGGGTTTCTTCTTCATCGCGATGTTCTCTTCCCTCGGCGGCGGCATGATCCGTGACGTGCTCATTAACCGCGGCACCGTCGCCGCAATGAGCCAGCCGGAGTATCTCTACCTGGCGTTTACTGGCGCCATCATCGCCCGCTTCGTCTACTTCAAGGGCAAAACGTGGGACTACGTGCAGTCGCATGGTGATGCGGTGGTCTCGGCCCTGTGGGCGTCGACAGGCGCGCTCAAAGCCATCGCGTATGGCCTGCCCCTGATTCCCTGCATCATGATGGGTGTGTTCACGGCTACGGGCGGCTCCATGATCCGTGACATCGCCATGGGGCGCGAGCCCGCGGTCTTTGGTGATAACACCCCCACCGTGATCCCCGCGGTGGCCTGCGCGCTGGTGGTCTTGGGCGCAGACTCGGCCGGCTACTTGGCGTGGGGGGTTATTCTCGGGCCGGTTGTGTCCTTTGTCCTCACCATGCTGGGCATCTGGGCGGGCTGGCGCGTACCCGCTCGCCAGGAATGGGCGCCGGTCAATGACACCGCGGCTTACGTCATGGTCATGGCGCGCAAGGCGGAAAGCAAGGGGCGTGCCGTGGGGCGTCGTCTAGAGCCCACGAAGCTTCGCTCCTGGCGCCACAACCAGATGGAAAAGGCCCTGCAACGCCGCATCGAGCGCGAAGTCCGAGCCGGCAAGCGCCGTGCGGAAGCCGCCATCGATGCCTCCGAATTCCTCGACTCCTTCAACGAGGAAGTCGCAGAGATGTCGGAGATGATGGAGCCGGCCGTTGCGGAAGCGGAGTCCTCCGACTTCGGTGTGGACCTAAGCGGTGACTCCTACGAGGAACAGAGCGCTGAGGGGCCAACGCCGCGCGAGCTTTTGGATCGCATCTTGGCCGATGATCAGCTCACCGATGAATTGGTGGAAAGACTCATGCGCCGATATGAAAAAAGAGATGATTAGAACCTGAGAAATGCTTTAATCTAGTGATGAAAGTGAGGTGATGGACGCGTGACGTCGAGGCGTTCTTTTCTGGGCATGCTCGCGGCGCTGGCGGTGTCGGGCGTTGCGGCCCCCACGCTGGCGGGTTGCGGAACGGAACCGGAGCGCATGGATACCTCGGGAATGAATCTCATTACTACCGATATCTCGGAGCCGCAGCGCTCCCTCATCCCGGCCGATTCCAACGACGTGCCAGGCCAAACCATCATCAACCTGGTGTACTCGGGCCTGATGTACCTGGATAAGGACGGCGGCGCCCATTACGACATGGCGGAATCCGTCACGCAGGTTGATGACACCACGTTTGACGTGCAGATTCGTGAAGACGCGGTGTTCTCCGATGGCTCGAAGGTCAGCGCGCAGGACTTCGTCGATACGTGGAATACGGCAGTGCGCCAGTCCCTGCTTTCCGCACATCACTTTGCGCCGATTCTCGGTTTCAATGAAGGCAGGAAGGAGATGCGCGGGCTGACGGTGACGGGGGAGAAGTCCTTCCGCATTGAGCTCTCGCGCCCCACGGCGGGCTTCATTGAACGCTTGGGTTATTCCGTCTTTTTCCCCATGCGCTCTGCGGATCAGGACAAGCTGAGTGAGCGCGGCACGGACCCGATTGGCAGCGGGCCATACCTGTTGGCCTCGTGGGAACGTGAGAAGGCGTTGACCCTCGTGCCGAACCCGCGTTATAAAGGGCCGCGACACCCGCAGAATGAGGGCATTAAGTTCGTCGTGTACGCCTCGGAGGAGCAGGCCTACGAGGATCTTGTGGCGGGCCGGCTGGACGTGCTGACGCGCATCCCGGCGGAGAAGCTCGGAAGCTTCGAAAAGGAGCTCGGCGCGCGGGCCCTTACTAAGCCTGGCGGTTCGATCATGGAGATCACCATTCCCGCCAACGATGCCAATTTCCGCGGCGAGGCTGGCCGCCTGCGCCGCCGGGCCCTGTCCATGGCGGTAGACCGAGAAAAGATTGCGCGGGACATCTTCCACGACCGAGTGACTCCGGCCAACAGCTTCGTAGCGCCGCTCTTCGGCTCCCCACCGCCTGCGCCGGAAGGTGCTGACGTGCTGACCTACCAGCCGGATAGAGCCCGCGAGCTGTGGGAACAGGCGGAGAAGCTAGACCCCTTTAAGGGGACGTTCAGCATCGCGTTTAACGCCGATGGCGGCCACAAGACGTGGGTCGATGCGGTGGCTCAGCAGGTGACGGATACCCTCGGTGTGCTCGCCGAAAGCAAGGAATTTGGGACCTTGAAGGAATTGCGTCGAGAGGTCACAGCGCGGCACATTACCGGTGCTTTCAGGACGATTTGGCAGGCGGAATTTCCGGATGAGTCGACCTTCCTGGTGCCGCTGTTTGCCTCCTATTCCTCAGAAAACGAGTCAGGTTTTCGCAGCACCGAATACGACGAGTTGCTGAAGAAGGTAGGCCAGGCGAAGGACCGGGAGGAGGCCCAGGAGTACTACTTGCAGGCCCAGGAGCTGTTGCTGGAGAAGATGCCGGCGATTCCGCTGTGGACGACTAAGGCATTCAGCGCCTACGGCAAGGACATCATCCCTGCTGGCTACACGTGGAAGCCCACTCCGAACTACTATCTCATCCACCGCGCTTGAGATTCCAAGGGTTCTGTCAGGCTGTAGGACTAGGCTTGGCGCAATGCTGAAGTATTACTTTTTCGCCATTTGGCAGGCCTTCGTTGACCATGGTTTGCCACTGCTAGGAATGCTGTTGTTGGCGATTCTCATCCCGCGCATCGGCCGCTTGGCGGTGCGGGTCATTGAGTCCCGCCTCGATGAAAACCAAGAGTCCACCAAGGCGCGCTTGGCGCTGGCCGGCGCGCTGGTCTATGTGGCACAGGCGGTGGCGTACTTCCTGCTCGTGTTGGCGGCGCTGGCCAACGTTGGAGTGCCTCCCCTGGGCGCGGCCATCCCGGCAACCGTGGTCTCGGCTGCCGTCGGTTTCGGCGCACAGTCGATCATCGGTGATTTCCTCGCCGGTTTCTTTATCCTCTCGGAAAAGCAGTTCGGTGTGGGTGACTATGTCAGCTTCGACGGCGTGACCGGCGTGGAGGGCACCGTCGTATCGCTGACCTTGCGCACAACGACGGTGCGTACGCCGACCGGTGAAGTTGTCATGGTGCCGAACGGTTCGGCGGGCGTGGTCACAAATTACTCGCAAGAGTGGTCGCGCGCGGTGGTGGATATTGCCATCCCGGTCCATGAGGGCGATTCCGTGCAGGATCTGACCGAACAGGTAGAGAAGATTTCACAACGCGCCATCGATACCCCGGACATCCGCGCGGACGTGGCTGGTGAGCTCGACGTTCTGCCCGCTACTGGGTTGGTTGCTCCCACGGTGGCCGGCCAGCCATGGCAGGTGAAGTACCGCGTCTTGGTGCAGGTCAACCCCGCACGCCAGTGGGCGGTGGAGCGCGCGATCCGCTCGGCGCTGCTGTCTTCCTTCTGGGACCTGTACAAGCTGCCTAACGCTGAAAACGTCGCGGGTGAGGTACTGGAGGTGCTGGGCGGCGCGGTGGATGCCGATGCCCCCACTACCGTCATGCCGGCGGCAGGCGCTAACACCGAGTCGAGACAAGAGAGCTCGGCATCCGAGACGGAAGCTATCGCCGCCGACGCTGTCGCTGACGCGGCCGCCGAAGCGCAAGACAGCAAGGATGACGGCCCAGGGCGCCCGGCCTATTCGGCCGAACCCGACGACGAGGAAGAGGATGATTACGGCCGCGGTATCTGGCGCGCGGATAAGCCGGAGAACAAGTGGGACTCCTTCTGGACGCTTGGCGGGCGCGTGCGCCGCTCCACTACAGGGCTTATCGCCGGGCTCGGCGCGATCAGTGTGCTGCTGTTAGCGTCCGCCAACCCAGACGGAGTGGAGAATGCCGGGTGGCTATCACCCTCGCGCTGGATGGGACAATCAGAGACAACGTCCGAGTCCACTCAGCCCTCCGAACCTTCGCCAACGCCACAAACCGCGCCGCAGGACGAGCCTTCCTATGTCTCGACGCCCGAGGAGCCGGTGGAAAGCGTGCAGGGCACAGTCACTGATAGCACCCCGGACAGTGAGGCCACCTTCGCACCTGTGAATCCAGGGGAACCGACAACCCAAACACCAGCGGAGGAAGGGGTCTCCGAAACTCCTGCGCCCACCGAGGGCGCACAGGCTACCGCTACTGAAGGGGCCTCGGAGCCTTCCGCCGAGATGTAGACCCGAAGGGGGTAGAGAGGCGCTGCACAGAGAGAGGTGAGAGAGACGCTTGGAGAGGGCGCACGAGAGATATGAGTGATAGGGAAGTGCAGCGGCGTAATGCGCTACACCTTATGTATCGGCCCATCGCCACCGATCGTTAACGCAAGCAAGCTAGCTCACAACTCCCGCGCCCGGCCTATAGGTCAGCGCATGCGCCTGCCTCACGGGGGAACCCGGCCTGAGTACATCATCCACGCGCAGCCAGTGCATCTGGGCTTCCTCGCGGCTCAGCGTGACGAAGCAATAGCCGTGGCTATCCAGCTCGACGTGGTGGCACTGCGGGTTGGCCTGGCGTAATACCTGTTCGGCGAGGCGGGAGACAGTATTGCCCGCGCGTAGGTTGAGCGCCTCGTTGATATTGGGTGCCGACACGGACCCGCACACCATCTCCGCGGCAACCACCTCCTCGTCCTTGCTAATCGTATGCGCCCATTCGGTGTGGATATCGCCGGTGAGGAACAGGGCGTGGGCAGGGGAGGCGCGGAGGGCGTCGATAAGCGCGCGGCGTTCTGCGGAGTAACCATCCCACTGGTCCCCGTTGACGGGAATCCCCGTGATGTTCTTCGTCAGGGCGGCAGCCACCTGTGCGGTCAGCGAATTCTCCTGCAGTGACACCAGATTCAGCGGGGCAAACATCACCGAATTCCCCAGCAGATTCCACGTGGCCTGCGAGGTCTCAATCTTTCCCAGCAGCCAGTCATACTGCTCCGAGCCCAGCATGCTCCGGCCCTCTTTCATAAACGCCACTGGGTTCCACGGCGTCTGCTGGTCGCGGTAGGTGCGCAGGTCCATCATGGTCAGCTCCGCCAAATCGCCGAAGGTCAGTGAGCGGTACAGATGCCCGTCCTCGGAAGGCGCGGTGGCGCGCACGGGCATCCACTCGAAGTAGGCGCGCATGGCCGCCGTTTGTCGTTCCTGCCAGCTTCCTTCCGTAGCGGGGTCGTGGTTCTCCGCGCCGCCGGCCCAGTTATCGTTGGCTGTTTCATGGTCATCCCACACCACGATCCACGGCAGAGCGGCATGCGCTGCCTGCAGGTCGGGGTCGGTGCGGTAGCGCCCGTAGCGCGTGCGGTAATCCGCCAGCGTGGTGATCTCGTGCGCGGGGTGGTGCAGGCGCACCGGCCCAAACCCGGAGTATTCGCCGGCGGCGTACTCGTAGATGTAATCGCCTAAGAACACCATGTAATCCAGCTGCCCGGAGTGCGCGCGCCGGGCGATGTCCGCGTAAGCACTGAAGAAGCCCGACTCCCAATTCGCGCAGGAGGCGACCCCAAACGTGAGCTGCTCCGGCGAGGCGGTGGCCGCGGGTGCGGTCTTGGTCCGCCCGATGGGGGAGGAGACACCATCGACGAGGAAGCGATAAAAATATTCGGTGTCCGGCTGCAGGCCGTGCGGGTCCACGTGGACAGTATGGTCACGGCTTGCGGAGGCAACCACAGTGCCGCGCTTGACGACGTCCCTCATCTCCCCATCCGCTGCCACCTCCCACTCCACGGTGACCGAAGGGCCTACGCCGCTGCCCGGCAGTGCCTCCTCGGTGGGCGTGATGCGCGTCCAGAGGATGACTGAATCCGGAATCGGATCGCCGGATGCCACTCCGTGCACGAAGGGCAGCGTGCCCGCGGGCGGCTCTACTAGCCCGAGGGAGGAGGTGGACGTGGGATCGGCTGCCGATGCTGAAGAGGCGACGAGGGAGGCGGCGGTGGCTGTGGCTAATCCAGAGGCGTGGAGGAGGCGGCGACGAGTCAGAGAGCGGCGCATGGCTCTACGGTTTCTCTGCTGAGGCGGTGTCGCAACTCGGGGACAGAGAATTCGCCCGCCGGTCAGGTGTGGTTTTCCGTGGCTTCACGTGTGCTTTACCCCTTGGGGTGGAGCAATTTCTTGCGGGGTGAGTTACGGGCTATAACTTATGCCTATGAAGAAGTTCTCTCGCGCGGTTCTCGCCGCCTCTGTCTCTGTTTCTCTCTCCCTGTCCGTTGTCGTCCCCGCTCAAGCGGAGACCGGCGCATCCTACGAGGAGGCCCCCACCGCGGTTTCCTCTCCGTCTGATACGGGCGACCTCGAGTCCGGCCTGTCTTCGGAGCTGGACGTTGAATCCTCCAGCAAGGAGCTGGGCTCCTCCACCGAAGGCACTGGCTCCTCCAACCAGGAGGAAGATGACGCCGAATTCGAGCAGTCTTCCCAGGGCGAAAGGATTGCCTTGGGCCTGGGCATTAGCGCAGCGCTTCTCGCGGCCATCGCCGGCGGCGTGTTCTGGGCCGTGCAGCAGGGAATCATCCCGAACCCGCTGCCGGGCGTGATTCCTTCGCCGAAGGCACAGGAGCCCGCACCGGCACCTGCTCCGGCCCCTGCTCCGGCCCCCGCGCCCGCACCGCAGCCAGCTCCGGAACCGGCTCCTGCGCCGGCTCCCGCCCCTGCGCCTGCACCTGCCCCCGCACCGAAGCCGGCACCGGCTCCGGCCTACTACTCTCGCTGCGCCGATGTGTGGAACGCGCTGGGCCGCCCCATCTACCCGAGTGACCCGGGCTTCCGTTCCAAGTTTGACCGCGATGGTGATGGCGTAGGCTGCGAGCGCGATCCTCGTTAAGCTGGAGCGCATGAGCGCTTTTTCTTCTCTTGAGTCCTGGCCCGTCGATACCGTTGCCGGTGCCTTGCTGCACCGCGGTGAGGTAGTAGAACAGGTCGGTGATGTCTCCCGCCGCTTCCCAGTAGCCTCCGTGACCAAGCTGGTGGCCGCCTATGGGGTGATGGTGGCAGTGGAGGAGGGCGCTGTGGAGCTGGATCAGCCTGCCGGTCCTGAAGGCTCCACGCTGCGCCACCTGTTGGCCCATGCCTCGGGGGTGGGCTTTGATACACGCGAGCCTCAAAAACCGGTGGGCGAGCGCCGTATCTACTCCTCGGCGGGCTATGAGTGGGCCGCCGAGGTAGTCGAGTCTGCAACCGAGATTCCTTTTGTTGACTACCTTGCGGAAGGCGTGTGCGCTCCGCTGGGTATGCAGGCCACCACCCTGGAAGGCTCGGCCGGGCACGGCTTGGTTTCTAGTGTGGAGGACCTAGCCGCCTTTGCCGCCGAGGTGTACGCGCCGCGTTTGCTGGATTCCTCCACCGTGGAAGACATGCGCAGCGTCCAGTTCCCCGGGCTGCGCGGGATTGTGCCGGGCTACGGCAGCTTCAAGGACTGCACGTGGGGGTTGGGCTTTGAAATCCATGGCGAAAAGAAGCAATGGATGGGCGGCTTGCCAGCCGATGCCGTGGGGCATTTCGGCATGAGCGGAACCTACCTGTGGGTGGCCGGTGAGTGGGCGATGGTGGCGCTCACGGACCGCGACTTCGGAGACTGGTGCAAGCCGCTGTGGGCCGAGACCAATACGGCGATCTGGGAGGAGTGCCAGGCGCGCTAGCCATAGCCGCGGTGAAGAACTTGGATGGCGTAGCGGCGCACCGACAGGCGCCACAACGGGGGTAGTGGGGCACCTGTGGCGACCGCGCGCACATGATGCTCGTGAGCCCTCATGTGGCGAATGTGGTTAATGGGGTGAATTTCCGGGCGAAAGTCTCAACCTGATATTGAGGCAGTGGGGGCTTAAGTGCAGGTTGAGGGTTGTTGTGGCCTAAGTGGCAGGGGAAAATCGTGGGCACACAATGACGCACCGAGTGGCCACATACCGTGGCCACACCAATCGGTGTTCGCGCCTCGGCGCGAGTGGCGTGATGAAGACTAGTTCGTAGGGGAAGACGAAGCTCGTCTTGCGTCGGCGCATGCCGGCGTGCCATCACTCGCACGTCAAAGGAGTTTAAGGAGTGAATCAACGCGTTCACCCGCAGGTAGCCGGTGCAACCGAGCCGGCCCCTTCAGCCAGCCCACTTGGCAGCCCAGCGGATACGTGGCCCAACCGCGCCTGCGGTGAGGTCTGCACCGCCGTGCTGCAGATCTCGGGCATGCCGCGCAGCCTGCGCCCGGCCATCGAGCGCGCCATGGCGCGCTGTATTCGCAGCGAAAGCGAATTCATCGTCCCCGGCGATGACCCGCTGACCGCCCAGTGGTGCACCCGCTGGCGCCGGGACCCGCTGTGGGACGTTGTCGGCATAAAAGCCGACAACGCAGGCTGCACCGGAATCGGTTGCCAGCAAGTGCTCACCGGAACGCCCAGCGAATTGGAAGCGCTGGGCTGCGCGGTGGAGATGCTGGCGGGGGAGTACGGTTTTCGGGGCGTCGTCAAGCGCGCCGTCTAAGTCGGTGAAGGCCTAGTCCGCGAAGGGATCGAAGATGCGCTCCGGCAGGTCCGCCACGGAGTCAATGATTCGCGTCGGGCGGAAAGGATAGCGCTCGATGATGCGGTCATCGCTGATACCTGAGCGCACCAGGATGCTGCGCATGCCCGCCTCGAGGCCTGACTTGACGTCGGTATCCATGCGGTCACCGATCATGACGGTGTTTTCCGAGTGTGCGCCGATGTTGTTTAAGGCGCTGCGCATCATGACCGGGTTCGGCTTGCCCACGTAGTAGGGCTCGCGGTTGGTCGCCGCGGTGATGAGTGTCGCGACAGCGCCCGTGGCCGGAAGCACGCCCTGCGGCGCGGGGCCCGTGACGTCCGGGTTGGTGGCAATGAAACGCGCTCCGTTGCGGATGAGATTGATGGCCGTGGTGATGGCTTCAAAAGAATAGGTGCGGGTCTCGCCCAAGACCACGAAGTCCGCTTCTCGGTCGTTGAGGATCCAGCCGGCCTCGTGCAGCGCGGTGGTCAGGCCGGACTCGCCCACGACATAAGCCGTGGACAGCCCTGCCTGGTTGGAGAGGAAGGCCGCCGTGGCCGTCGCCGAGGTCCAGATACGCTCGGCCGGGATATCCAGTCCTGTGTTCTGAAGGCGTGCTGACAGGTCCCGCGGAGTGGACATCGAGTTATTGGTCAGCACCATGTACTCGATGTTGTTGTCCTTCAGCGCTTGGATGAATTTATCCGCGCCGGGAATCATCTCTCCTTCCTTGATCAGCACGCCGTCCATGTCCGAAAGATAGGAAATCACGAGTGTTCCTCCACATAATCAGCAAGTTCGCCCACCGTGGTGACGGAGAGCATGGTTTCTTCATTCAGGCGGACCCCGCAGGCTTCCTCGAGGCGCACGGCTAATTCGATGCGCTCGAGCGATTCAACCCCCAGGTCCTCCAGCTTTGCTTCGCGCTCTAGTCCTTCCTCCACGCCGGTCACCTTCGTGATGAGGCGGGTGAGCTCGCAATAGGCGTCGCCGGTGGGTGCAGAATCCTGCTCTTCGGCCGGCGCGGAACCGAAGCGGGCTTGGAGTTGCGCTGAAAGGTCATTAGCCATGGGGCCCAGTCTAGTATTGAAATGTCATGGTTATTCGAGCACGTTCCTCCGCCGTCGCGCGCAGCTGGTCGCGCCGGGTTCGCCCCCGCATGCGCGCCATCGAGCACGCCGTCCACAATGAGCTGCATGATCTCACGACTGAACCGGGCCTGACTGGGGTGAGTGACTCGGGCTTCGTCGACAACGACGGCGTGCGCGTGGCGTGGTACGAGGTGGGCCCGGAGGACGCGGAGGTCACCGCGGTCTTCATCCACGGCTATTGCCTGTCTGCTGAGAGCTTCTATTCCCAGGTCAACGACGTGCGCCGCAACTATCCCACGGTGCGCTGCCTGCTTGTCGACGTTCGCGGCCACGGCCAATCCACCCACGTCGCCCCCGCGCAGTGCACGGTTCGGGGCGCGGCCGACGATGTGCTGGCCGTCATCGCTGAGCGTGCCGCCGAGGGGCCGTTGGTGCTGCTTGGGCACTCGATGGGCGGAATGATTGCGCTTAACCTGCTGCGCCGCGCACCGCGCCAGATCTTTGACCGCGTTGAGGGGATGGCGCTGGTGGCCACCTCTATGCAGCGCTTTGCCGCCGCAGGCGTGGCTCGCATCTTGGAATCGAAGACCCTCGGCGCGGTCTACCGCGCGTGCTTGAAGCTGCCCCGTCGGCTCAACCGGGTGCGCTTTGAGGTAGCGGCTGTCATCGCCCCGGCTTTCGCGGCGCTGCTGCAGGGCTTCCCACAAATGGACAAGCTGCAATTCCACGTGGCGATGCTGCTGGATACGCCGATGTCGAGCTATGCGGGCTTCTTCGATGACTTGGTGGAGCACTCTGAGTTCGGCGCAACGGCCCGGCTGCGCAGCGTGCCGGGCGAAATCGTGGTGGGCCAGCATGACATCGTGACCCCGCACCGCCAATCGGAGGTGATTGCCCGCCACTGGCCGGGCTCCACCCTGACCGTCGTCGACGGTGCTGGCCACATGGTCATCTTGGAAGAGCCCAGCGAGGTCTCCAAGGCCTTGGGCCGGGTCCTCGATCGCGTGCTCGATGGCGACTAAGCCGCGCTCATGCCGACTAAGTCCTTTGTCGACGGCGGCAGGGCCTTTTGTTGGCGGTGGCTGAGCCTCCTGTGGTGGCAGAACTGCCCGTTCTGCCAAAGTTAGAGCCTCTGATTCAAGATCTGGCCAGAACTTTGGCAACAACGACAGTTGCCGCCCCTCGGTTTAGGTAAGAAGAATGCCCCTCCTGCCCGAGGTGGGGCAGAAGGGGCTGGAGGGCTTGGGGCTGTTAAGCCCTAAGCCTTAGTCCTCGTCGGAGGACGTAGAGATGGTGGCGGTCGGGTCGTCGAGCTTCAGCTCGCGAGCTGCCTTCTCGACGGTGCTGCGCTCCACCTTGCCCTCGCGGGCCAGGCCCTCGAGAACGGCGACGACGATGGACTCGGCGTCGATGTTGAAGTAGCGGCGAGCGCCTTCGCGGGTATCGGAGAATCCGAAGCCATCTGCGCCCAGGACGATGTAGTCGCCCGGGACGTAGGGGCGAATCTGCTCCTGCAGGTCCGTAGCGAAGTCGGAGACACCGACGAACGGTCCCTCGAAGCCCTTGAGCTGAGAGGTAGCGAATGCTTCGGTCGGCTCAACACCCTTGCGCAGTGCTTCCTGGTTACGGGCAGCGCCGTCGCGAGCCAGCTTGACCCACGAGGTGACGGAGAACAGCGAAGCCTTGACATCGAAGTCCTCAGCCAGGATCTCCTGGGCGCGCAGGGCCTCGTACATGCCCACACCGGAGGCCAGGATGTTGGCTGGGATGGAGCCGGACTCGGCGGTGTTGTAGTGGTAGATGCCCTTGTGCAGGCCCTCGACGTCGAGGTTCTCCGGCTCAGCAGGCTGCTTGACCGGCTCGTTGTACACGGTGATGTAGTACATGATCGGCTCGTTGTCCTCGCCGTACATGCGCTCAATACCGCGCGGAACCAGGTGAGCGATCTCGTAGCCGAAGGCCGGGTCGTAGACCTCCACGGCCGGGTTGGTCGACGCCAAGATCGGGGAGTGGCCGTCCATGTGCTGCAGGCCCTCGCCGGTCAGGGTGGTCCGGCCGGCGGTAGCGCCGATGATGAAGCCGCGGCCCAGCTGGTCGGCAGCAGCCCAGAAGGCATCGCCGGTGCGCTGGAAACCGAACATCGAGTAGAAGATGTACAGCGGAATCATCGCCTCGCCCTGGGTGGCGTAGGAGGTAGCAGCCGCGGTGAAGGAGGCTGCGGCACCGGCCTCGGAAATGCCCTCGTGCAGAATCTGACCATCCGTGGCCTCGCGGTAGGAGAGCATGAGGTCGTGGTCCACCGGGACGTAATTCTGGCCACGCGGGTTCCAGATCTTGAGAGTTGGGAACCAGGAGTCCATACCGAAGGTACGGGCCTCATCCGGAATGATCGGCACGACGCGCTTGCCCAGCTCCTTGTCGCGCATGAGCTCCTTGAAGGTACGCACCAGCGCCATGGTGGTGGCGACGTCCTGCTTGCCGGAACCCTTGCGCACCGAGCGCAGCTTGGACAGATCCGGGGTGGTCAGCGTCTCGAAGTTCTCACGGCGCTCCGGCAGGAAGCCGCCCAGCTCTTTACGACGCTCCAGCATGTACTTGATCTCCGGAGCATCCTTGCCCGGGTGGTAGTACGGCGGCAGGTACGGATCGGCCTCGAGCTGCTCGTCGCTGATCGGGATGCCCTGCTTGTCGCGGAAGAGCTTCAGATCCTCCAGCGTCAGCTTCTTCATCTGGTGGGTAGCGTTGCGGCCCTCGAAGTTGTGGCCCAAGCCGTAGCCCTTAATGGTGTGGGCCAGGATGACCGTCGGGCGGCCGGTGCCCGCGTAGCTCAACGCCTTGTCGTATGCGGCGTAGATCTTGCGGTAGTCGTGGCCACCGCGGCGCAGTGCCCAAATCTCATCATCGGACATGTCCTCCACCAGCTTGAGCGTGCGCTCATCGCGGCCGAAGAAGTGCTCGCGCACGTAGGCGCCGTCGTTAGCCTTGAAGGTCTGGTAGTCACCATCAGACGTGGTGTTCATGATGTTGACCAGGGCGCCGTCCTTGTCGGCTTCCAGCAGCTTGTCCCAGCCGCGGCCCCAGACAATCTTGATGACGGACCAGCCGGCACCGCGGAAGAAGGACTCCAGCTCCTGAATGATCTGGGTGTTACCGCGCACCGGACCATCGAGACGCTGCAGGTTACAGTTCACCACGAAGGTCAGGTTATCCAGCTCATAGAGGGAAGCCATCTGCAGCAGACCACGGGACTCCGGCTCATCCATCTCGCCGTCGCCGAGGAAGGCCCAGACATGCTGCTTGGAGGTGTCCTTGATGCCGCGGGTCTCCAGGTACTTATTGAAGCGTGCCTGGTAGATGGCGTTGATGGGGCCCAGTCCCATGGACACGGTGGGGAACTCCCAGAAGTCCGGCATCAGGCGTGGGTGCGGGTAGGACGGCAGACCATTGCCCTCGCCGCGGGAGTGCTCCTGGCGGAAGCCATCGAGGTCTTCCTCGCTCAGGCGGCCCTCCATGAAGGCGCGGGCGTAGACACCCGGGGAGGCGTGGCCCTGGAAGAAGACCTGGTCGCCGCCGGAGGGATCATCCTTGCCCTTGAAGAAGTGGTTCAGGCCCACCTCATACAGCGGGGCAGCGCCTGCGTAGGTGGAGATGTGGCCACCGACGCCGATGCCCGGGCGCTGTGCGCGGTGCACCATGATGGCCGCGTTCCAGCGGATCCAGCGGCGGTAGCGCTTCTCCAACTCCTCATCGCCCGGGAACTCCGGCTCCAGGGAGGTAGGGATGGTGTTAACAAAATCCGAGGACGTCAGCGACGGCAACGGCACGCGCTTGGCGGTAGCGCGCTCAAGAAGGCGCAGCATGAGGTAGCGGGCGCGCTCCGGATCGGAAGAATCTAGAAGACCGTCGAGGGAGTCCATCCACTCGCGGGTCTCCTCGGGGTCGGAGTCATGCAGGTATGCTGCCACGCCATCGCGAACGATGGGAAAGTTGGAGTCGCCGTTGTGGGCGTCCAAGTCGGCCATTAAATCCTCCTGGGTCGTAGTACACAGATCTTGCTCTAGGATACGCGCCCCTTTCGCGGTGGGTCACTCGGAGGCCCCCACGGGTGGTTTTATGGGGGAAAATGTCCACCTCCGGGGAGGAACGGGGGAGGTTTGACGCGAAAAAGTGCACCGTAGCCGTTAAAATACTCTGCATGACATCAACTACTTCATCGGAAGGAACTCAACGAGTGACGGGATTTGCAGCCAAGCTCGGCATCGAGGAGGGCCAGATTGCCCTAGAACTTGGTTGGGACGAAGACTGTGACTCCACGATTTCTGAGTCCATCGAGGACGTGTTGGGGGAGGACTTCCTCGAGGAAGAGACCGACGAGTTGTGCGACCTTGTGCTGCTGTGGTGGCGCGCGGAGGACGGCGACTTGGTCGATGGGCTGGTGGATGCCACCCGTCCCTTGGGCGATTCCGGCCGCATCTGGCTGCTGACCCCAGGAGCTGGAAAGCCAGGCAACTTGGAGCCGGGCGAGATCTCCGAATCTGCACAATTGGCCGGTCTGGTGCAGACCAAGGCCGAGCGCCTCGGCGAGTGGCAGGGTTCCTGCCTCGTGGCCCGTGGCTACACCAAGAAGCCCTAAGAAATAATCGCAGGATGTACCTGCTCGCGCGGCATTCGCAGCGACTAGTTACACCCCGATTTGTTGCTGCGGGTGCCCATGGGCTAATCTTGGTCGAGCACACCAAGTGCACTGCGGCTTTAGCTCAGCTGGAAGAGCAACTGGTTTACACCCAGTAGGTCGGGGGTTCGATCCCCTCAGGCCGCACCAAATGAAACCCCTTTCCGTTAAGTCGGAGAGGGGTTTCGTCGTGCTCGGAGGGCCGCGCCGCGGGTGCCCTAGGGTGAAGGCCGCTTTGGTGGTCGGTGTATATGCGGACTCCTCCGTCTGCTTTGGGTGGCTTAAGGGACATTTCGTGTGGATTTGCGGC
>NZ_KV805135.1:0-235 GCF_001811545.1 Corynebacterium sp. HMSC074A09 | reverse complement strand
GTGAACCATGGGGACCACTGAGCCGTCATCATCGTGCTTGCGCCTACCCCGGCCCGGCGGCGAGCGACTTCCCACTGCATGAGGAGTACAGCGTCAGTCCATGCCGGCGCATGCAACAACTTTCGAAGAATGGCAGTGGTGAGGTGAAAGGGAATGTTTCCCACAATGACGCAGGGAGTGGCGGGTAACCGGAAGTTAAGGAAATCATCATGGACCACTTCGACCGCCGCCGAGG
>NZ_KV805134.1:0-5268 GCF_001811545.1 Corynebacterium sp. HMSC074A09 | reverse complement strand
CCTTCAAGCGGAACTGCTAACAACGTAATGGGTAAAAGTTTCATCACCCATTGTAGATAAACAAAGGTATGGCTAACCTAATAGATCCACTTGGAAGAAAGGATTGCCTTGTCCCTCACGACAACTAGGGCTCGCGGTTTTAAAACCCCACGCGCCCCTCACCACCGAATGGCCCGCGTAGTCGCCTCAGCCGTCACCGCCACTGCCCTCCTTATGACCGCTGCCTGCAGCACTAACGATGAACAACAGACCGCAGATGACGGAGAAAAGCAACAGATCACCGACATTCTCGGGCGCGAAGTCGAGGTCCCGAAGAACGTCGATCGGGTCCTCATGGGCGGGCAACGGATGCTTTACACGACATCCATCCTCAACAAAGAAAACCCGCTCCAGGGCATCGTTGCCTGGCCAGATGACCTGGAGCAGAACGACCCTGGCACGTACAAGAAGTACGAACAGAAATTCTCAGAGATCGAAGATATTGAGCAAACTGGTGAAGTTTACGACGGCTCGATGTCCGTTGAGCAAGCTTTGAATTCCCGTCCAGATGTCTTCATTGTCTCCGCAAGCAGCTTCGAAGCCGCCCAGGATGCTGGCATCGTAGACGGTCTAGAAAAGGCCGGAATCCCCACGGTTACCGTCGATTACTTTACCGACCCGGTGAAGAACACCGCACCGAGCGTGCGCTTGCTCGGCAAGGTACTCGGCCACGAGAAGGAAGCGGAAGAGTATGCCGAGTTCTATGAGTCCAAGGTGAACATGGTTCAGGAGCGCCTAGAAAAAGCCAAGGCCACCCCCACACCGACCTTCCTCTGGCGAGCTCCCGGCTACTTCGACTGCTGCTCTACCTTCGCTAAGTCCAACCTAGCCCAAATTGTTAACGCAGCGGGTGGCGAAAACGTGGGCGACGATATGATCGACGCCAAGCAGGGGCAAGTCTCTCCCGAGGCGCTAGCTGAAAAAGACCCAGACGTCATCATCGCCACCGGCGCAGACTGGACCGGCGCCAAGCAGCAGCCAAAGAAGAATGGCTTTGTACCCCTGGGCTACGACGAGTCCACCGAACAGGCAGCCAAAGACTTCCAACGCGTTGTTGACGGGCAACCTGTCCTTAAGGAAATGCGGGCGGTCAAGAACAAGCGGGCCTACGCTGCGTGGCATCACTTCTACGACTCCCCATACAACTACCTAGCCATCGAGTGGTTTGCCAAAGCCATGCACCCCGACCTGTTTTCCGATGTCGACCCGCAGGCCGATTTGGAAGAACTACATGAAAAATTCCTCCCTGTGGAGGCTAGCGGCACCTTCTGGACTGGTTTGCCATGAGCCACGGAGCACGAGCGCAATCAATTGCCACCGGAAGCGAGGTGGACGACCAAAACTCTACCCCGCAACGGCAACGCCCCCGGTCAAACTGGTACCGAACAGCTAGCAGGCGAAAGGTAGCGATCATCGCAGGGCTTACGGCCCTGCTATGCGTCACCATTGCCATAGATTTCCTCATCGGCAGCAGTTTGAACGCAAATGAGGCGCTCTACGTGCTCTTTCACCCCAGCGATTCCCGCCCAATTGACTGGCAGATCATCTTTGATATACGTCTGCCTATGACCGTCACAGCGGTGCTCATCGGTGGCACCCTCGCTGCTGCCGGCGCAGAGATGCAAACCATCTTGGATAACCCCTTGGCAGAGCCCTATACGCTGGGCATTTCCGCCGCTGCGAGCTTTGGCGCAGCCTTTGCCACCGTCTCAGGATTCACCGCGGCGGGAATCGGGGCAGCGCTGGGAATGGCGGGCAGTGCTTGGGTCTTCGCCCTCGCGGCCTGTGCGGTGATCGTCCTATTCTCTCGGTCAAAGAGCTCTGGTACCGAGGGAATGATTCTGCTGGGCATAGCCATCGTGTTCCTCTTCGATGCTCTACTAGCGCTAATGCAGTACCTCGCCTCGCAGACCCAATTAGAGCAGGTGGTTTTCTGGACCTTGGGCAGCCTTACGCGCGCTACGTGGCCTCAGATCGGCCTTCTCGCGGTCATCTCACTAATCGGAATTGCTTACTTCTACCGCAATGCGTGGACGCTGACCGCGTTTCGAATGGGCGACGACCGCGCTAGGTCCATGGGTATCAATATCCCAAAGCTGCGCACGTACACGCTGGTGGGAGTCTCCCTTATGGCGGCAACTGCCGTTTCGATGGCCGGGACAATTGGTTTCATCGGACTCGTCGGCCCACATATCGCCAGGATGCTCGTTGGTGAGGACCAACGCTTCTTCCTCACCACGTCCATCATCTCAGGTGCGCTTTTGCTGACCTCAGCCTCAGTGGTATCCAAGCTGATCCAGCCTGGGGCGATTCTGCCTGTCGGCATCATCACCGCGATTGTGGGCGTTCCCGTGTTCGTCGTCCTCATTGTTTTGCGACGCCGCCCCCGAACTGTCTCCTCAACCTAATGATCGCCTCTCCCAGTACTTCCTGCCCCAGAAAGGACCCCTCGTGGAACAACCGCCCACGGTTCCGCCAGAACCCACACTCCGGGTAGATAACCTGTGCTTTTCCCATGGAGACGAACAGATACTGAATGACGTATGTCTCCCAAAGATCGAAGCTGGAACCGTCACCGCCCTCGTCGGCCCTAATGGCGCTGGTAAGTCGACTTTGCTGCGCTGCATGGCTAACCTATGCCGATTCAGCGGCGACGTCACTGGGCCCGAGGCAGTATATTTGCCACAGGATCCCCCGCCGGAAAGCACCCTTACCGTATTCGAATCGGTACTTCTGGCACTCCAGCATTCCCGGACGGGATTCAGCGGACTACGGGTAGCCACATCCACACAGGACCGAGTCAGCTCGGTCCTCACGCGGCTGGGGCTAGAAGACCTAGAATCCCGAACAATGTCCCAGCTCTCCGGCGGCCAGCGTCAATTAGTAAGCTTCGCCCAGGCCATCGTATGCCGGCCGCAGGCATTACTACTGGACGAGCCAACCAGCGCTCTTGACCTAAGAAATCAGCTCATCCTCATGGAGCATATTCGCGCCTATGCAGCTGAAGCACCCGCGGCGGTCGTGGTTTCGATGCACGATCTTTCACAAGCAGCGCGCTTCGCTCACCGCATTGCGGTACTCCACGCGGGCACTGTATACGCACACGGAGCAGCTAAGGACGTGTTAACCGCAAAAATGTTGCGTGAAGTCTACCGCGTAGATGGAAAAGTCACCCTTACTGATGACGGTTCTGCAGCAATCACCACATCCAGAGCCATATAAGGGGCTTGAAGTGCCCCGAGTTTTGTTCCTAGGCATGTTCCTTGATTTCTATTATTCCCTGTTGCGGGTTCTTCTTCCACAATTCGGTTTCCACCTCGGCTGGGGTTCGATATCCCAGGCTTTGGTGGAGCCTTACCTCGTTCCACCATGACACCCACTCGAACGTCGCGATTTCTACCTCGACAACATCATTCCACCTGCGAGTATGGATGAGCTCATTCTTGTAAGAGCCGTTAACGTTTTCAGCTAGAGCATTGTCATTTCAGTCACCGACGGTCCCAGTGGAAGCGGCAATCCCGTGCTGGGCGAGACGCTGGTTGTAGACAACGCTGACGTACTATAAGCCGTGATCCGAATGGTGAATAAGGCCTGTTGTTTCCTTCGCGCTCACAATCGCTTGGTTGAGTGCTTGCAGCGGTAATACCTCGGTGCGCATCGAGTCCGATAATGCCCATCCGACGATCCGCCGGGAGTAAACGTCAGTGACAAACGCGGTGTACACAAAACCCTTCTTCGTACGCACGTAGGTAATGTCGGCCACCCACAGCTTGTTTAAGGCCTTGGGCTTTGAACTCACGCTCGACCAAATCCGGGCGCAGATCCGGCCTGTTGAGGTGTACGGGTTGTGATTGGTGATCCGCCTGTGCCTGTGCCAGAAACACCAGCTAGGCGCATCAGCCGGGCGGTTTGCTCACGACCGATGTCGATTCCGTCACGGTCAAGCGCATGCCACATTGTCCGCACGCCGTAGACACCGTAATTATCCCGATGAATGGCACCAATGCGTTCAATCAGCACAGCGTCACGAAGGCGACGAGCACTTAAGCCCACGGGCTTTGGACTGGCGATAACCACGCGAGGTGATAAACCCACCAGCCCGGTTAATCTTCAACTCCGGTGCAGATGAACTCGACAGAGAAATGATTCCGGTATTTATCGATGAACCGGATCATTTCTTAACGTTTGGGGCCTGGTCGTGAGGCGAAAAAGCTGACGCAGCCTTCAGCAACTCGTTGGTATCTCGAAGCTCTTGATTTTCGCGGCGTAGCCTGGCATTTTCGGTAGCCAAATCTTCAGGAACAGGTTCTGGGATGTTTCCCGCACGACGAGCAGGCTTAAGTCCATAGACGAGCCGTGTGCCATGACACCCCCAGCTTTGGGGCTACTGCCTAGCACGCGGGATGCATCGACATATTTTCCGCCAAGATGCGGTCCTCCACAAGACGGACCACACGGTCCTTTGCATCCTGGTCAAATTTTCTTGGCATATTCCAGATTTTCCCATCTACTCAAACGGAACAAAACCTGGGACACTTCACACCCGCGAATTTAAATGGATATAATTAGACCCATGTTGATTTCAGGTACCGCTTTCTTGCGGTTGCGCACCAACCGCTAAGGCGGTTTCCTACCCCGTAGGTTAAAAACCGCTCCGGTCCTTTAGCCGGGCGGCTATTTGTCATGCCCGGCTCCGTTTCAACTCCAAGGAGCACACCTGATGTCTGCATACGGATACGGCCGTCACGAGCATGGCCAAAATTTTCTCACAGACCACAAGATCATCAACTCCATCGTCGATCTTGTGAAACAAACCTCCGGCCCCATCATTGAGATCGGGCCAGGAAGCGGTGCCCTCACTCACCCGATGGCCCACTTGGGGAGGGCGATAACGGCAGTTGAAGTGGACGCAAAACTAGCTGCCAAAATCACACAAGAAACCTCCTCGGCGGCGGTCGAAGTGGTCCATGATGATTTCCTTAACTTCCGGTTACCCGCCACTCCCTGCGTCATTGTGGGAAACATTCCCTTTCACCTCACCACTGCCATTCTTCGAAAGTTGTTGCATGCGCCGGCATGGACTGACGCTGTACTCCTCATGCAGTGGGAAGTCGCTCGCCGCCGGGCCGGGGTAGGCGCAAGCACGATGATGACGGCTCAGTGGTCCCCATGGTTCACATTTCACCTGGGTTCTCGGGTACCAAGGTCTGCTTTCCGGCCACAGCCAAA
>NZ_KV805133.1:18557-18890 GCF_001811545.1 Corynebacterium sp. HMSC074A09 | reverse complement strand
CACGGCAGGTAGGTGATATCGCCTACGTAGACCTGGTTTGGCCTGTCAGCTGTGAATTTGCGGCCTATTAAATCGGGCATGACTCGGTGGCCAGGCGTGCGCCTGGTGGTGATACATCGACGCCGTTTACTAAAGCCTTTCAGCCCCATGGATTTCATGATGCGTGCGACCTTCTTATGGTTGATCGGGCCGAAGTCCGTATCGTCGTTGAGGCTTGCAGCGATGCGTTTAGCACCATAAAGCCCGTGCTCATCATCGAAGATGGTCTTGATTTTTGCGCCAATAAGAGCATCAGAGCACATCTTTAACCTGCGTTTTTCGCGGGTGTTGACC
>NZ_KV805133.1:0-18457 GCF_001811545.1 Corynebacterium sp. HMSC074A09 | reverse complement strand
GCAAAATACTTCGCGGCCTTACGCAGGATGTCGCGTTCTTCGCGCAGCTTTGCGTTTTCTTTTTCTAGCTGGCGGATCCGCTCAGAATCGGTTGTCGCCTGAGCCTCATCGCGCAAGGTCTTCGTGCGGGCACGCTTGCCGGTGCCGTACTGCTTAAGCCACGAATAAAGTGAGGATCGATTGACTCCAAGCTCTGCTGAAGCCGCGTGAAGTGAGAGGTCCTCATTGTTTTCGTAGAGGGCCACAGCATCACGTTTGAACTGTTCGGAGTACCTAGGCATGGTGGTAGATTACCTTTCTTCCCAGCCCAACTGGGCTGGATATCAGGTGTCTACCTAACGGGGGTCAGGTCCGGGCGACTATTTGTTGACACTGAGCACAAAGCCGCGTGCCGCAGGCATTTTCTTCGTACGTCAGGCGGGCAACTGCTTCGCGAATGACTTCAGGACGCTTGCAGAAGGCAAGGCGCACCTTGTACTGCCACGGTTCTAGGCTGTCCGTGAAAGCGGCAGGAGTGGTTGCAGCCACACTCTTTGTGGTGGACAGTTGGACGCAGAAATCGATGGTGTTCAGCCCGGTAGAGGAGAGGGGGTAACCGCATAGCAAGCGGCTCTAGTGTCATGCATGTGGAAGCCCAGCTGCTCTAGGGTGCTAAGGACTTGTTTCCAAGAGGACGATGCGGCTCTAGTACGGCCGCAGGAAGGTCGGCAGGCCGTGCGATGCAGCGCCGAAGCTTCTATCGGACTAGATACCCAGGACGGACTTTGCGATGAAGAAGTAGATAATCAAGCCCGTCGCGTCACAGAACGTGGAAATAAACGGGTTAGAAAACACAGCGGGATCCGCGCCCACCGTCTTAGCCACAATTGGCATGAGCCCACCTACCGTCGCTGACATCGAGCAGATAAGAAACAGGGTGGAACCGATCACGATACCGATATCGACGCCGTAGACCACCGTCGCCAAGACGAGACCAGCCAGTCCCAGTACGGCGCCGAGCAGCATTCCGACGCGCAGCTCGCGCCACATTACGGAAAGGAGGTCGCGCGTTCGGACGTCGCCAAGCGCGAGCGCACGGGTCACTGTAGTAGCCGCCTGGTTTCCTGTATTGCCGCCCGTGCCGGTGAGCAGAGGGATGAACAGCGACAGTACAACCGCCTTGGCCAAGGTGTCCTCGAAGGAATCGAGAACCCGCACGGTCAGCAGAGCTGACACAGCGAGCACGAGCAGCCAGAGAATGCGGGAGCGAACGAGCTTGAGCAACGGCGTCGACAAGTAAGGCTGCTGGAGCGCTTCTGTACCACCGGAACGAGCAGAGTCCTCGCTGTCCGCTTCTTCCATGATGTCCGTGGCATCGTCCCACGTAAGAAGACCGACGAGGCGGTGTGAATCATCCACAATTGGCAGAGCTAGCATATCGAGGGGCAAGAACCACCGCACGGTCTCCTCGGCGTCGGCAGTCGCGTATGCATATACCGGCTCGTTCATGATGTCCTCAATGAGTACACCGCGCTCAGCCGTGAAGAGTTCGCGCAGGCTGACGACGCCCACCAGACGCCGGTCCTTGCGCGTCACCGGAACGGTATAGATGGTCTCCAGTTCATCGGCCGTATCCCGGAGCGTGTACAGGGCATCTTCCATGCTCATTTCCGGGTGAATGTCGGGCACCTCTGGCGACATACGACGCCCGACGGAGCCCTTCGTGTATCCAAGGATCACTCCGGTCACGTCGCGTTGAGTCTGGGTCAGTGAACGGAGGAGGCGATCCGCAATCTCCGCGGGCAGCTCATCCAAGAGCGCCACTCGGTCTTCGGGGTCCAACTCGTCGAAAAACTCGTAGACATCGGCGTTGCCCAGCTCATCAATGATGTCCGCTTGGTGCTTTGCATCGAGTGCGTCGAAGACTGCGATGGACTTTTCCCGCGGCAGCAGGCGGAGGGCTAGCGCAGCGCGGAGAGCATTTTGCCGCTCCACAATCGCGATGAGGTCTTGACGGGGAACGCGGGCTAAGAGCTCCTGGAGACGAGGGGCCTTTTTAGGATCGATAGCGTCTTCTTGCTTCAGCCATGACTCTACGGTCTCGCTGGCCTGCTCAGTAGTTTCTGCCATCGCTTCGCCTTTCCACTCGACGTCAACCTCCTCAGACTACGCTATGCAGCGCTGCACGGCCTTTTCGTGAATTCCATGCCGTGGAGTGGGGACTGAGAACCAAGTTCTGTCACGGGGGTCAGCACTGGGGGAATTCAGCGCGAATTGAGAGTGCACTCGGGCCCAACGTTTAGCGCTGTTCACGCATCCGCGTGAGGACGTTGTGCGCAGAAATAAGGCACATTGGCACTCCCACGCCCGGCACGGTCGTTCCGCCCGCGTAGAACAGGTTCTTCAGTTTTCGCGAGACGTTGCGCCCACGGAAGAACGCGGACTGCTGCAGCGTATGTGCAGGTCCCACCGCTCCACCTGCCCACGCGTTATAGCGCTGCGCAAAATCAGAGGGCCCCACCGTTCGGCGCATGACGATGCGCTCGGCAAAGTCCGGAATGCCAAGCCATGTGCCTAGCTGGTGGATAGCGGCGTCAGCAATCGCGGCGACGCGGGCAGATTCTGTGTCGTTGTAGGCACTTCCGTGGCCAAACGCTTCTTCCGCCGGCACAGGGACGAGCACAAAGAGGTTCTCGCAGCCCTCCGGCGCCACGTCAGGATCCGTCGCGGATGTCTTCGACACGTAGATCGACTCCGAAGCACCGAGCGGGCGCGAGGCCTCCGGGCCGTGGTAGACGGCGCGGAAATCGGGCTCCCAGTCCTTGCTAAACAACAGAGTGTGGTGCTCAAGCTGCGGCAGCTCGCCGCGGACGCCGAGGAACACCAGAACCGTACCCAAACCCGGATCGCGCCGTGCGAAGTAGCTTTCCGGGTAGGTCCGCGCTGACTCTGGCAGTAACGCGGTTTCGGTGTGGCGCAGGTCCGCCGCCGACACCACGGCCTCTGCAGAAATGAAGCGGCCGTCATCCAGCCGCACGCCAGTTGTGCGCCCGTCCGTGCACTCAATTGCCGTCACCGCGGTACCCATGAGGAAGGTTGCACCCTCCGCTTGGCGCGCAATCGCCGCGACCACCGCGGCGAAGCCACCCTGCGGGTAGCGCACACCTTCGACCAGGTCGGTGTGGCTCATCAAGGAATACAGGGCCGGCGCGGCCTGAGGCTCGGTCGACAAAAACACCGCCGGATAGGTCAGGACCTGACGCAGGCGATAGTCCTGAAACTGCGCCGCTACCAGCCTGTCCAGCGAACGCGTCAGCAGCATCGCGAGCGTGCCCAGCCGCGTGAGCACCTCCCGTGTCAGCAGCTCAGTAGGGCGCGAAAACGTGGTGTACAAAAAGCTGCTCAGCGCCACCGCGTAGACGTCGGAGGAGCGCGCCAAATACGCCCGTACGCGCTCACCCGCGCCCGGCTCAATAGACTCGAATAGGTGCGCGACCTCCTCCACGCCGCTCTCCACATCTAGGAACGCGCCGTCCTCGTTGTACACGCGATACGCAGGCGAGAGGGGGACGAGGTCCAGCTCACGCTCGGTGCTCGTCCCACAGGCCCGGAAAAATTCATCAAAAGCCTCCGGCATGAGATACCACGAAGGCCCCGTATCGAAACGGAAGCCGTCGACTTCTAGGACTCCCGCCCGCCCGCCGACGCTACGCTGCTTCTCGACGACGACCACGTCCCAGCCCTCCCGCAGCATCAACGCCGCGGTGGCAAGCCCCGCGATGCCAGCGCCGATGACGACAACCCGCTTGCCCATGTTTATTTCACCGCCGATGCAGCTGCCCGGCTCACGAGGAAGGCCTTACGCGCTGGTGATACCGACACCCTTGTCGTGAGGATCTCGACGGCGGGGGTTGCCTCGAGCTGGTCGGTGAGCTCAGTAAAGAGGGCGGTAGCCGCCGCCACGCCCATGCGGGAGCCGCGCGGCAGCAACTCGATGGCACCCTGCGCTACAGACAGGTCCTCGCGAATATCAGCGATGATGGCAGCCTTTTTCCCTTCGTCCAAGCCGGTGGGATCGGGCAGCGCTGGAAAATATGAGCGGCCGAGGTCTGCGGAGTCCTCGCGCAGATCGCGCAAGAAGTTGATCTTCTGAAACGCCGCGCCCAAGCGCCGCGCGCCTTCCTCGATGCCGGCCGGTCGCGCCTGACCGGCGTAGAAAGCATCCAAACACAAGAGCCCAATGACTTCCGCGGAGCCGGACACGTAGTTCTCGAAGGAGTCGTGTGTGTGCGTGCTCTGGGTCAGATCGCAGCGCATGGAAGCAAAGAACTCTGCGATGTGCTCGTCCTGGAACCCGCAGCGCCGCGCGGAGAGCGCATACGCGTGCACCACGGGGTCGGCGTGAAAACGCTGGGAGGGGGCGGCGCGGACGGTGGCCTCGTAGGCGTCGAGAAGCACGGCGGCGTCCTGGGGAGCAAGCCCCGCGTCGACGATCTCATCGGCCGTGCGCACCATGGCGTATAAGTTACGGATATCCACGCGCACCCTGGGTGAGAGAAGCCGCGTGGCCAGGGAAAAACTGGTGGAGTAGTGGCGCATGACCTGAGCCGCGGCTGCTTCGGCACAACGGTCGTAATGCTCTAGAGCGGAAAGGGATGCGCGCATGGAGCATATTTTAGACCACACGCGTCACATAACTTACCCAGGGCAAGATAGGGTAGTGACGTTACTTTCCCCATCTATAAGGAGAACACGTCCATGACCACCCCAACGACGACTGCCGCGGCACGCGCCGTTGACCTGTTCAAACAATACGGTCAGGGAGATACCGCAGTCACCGCGTTGGACCACGTCGACGTTGAGTTCGCGCGCAATACCTTTACCGCCATCATGGGCCCGTCGGGCTCCGGCAAATCCACCCTCATGCACACTATGGCGGGCCTCGATTCGGCGACGTCCGGCTCGGCTTTCATCGGTGACACCGATATGTCGCAGCTCAGCGATAAAGACATTACCGCCCTGCGCCGCGACCGCCTGGGTTTCATCTTCCAGTCCTTCAACCTGGTGCCCACGTTGACCGCGGCAGAGAACATCACGCTGCCTTCCGATATCGCTGGCAACAAGGTCGATAAGGCGTGGTTTGATGAGGTCACCACGCGCCTTGGCCTGTCCCACCGCTTGAACCACCGCCCGGCCGAGCTCTCCGGCGGCCAGCAGCAGCGCGTGGCGTGTGCGCGCGCCCTGGTTTCCCGTCCTGAGATCATCTTCGGTGATGAGCCCACCGGCAACCTGGATTCGAACTCCTCCGCCGAGGTGCTCGACATTTTGCGTACCGCCGTGGACAAGGATGGGCAGACCGTGGTTATCGTTACGCACGACGCCAAGGCCGCTTCGTACGCTGACCGCGTGGTCTTCCTCGCCGATGGCCGCCTGGTTAATGAGCTCATGAATCCGACCATGGAGTCCATCCACGCCGTGATGGCAGAAATCGAGGGCTAGAGCATGGCCACAAAGAACACCATGCGCACGGTCTCCGTGCGCAATATTCTCGCGCATAAGCTGCGCCTTGCCCTGACCCTGCTGGCGGTGGTGCTGGGTACCGCGTTCATCTCGGGCTCCTTCATGTTCACCAACTCGCTGTCGAATACGTTCGACTCCGCTGTCTCGACAGCATTTACCGGCGTGGATGCGGCCGTGAGCCAGAAGGAAAACGGCCCGAAGCTGGATCAGAAGATGCGCGATGACATCGCCGCCGACCCCGACGTTCGCGCGGTAAACATGCAAAGCAGCCAGACGGTCGTGGTGGCCAACGAAGACGCCGAGGCGTTCCAGACCGGCGGGGGCACGTCCAGCGTGCAGCCCTACTACCCGGAGGATCAATCCGTCGGTGAGCCCGCCACGCTTGTCGACGGCTCCGAGCCCCACGGGACCGGCGAAGTCCTCATCAACGATTCCGCAGCCGAGAAGTTCGGCATTCACGTCGGCGATACCCTCCTCGTCGTGCACCCGGACCAGCGCGATGAGGTGAAGGTCGTGGGCGTCGTCAAGCCTGTGGTGGACCAGGGCCCCAGTCTGACTTTGCTCATGGAGCACGAGGCCTTCGTTGAGCGCTATGGAGACTCTTCCCAGCTGAAGGTCGCTGCGGCCGACGGCGTCGATGCCGATGCGCTCGTGGAGCACCTCAACAACACCTTCGAGGTCGAGGCGGAATCCGGCCAGAAGCTGGCCGATGAGCTGTCGGATCAGATTTCCTCTGCTCTGAAATTCGTCAACTACTTCCTCATCGCCTTTGGCCTCATCGCGCTGCTGGTGGGCACGTTTATCATCGCGAATACCTTCTCCATGATCGTGGCCCAGCGCACCAAGGAGTTCGCGCTGCTGCGCGCGCTCGGCGCATCCCGCGGCCAGATTACGCGCTCGGTGGTGACGGAGGCCTTCATCGTGGGGCTCGTCGGCTCAGCCGTCGGCGTGGTGGCAGGTATGGGTCTCGTCGCGATCATCAAGGCAGTCTTTGAAGCTAAAGACATGCCCATGGGCGGCGGTCTGGGCCTGAGCGTCAGTGCAGTAGTCGTGCCGCTGCTCTTGGGCGCGGTGGTCACCATCGTGTCCGCGTGGGCGCCGGCGCGCCGCGCGGGTGCGGTAAAGCCGGTGGAAGCCATGCGCACCACCGAGTCTGCTGCCGGTTCTTCGCTCCTCGTGCGCAGCGTGCTGGGTGGACTGTTGCTTGTCGCGGGCATTATCTTCGCGGTCCTCGGCGTGCTTATCGACGCCTCCACGGGCATCCGTGCCTCCCTCGTGGGTCTTGGCGCGCTCAACCTCATCCTCGGCTTCTTCCTGGCTGGACCGGCCATCTCCCTGCCCATCGTTCCGGCGATTGGCCGCGTGATTGGTGCACCGTTTGGTGCGGTGGGCAAGTTGGCGTCGACGAACTCGGCGCGGAACCCGCGCCGTACGGCCGCCACCGCCTTCGCCCTCATGCTGGGCGTGGCGCTGGTGACCTCGATCGGAATGCTTGGCGCGACGATGAAAACCTCGGTCGCGGATGCCGTGGAGCAGGACGCCCGCGCGGACTTTCTGCTGTCGGGTCCGACATCGGGCAACTTCCCAACGCCGAATGAGACGGCGCAGCGCGCCCGCGATACCGAGGGCGCCGGGCAGGTCGTGGCGATGAGTACCGCGCCGTTGCAGGTCGATGGTCAGGCCTCCATGAACTACAGCCCGGAGATGGCGATCAGCCAGGTGGTTGACGGCAACGCCGATGACGTCCTTAACCTCACCCTGGTGGAAGGATCGCTGAAGACGGGCGAGGAGCCGGGCTTCATCGCCGAAGCCGATCTAGCTGCAGAGCAGGGCTGGGAGGTCGGCCAGAGTTATGAGCTGGCGGGCCCGGATCCGTCTCGTACCACGCAGGTGAAGCTCCTCGGCACGTATGAGCCCTTCCAGATGCTCCCGCGCTTAGCTGTCTCCGCCTCCGCGGCAACGGAGGTCGTCGACCCGACTAGCCTCAACGTCATGGTGGTCTCCGTGAACGCGGAGGAAGGCTATGACAAGGAAAAGCTGCGCGCCAACCTGGAGGAGGCCGTCAAGGACCTCGTCGTGGTGCAGGTGCGCACCGGCGAGGAATACGCAGGCGAAGCCGCCGGCATGATTGACCAGATGCTCACCATCCTTTACGCGCTGCTGGCGTTGGCTGTGGTCATCGCGATCCTGGGCATCGTCAATACCCTCACCTTGGGCGTGATTGAACGACGCCAAGAGATCGGTATGCTGCGCGCGGTGGGCACCCAGCGCCGCCAGATTCGCACGATGATCACCGTGGAATCGGTACAAATTGCTCTCTTCGGTGCGCTCATGGGCATCCTCATGGGGCTGGGGATGGGGTGGTCCTTCATCTCCGTGCTTGCGGACGAAGGCCTCGACTCCACGACGGTGCCGTGGATGATGCTCGTCGTCATGCTCGTCGGCTCCGGCATCGTCGGTGTGCTGGCCGCCCTGTGGCCGGCCCACCGCGCGGCAAAGACCCCGCCGTTGGACGCCATCGCCGACTAACACTTCGCGCGCTTAGACGCGGAGTGCGGTGAGAAGGCTAGGCCAAAAGCGAGCCGACCCACGCCCCGCGCCACGCCAGGACGATGCCCAGGCCCACCGTCCAGAAGAGATACCGCGCCAAGCGCCACCAGCGCTTGGCCTTAATCATGTCACCGAGCTCTTTGGCCAACGTGGACCATGTCGATAGCCCGCCCGCCACGCCGGCCGCGAGCAAGGGGAGGAAGAACTCGGCGGTGTGCGCGTGCGTGGCGTAGCCATAGGCCACGCCGGCCACCGCAGAGCCGATGAGGTTCGCGGCGAAGGTGCACGTGGGGGAGGGCAGGATGCGGGTTAACAGGTAGCGCCCGCAACCGCCCACAAAACCTCCGGCGAGCACAGCCAAGATGGAGAGCATCATGCGCGCCTCCGATCCCGGAGGCGGTCACCGACCAGGTATGCCACGGTGCAGCCCAGAACCGTTGCCAGGACATACGCCCCCGCCTGCGCCGGCCCGAAACCTGAAGTGAGATACGCAAACGCGGCAAAACTGGTGAACCCACTCAAGAAACCCGTGCCCCAGAATGCGGGCGGCTTGGCATAGCCCATCACAGCGCTGCCAACAACGTTGATGAGCAACAGCGGCAGCGCGCCGCCCCCGAGAAGCGAAGAAAGGCCAAAGCGGGCCAGCGCCCCGAGCGCGGTCCCGCAGCCCACAAGAAGGATCTGTGGCATAGGCACCATCCTAGTTGGGATGCGAAAACGTCGTGAAGCAGGCAAGCTTGAGGTACATCCACATCCCCAAGGAGGAAACCACCATGGCACACGAGCGCGCCGGCCAACTAGCCCAGCCTTCGGATCTCATCGATATCGCGGAGTTGGTCACCGCGTATTACACCCGCACCCCCGACGCCGATAACCCTGACCAGCAGGTTTCCTTCGGCACCTCTGGGCACCGCGGCTCCGCCTTGGACACCGCCTTCAATGAGGCCCACATCCTGGCCATCACCCAGGCCATCGTGGACTACCGCGCCGAGCAGGGCACCACGGGCGCCATCTTCATCGGCCGTGATACTCACGCCCTGTCCGAACCCGCCATGGTCTCCGCCCTCGAGGTCCTCCTAGCCAACGAACTGGAGGTCCGTGTAGATGACCGCGGCCGCTACACCCCAACGCCAGCTGTTTCCCACGCCATCCTGACCAACCCAGGCACCGATGGCATTGTTATCACCCCGTCTCACAACCCGCCGCGCGATGGTGGATTCAAATACAACCCGCCGACAGGCGGTCCGGCGGATACCGATGCCACCGACTGGATTGCAGCAAAGGCTAACGACTACCTGCGCGCCGGGCTCGAGGGTGTGAAGCGCGCGCCGGTCAACGGCGTGCTGGATGAACGCTGCGTGAAGCACAATTACCTCGACTCCTATGTGTCCGATTTGGCCAACGTCGTGGACATGGCGGCCATCAAGGACGCCGGCGTGCGCATCGGAGCGGACCCGATGGGCGGCGCCTCGGTGGACTACTGGGCGGCCATCGCCGAGCATTACGAACTCAACATGACGGTGGTGAACCCAGAGGTAGACGGCACTTTCCGCTTTATGACGTTGGATACCGACGGCAAGATCCGCATGGACTGTTCCTCCCCGGATGCCATGGCTTCGTTGGTGGATAACCGGTCCAAGTATGACCTGGCTACCGGTAATGATGCTGACGCTGACCGCCACGGCATTGTTACGCCGGATGCTGGGCTGATGAACCCGAACCACTACCTCGCGGTGGCCATCGAGTACCTGTTTAGCCACCGTCCCCAGTGGGGAAATGCGAGTGTGGGCAAGACCTTGGTGTCCTCTTCCATGATCGACCGCGTCGTGGCCAGCCTGGGGCGCGAGCTCGTGGAGGTGCCGGTGGGCTTCAAGTGGTTTGTGCCGGGGCTTGTCGACGGCTCCCTCGGCTTCGGCGGCGAAGAATCCGCCGGTGCTTCCTTCCTGCGCTTCGACGGTACGGTGTGGTCCACCGACAAGGACGGCATCATCTTGGACTTGCTGGCCGCGGAGATCCTGGCGGTGACGGGCAAGACCCCGTCGCAGCGCTACGCGGAACTGGCGGAGGACTATGGTGCGCCGGCCTATGCGCGCACCGATGCCCCGGCTACCCGCGAACAGAAGGCCATCCTGAAGAAGCTCTCTCCGGAGCAGGTGACGGCGACGGAGCTGGCGGGCGAGGAGATCGTCGCCAAGCTCACTGAGGCGCCGGGCAACGGCGCGGTGATCGGCGGCCTCAAGGTGACGACGGAGAACGCGTGGTTTGCCGCGCGCCCGTCCGGCACGGAGGATAAGTACAAGATTTACGCCGAGAGCTTCCGTGGCGAAGAACACCTCAAGCAGGTGCAAGAAGAAGCGCAGGCGCTGGTGTCACAGGTTCTCGGAGGTTAGTTCTGCGGCTAGGCTAGTGGTTTATGACATCTCCACAATCCATATCGGTGCCTGACCTCATCAGCGCGCTCGCGCGCTGGGGAATGGCCGCCGTGTGGATTATCGCCGGCATACAGAAACTGGATGCCCGGATGGAGATGACCCAGGCCATCGAGGCCTATGGCATCTTTACCCCGGAGTGGTCCGGATACTTGGCCTACCTCATCGGGCCCCTGGAACTCATGGGTGGGGTGCTGCTGTTGTTGGGGCTGTTCTTGAGGGAGGCGTCGGCAGTCGCTGCAGTGGTCTTGGTCCTGTTCATGGTGGGCATCGCGCAGGCGTGGGCGCGGGGGCTCGTCATCGATTGCGGGTGTTTTGGCTACGACCCCGCCGACGTAAGTCAGGGCATGAACTACGCACTGACGCTGCTTCGCGACGCTTTCTTCCTCGCCCTCACCGTCTGGACCATCCGCCGCCCCTACCGCCGCTATGCCCTGCACCCGTAGATTGTTAGGCTAACTCCGTGACCAAAACCAAAATCAGCGCACCTCTCGTGCTCGACATCATTAGTGCATTCGCGCGATTTTATATGGCCTATGTGTGGATCAAGGCGGGGGCGTCGAAGCTGACGGATCAGCTCGCGGTGTCGCAAAGCATCAAGGCATATGAAATCTTTACCCCTGAGTGGTCGCACTACTTGTCCTACCTGATTGGCCCGCTGGAGATATGTGGTGGCCTGCTGCTTTTGATGGGGCTGTTTTTGCGGCCATCGGCGTGGGTTGGGCAGATAGTTCTGGTGCTGTTCATGATCGGCATCGCGCAGGCGTGGGCGCGGGGACTCGGAATTGATTGCGGCTGCTTCTCCGTGAGCCCTGATGAAGACGCGCAAGTGATGAATTACATGATGACACTTCTGCGAGATGTCTTCTATTCTGTCTTAATGGTGTGGACGATCAAGCGTCCTTTCACCAAGTTTGCATTGCACCCTTAACAGCGGTGTGTAGGCTTTTCATCTGTTCGAACTTAAGTCATAAAGGCAAGGTTGTTTCATGAGTACAGTCAAAGACCCCAACTCCAAAGGCAATAGTGGATTCGTCTGGGGCCTCGCTGTTCTGCTGGTTATTATTGCCGTGGTCATCGGCTACATCGTCTATCAAGGACGAGGCGCACAGACCGATGCGCTGGGGGACTACGCCGCCGAGGATGTCTCCCTGGAGATTTCCCTCGCGGACAATGCGGTAACCCTCAAGTCTGCGGATGCCGCAAAGGACGCAACCGAAGTAGACCTGTACGAGGACTACTCCTGCCCGCACTGTGGTGACCTGGCGAAGGAAACCGACGAGCAGATGAAGGATGCGATTGATGCGGGCGAGCTCGTCGTGCACGTGCGCACCCTCAACTTCCTTGACGGCAGCCCAAACGGCTTGGAGAGCATCAAGTCCAACACGGGCCACTCCTCCAAGGCGGCAGCTGCGATGGAGCAGGTAGCAAAGACCGGTGATGCCAAGCTCTACTGGAACTTGCGTAAGTACCTCATGGAGAACCAGTCCAAGGTGTACAACAAGTGGGAGATGGAAGACTTCGCTGCTGCCGCGAAGGAACTGGGCGCAGATGATGCCACGGTAAAGGCCATTGAAGAAGCCCCGGTTGGTGAAGGAAACCCACTGGTGACCTCGAACTACGAAAAGCTGGAGAGCGAAACCGGCCAGGTTTCCTCGCCGCGAATCATCAAGGATGGCAAGGACATTCCGGAAGACCAGAACACGTCCATCATGGAATGGGTTGACATCGTCACTAAATAAGGCGTCCCAACTCGCGATTTGGTGAGTGAATGGGGAGCGGATATATTGATACGAGTTGCAATCGTGAAGGTTGCACCTCGTATGAGGGGCTATGGCGCAGTTGGTAGCGCACCACACTGGCAGTGTGGGGGTCACGGGTTCGAATCCCGTTAGCTCCACTTCATAATTCAATACAGCTTTGGGGCTATGGCGCAGTTGGTAGCGCACCACACTGGCAGTGTGGGGGTCACGGGTTCGAATCCCGTTAGCTCCACTTTATACCCTCTTTCCACTGGTCAGAGGGTTTTATTTTTGTCTGGGGAATTCTTTGTTGACGTCTGGTTATGACTGTGTTTAAAGCCAGGTGAAATCCAAGGTTGAGTGCCGGGGACGTGGTCGACGAACTGGTAAAACCGGACTGATTCATTGGGGAGGGCAATCAGGTCCTCATGAGTGAACAAATGATCGGCACATCACGTGCGGATGAATCCATGCAAGGCCACTGGCTTTTGGCCAAATTGGGAAAGTGAGTCCTTTGCCTCGGCGGGCGCAGACTAACAGATGAATTGCTCGAACTATCCGGAATTCCGAACGTTGATGTAGTTGAACCAGCGCCTAGTCTTGGGCGCACGCCGGGTAGGATTCTTGAGCTCACGCCTTCGAGTTATACAGGTGCGGATAGTGATCCGGATGCTGTGGCTGCAGTGCGCCGCGTCTTTGGCCTGCGTGCAAAGCTAATTGAGGCCGACGCCGCTGAAACTGGACTGGCCGATGAGTCGGCTGACCTTGTGATTGGGAAGCGATGCTCACCATGCAGGGTGAGAAGGCTAAGAATGCAATCGTTGCAGAGGCTGCGCGCATCCTACGTCCGGGTGGGCGGTACGCCATTCACGAACTGGGGCTAGTTCCTGAAGAACTAGCAGATGGGGTGAAGGATGAAATCCGCCAAAGCCTTGCGCGCGCAATTAGGGTGAACGCGTGTCCGCTGACCTTGGGCGAATGGACGGCAGTGTTTGAGGCTAATGGCTTTTTAAAGCCGCCAAGGTTGAGACCGCGCCGATGGCTTTGCTGCAGCCGCGTCGAATTCTTTCCGATGAAGGATTCTTAGGCACGCTGTGCTTTGTGAAGAACCTTCGGAATAACTCCGATGCCCGCAAGCGGGTGCTGCAGATGCGAAAAACCTTCAACACGCACAGCGAGCACCTCAACGCCGTGGCAATCGTGGCAACGAAGCCAGAGCGTTAGGAAGCTGGAACGCTATCTAGGCGCGATTGCGCACTACGGTCGGCAGGATTGCTGAGTCTTCCAAGGAGAGCAGTCCATGACGCTACTGAGGCACCACAGCATGCTCATCGGCGCTCAACTCTAGTGAATCGTCGTCTGCGGTAAGCCGAACTTTTCCGCTCAATACGTGCAAGAGTGCCTCGCCAGGGTTCTCGTGCTTAGACAATTCCTTGCCGTCTTTCAGGACAAGCAAGACCTGTAAAAGGGAACCACCAGGCACTGCGCGGAACACGTGGGTTGCACGCCCGCTTTCTGTCCCAGCCGCCTTATTTAGCAGTTCTTCAGCCAGCGCTTTTAGATTAACGCTGACGCTTGGTGTCTCAGCCATTTTCGAAATCTCTTCCAAATGTTAAAGGGGATTGAACTGCGCTAAGCGATGCCAGGTGTAAATGGTTGACCGTCTAGTGTCGAGTCTATATCTTTGGTATATCAATCCTTACAATGAATAGTCCTACCTATTGAAAGTTAGGCAACCCTACTCAAGTGGTGTATATTTGCCATGGTTAATTGATCCCTATTCCCAGCAAAGGAAATAACAAGTGAAAAAGACGGCATTGATGGCTTTAAGTGCTGCTGCAGCCCTCGTTCTTGCGGCGTGCTCCACCTCGGGGGAAGAAGCCTCGGGGGAAGATGCAGCGGCTGGCGACGGTGAGCAGCTGACTCTGTCCCACCCCAGTATTGAGGGGCTAAACATCGACTTCGAAAACCAGCCAGAAACCATCGTTATGGACTGCTACGCCTATAGCTCTCTGCACGAGTACGGCATTGAGCCGGATGCGTTGTTTGGTTTTGAGTGTGACAACCCAGCGTTGATGGGTGATGCTGACATCGAAGGTATTGAGACCATCGGCCAAGATGCTGAGATCGATCTGGAAAAGCTGGCTGAACTGCGCCCGGATGCCATCATCGGCAACGGTAACGCGAAGGGTTGGTCTTGGTTCGATGAAGACGTCAACGCTCAGTTGCAGCGCGTTGCGCCTTTCGTGCCGCTGCCATCGGAAGGCTCTATTGATCAAAGGATTGCGGATACCCGCGAGATTGCAGAGTTCTTCGGCGCAGACGTAGAAGCTGACAACATCGTGGCGGCAGATGGAGACTTCGCAGCGGCCAAGGAAGCGTTCACCGCAGCAGTAGACGGCAAGGATTACAACTTCCTGCTGACCAGCCCAACCAAGGAAATGCTCTATACCGGCGTGGGCTTCCCGCAGGCGGACATGCTGGAAGAACTTGGCGCAAACATCGCAGGCCCAGACACACCAGCGGAAGGAAACCCGTGGGGTCGAGTGGCGTGGGAAGATGCTTCGACCTACCCTGCTGATGTCATCTTGGTAGAAAACTATGACCCAGAGGCGCCATTTACTGCGGAGCTGTGGGACAACCTTCCAGCTGTCCAGGCAGACCAGGTATCCACGTGGTCTTCCAAGGGTGCGTTGACCAGCCGTAACTATGCCGATTGGCTGCAGGATCTTGCAGACAAGGTAGAGACCTACGACAAGGTGAGCTAGTCTTTTATGCCAGCAAGTTCCACAACCTCCACAGCCCCGAAGGCTGTGGAAAGGCCAGTTGCTCAGGCCAACCGGCTCATTGGTTTCATTATCATTGCGGTCTTATGTGCCGGTGCGCTGGTGTTGAGCATGATGGTGGGCTCACGCAGCATTCCACCGTCGGATATTTTTCATTATCTGATTAACCCGGATCCGGCGGATCCGGTATCGCAGGTGGTCTGGCAGTCTCGCGTTCCACGTACTTTCTTGGTGTTGGTTGCCGGTAGTGCGTTGGGGGTTGCGGGTGGTTTGATGCAGGCTGTGACCAGAAACCCAATGACGGACCCGGGGATTTTGGGCGTTAATGCGGGTGCTTCTCTCATGGTGGTTGTTGGCCTGGCATTTTTTGGGGTTACAGATATCTCCCAGTACATGTGGTGGTCTTTTGCTGGTGCGATTGTGACCTCGGCGGTGGTCTTCGCCATTGGCAACAGTGGTCCATTGCGTGGCAGTCCGGTGCGCATGACCTTGTCCGGTGTGGCATTGGGGGCGGTGCTGGGCGGTTTTGCATCCGCGGTGTTGCTGACCAATTCAGAAGTTTTGGAACGCATGCGTGGCTGGTCAGCGGGCACCACAGCATCGCAGCCTCTCGATGCTACCTTGTCCATCACCCCATTTATCTTGGTAGGCTTGCTTATTGCGCTGGCCAGCACTCGCGCATTGGATGTGCTTTCACTGGGTGAAGCGGCATCGGTTGCTATGGGCGCGCACCCGCAAAGAACCAGGCTGGTGGTATTGGTAGCAATTGCACTGCTAGCCGGTGGCGCTACTGCGGCGGCGGGGCCCATCGGATTTATTGGGCTGTTGGCACCACATCTATCCCGCATGATCGTGGGCCCACATCAAGGGTGGATTATGGCCTATTCAATCGTCTTGGCCCCAGCGGTTTTGGGCGTGAGTGATGTTATAGGTCGCGTGATTACTGCTGGGGAAGTGCCCGTGGGAGTAGTAACTGCATTCGTTGGCGCACCGCTGTTGATTTACATGGTGCGTAAGTACCGCATTCCGGAGGTTTAAGCGCGATGGTTCACACAACGAATCCGGATACGAAGCAAGAGCTTGAATTCGGGCGAAAGATTTTCCGCATCGGTCCCAAGGAACGCCCGGTGATGCTTATCGGGGTGCGCACAGCTGTCGTCACAGGTGGACTCTTATTGGCGACTGCGCTGATTGCGGTGTACTCCTTGGTTGATGGTTCTGCATCCATCACCGTTGGTGAAGCGTTCCAGGCGTTGACCGGCAACGGTGATTCCTACACCAACATGATTGTGGTGGAATGGCGCGCACCGCGCACGCTTCTGGCAATCCTGCTGGGCGCAACACTGGCCATGAGTGGAGCTATCTTTCAAAACCTCACCGCGAATCCATTGGGCTCACCGGATGTGATTGGTTTTCAGACCGGTTCCTACACTGGCGCGCTCATCGTCATGTTGATTCTCGGCGGTGGCACCACCGCTACGTTGTTGGGGGCTCTCACTGGAGGTATCGCTACCGCGATGGTGGTGTTCTTCCTTGCCTCCAAGCGCGGATTCGCTGGTGGCGTGCGTCTTATCATCGTTGGCATTGCTGTCAGCGCCATGCTGGCCTCGGTCAACGTGTGGATTTTGCTCACTGCCACGGTGGAAGATGCCATCATGGCGAGTTTGTGGGGCGCGGGAAATCTCTCCGGCACCTCCTGGAATTCGCTGCTGCTGGCATTTTGTGGTTCTGCCGTGTTCATCCTGATGGCAGCACTGCTGGCGCGCCCGATGCGTTTGATGCAGATTGGTATTCCTTTCGCGGTTGCGCTGGGGCAAAACGTCCGCAGGGTGCAACTATTGGCAGTTGTTGCCGGCATCGGATTAACGGCGCTGGCAACTGCCACCGCCGGGCCGATTTCCTTCATCGCGCTGGCCTCGCCCCAGATTGCCCGTCGCCTGGTACACGTTGATGGCCTGGCGCTGGCCCCCACCGCAGCCGTGGGGTCTTTCCTGTTAATACTCGCCGATACGGTTGCCCAAAGAATTGACCCTGAATCCCCGCTCCCAGTAGGTATTGTCACCGTATCCATCGGTGGCGTGTACTTCCTGTGGTTGCTCATGAGAGAAGGCCGACGCAAATGACACGACTTCTAGTAGAAAACGCCCAGCTTGGATACGGCGACAAAGTTATCTGCCCAGGCGTGGATCTTCAGATTCCAGATGGCCAGTTCACGGTCATCGTTGGCCCCAATGCCTGCGGCAAGTCCACTTTGCTCAAGAGCTTGACCCGTTTGATTGCGCCGCAAGAGGGGAAGATTCTTTTAGACGGGCAGTCTTTGCACAAAAAGCCCACCAAAGAAGTAGCGCGTGAAGTGGGTCTTCTGCCGCAAGGCCCGGTTGCCCCGGACGGCATTCGCGTCATCGATCTGGTCTCACGAGGACGCTACCCGCACCAGAGTTTGTTCAAGCCTTGGTCGCCCGAGGATGAGCAGGCGGTGAAAGAGGCCATGGAGGCAACCGGAATTAGGGAGCTTTCAGGCAGGCTTGTCGATGAACTCTCGGGCGGTCAACGCCAACGCGTCTGGATGGCGGTGGCGTTGGCGCAGCAGACGCCAATCTTGCTTCTCGATGAACCTACCACATTCTTAGACGTCAGCTACCAGATTGAGCTGCTGGAACTTTGCCGCATGCTCAACCGGAAACGGGACTACACACTGGTCGCCGTATTGCATGACTTGAACCAGGCAGCGCGCTACGCCGATCACATCATCGCCATGAAAGACGGCGAAGTTGTAGCCACCGGCGATCCTGCAACCGTTATTACTGAAGAGCTCGTGCGCACCGTATTTGGTGTGGATTCTAAGATCATCGCTGACCCAGAGTCTGGAGCACCGTTGATGATCCCAACGTGGAGCCACCAAGTATCAAATTCAAACAGATAATTCTGACGTTAATTTTACCTGTTCCATGTGCACCTCAGTTTTCGCGTTGTGGACGCAATCGATGCGGGTGAGATGGTCGATCTGAAATTGACGATAAGCGGTGAGATCGGCCGCCACTATTCGCAGCATGACATCGCATTCACCAGCCATGAGGTGGCATTCCACGGCTTCTGGAAGTGGCTGACTCTCTTGAATGAATCGCTCAACAGTCTCAAGGTCCTGGCTGGTGAGCCAAACTCTGGCATAGGCGGTAAATCCTTTGCCGACCTTTGTGGGAACAAACAGGGCAACGTAACCCCGAATAATTCCAGCGTTCTCCAGTGCATGGACTCGTCGGATACAAGTGGAAGGGGACAGGTGCACGGCATCCGCGAGTTCATTGACGATTCAATCCAAGCGGAAGTCCACGCTTGAAGACCTGGTGAAACGCCTATTTGATCAAGGGCAGCTTAATCGAGTGTGTGAAGCGTCCTGGGTTTAGTTCCTCAGCTAAGGATGTTATGTCCATAGGGTTTTTGGACATGGAGT
>NZ_KV805132.1:0-423 GCF_001811545.1 Corynebacterium sp. HMSC074A09 | reverse complement strand
ATCCAACTGGCTGAGAAAAGCAGGCTCGCCACAGCCGCCGACCCGGCAGGTACCGTCGCGTCCTTCGACAAGTTTGCGCATGATGATTCCTGGCTGGTAGCCATCGGCCTCTTTTATCTCTTCGGTTAAATCCCGCATCTTGTCATGTGGCATGGGCTCAGCCCGCCAGCCGAAGCCTTCAATAAAGGTCGGTGCATCCTCAATATCGCAGGCCTGGTAGGTGTGGAGCACCACCGTAGCTGGTGGCTGTATTTCACCGGAAAGCAGTTTGATGACTGCCTCAGCGACAGTGATGTCTTCCTTGGCGGCGGTCTGGTGGATGAAGGCATCGAGTTTAATGCCGGTGTCTTCCCCAACCTGCAGTTCCAACCACGCTGAGGTGCCGTTAGAAGAAAACCGGTACGTATCTTTAGGCCGGGTATC
>NZ_KV805131.1:0-351 GCF_001811545.1 Corynebacterium sp. HMSC074A09 | reverse complement strand
AATGCTTGTGAGGTGTACACACTGCCATGATCAGAATGGAAAATTACCCCTTTAAGGCTTCCACGGACTTTCCTGGCATGAGATAAAGCTTCGATAACCAGCGATACCCGCATGTGATCGGCTAGTGCATGGCCGACGAGTTTGCGCGAGTAGACGTCGATGACCGTGGCCAGGTACATGTTCTTGCCGCCCTTACACGGCAGGTACGTAATGTCGCCTACATAGACGTGGTTCGGCCTGTCAGCTGTGAATCTGCGGCCTACTAAATCTGGCATGACTCGACGTCCAGGCTTGCGCCTGGTAGTGACACATCGACGTTGTTTAGTAAAGCCTTTCAGCCCCATGGATTTC
>NZ_KV805130.1:0-1900 GCF_001811545.1 Corynebacterium sp. HMSC074A09 | reverse complement strand
TGATGCAACGCTCAGACAGGTTGGAAGAACCATTCCAGTCAGGCAACTTCGAGGAACCGTTCGGGTCCTTCTCCGGCTTGGAGTCCGGGTTATTCGGATCAGTCGGCTTGCCGTTGTTCTTGGAACCAGTGACCTCGTCACCATCGTTGGTGCCGTCACCATCGGTATCAGCCTTCTTCGGGTCAGTCGGAGCACCCTTCTCACCCGGCTTAACCTTGTTGCCGTCCTTATCGAACGGGTTCTTGGAGCCGTCTACCTCGTCACCGTCATTGATGCCGTCACCATCGGTGTCAGCCTTATTCGGATCGGTGCCAAGCTCCTTCTCCTGCTCGTCAGTCAGACCGTCACCATCGGTGTCCTTGTCCTTCGGATCTTTATCACCAGGCTTGTCATCCTCGCCCGGCTTGTTCGGATCAATCGGCCAGGACGGGTAGTCCGGGTACGACGGGTTAGAAGGCTTCTTACCTGGCTTATCAACCAAGTCAGCAACACCGTTGTTGTTCTTATCGGTGATACCGGTATCGCCAAGGCCGTCGCCGTCCTTGTCTTCAACCTTGCCCTCAGGAACCTCAGACTCATCACGGTTCTTCTTACCGTCACCGTCAGTATCCTCGTCACCATCGTTGACGCCGTCACCATCGGTATCCGGGTTCAACGGGTTCAGGCCAGCGGCCTTCTCATCATCATTAGAAACACCGTCGCCGTCAGCGTCCGGGTCCTCTTCGTTGATGATGCCGTCGCCGTCCTTGTCACCCTTCGGGCCATCCTCGTCATCCTTATCAATGATGTCCGGGATGCCATCACCGTCAGAGTCCTTGGACTCATCAACAGTCGGGTCAGACTCCTCAGCGTTGGTCTTGCCATCACCGTCAGCGTCCTCATCACCATCGTTGACGCCGTCACCATCGGTATCCGGGTTGTACGGGTCAGTGCCAGCAACCTTCTCGTCGGTGTTGTTGACACCATCACCATCGATATCCGGGTCAACAGCATCCGGGATGCCGTCCTTGTCAGTGTCGTTGGTCAGCGGACCATCGGTGATGTCAGCCTTGCCGTCCTCCGGATCCTTATCGGTAACACCGGTATCGCCAAGGCCGTCGCCGTCCTCGTCCTTAACCGGACCCTCAGGAACCTCAGACTCATCACGGTTCTTCTTACCGTCACCGTCAGTATCCTCGTCACCATCGTTGACGCCGTCACCATCGGTATCCGGGTTCAACGGATCAAGACCGGCTTCCTTCTCATCATCATTAGAAACACCATCGCCGTCAGCGTCCGGGTCCTCTTCATTGATGATGCCGTCGCCGTCCTTGTCACCCTTCGGACCATCCTCATCATCACGGTCAATGATGTCCGGGATGCCATCACCATCCTTATCGGTGATCTTGTCCTCATTCGGGTTGGACTCGTCCTTGTTCGGCTTGCCGTCACCGTCGGTGTCCTCGTCACCATCGTTGACGCCGTCGCCATCGGTATCCGGGTTGTACGGGTCAGTGCCAGCAGCCTTCTCATCAGAGTTGTTGACACCATCACCATCAATGTCGGGATCCTGAGAATCAGGGATACCGTCACCATCAGTGTCCGGATCCTCGATCATCCGCTCGGTTACCGTGAGCTTGAACTCATCCGAGGCATTCTTTCCATCCTTGGTCGCCTTGACCTTGATGTCATAGGACTTCAGCTCAGCATCTGCCGGCACCTCGCCCTCGATCGCGTTGGTATCCGGGTTGTACTTCAGGAACTCAGGCAGACCATCAACGGCTACCTCCGCACCATCAGTTGCCTTTACCGGGATGGAAACCTTTTCACCACGGGGAACCTTCATGTCCGGGATAGCATCCACGGACACATCGGCCTCGGGAGCATCCGGCTGCTCAACCGTGACAGTCACCGTGGCATC
>NZ_KV805129.1:0-12004 GCF_001811545.1 Corynebacterium sp. HMSC074A09 | reverse complement strand
ACTCCGTGTCCAAAAAGTCGCTAGACATCACAAAGCTAGCTTGAGCCCAGTGCTAGCCGCAGCGATCTTTGTTCCGGTCACGGCAACCGCCCCGGCAGAGTTGAGGGACAGGGCTTGTGCACTCTGCGTGGCAGCAGTACCGGCGGTCTTCGCTGCGCCGGTCGCCTCAAATCCGCCGGCTGGAAGGCTGGCTGCGTGTGCCTTGCCACTGTTGGTGACCTTCACGGCCGCTGCGCCCGCGGCGGCAGCGATGATTCCGGCGGTTCCCACGGCGAAGTGGCTTTCCGGCGTGCCTTCTTCGGAATAGACGGTGAGGGTTGGTTGTCCATCCGATATGAAATATGCGCGGGCGACTGCGATGAGGCCCTCGTGATTGAATCCTGCGATGGTATCGCTCAGCCAGGGAGCCCGCTCCCGCGGAATCGTGGCGACGAGTTCGTCATCAAGGTGAACCTCGATGGAGCGTCGGAAAAAGTGCCGGTTATTGGTCAAACGCACAAGGAGGTGCGCAGGGTGCGTCGGTAGGGAACTGGCTGGGACCGCAAACTCGGTGATGTGCAAAGCGCGCTGGCCACTGAGCATGCCCCACCGCTGAGCCGGGGGAATATTGAGCGGCACGCACAGGCCAGGCTCTGGGAGGAGGACCTCGAAAGCAGGAATGGTTTCTTCCGCCGCATCCTCGCGGAGTGCGATTTCTGCGGTGGCTTGTGGGGTCAGCCCCGCGTCAATGATCCAGTCCAGCTCCGAGTAATCGGCAGCTTGGGAGGCGGGGATCACGCCCACGATGTCTTCGCCGTGATGGACGCGAAATCCTGTACTTGAATGTCCACTCAAAGTGACGGGGAGATGACTGCTTTCAGCTAGCGATAGCAGCTGCAGGAACATCTCTGGGTTTACGGTGTCAACCGTCAGGCGACGCGGTGTGCCAAACCCGTGGTGGGGAACCACATAGTTAGTGACCGTCATATTGCTCGCCTTCGCTGAGTGGACCACGTCGGATGCATACGGCCGGGCGGGTTCGCCGTGAGCATTGGGAATGCCGAAGCCCAGACTGAAGCTCTGACTAGCCGCACGAAATGTTTGAAAAATCTTTATTGCAGTGCAGTTACGCTGCTTAACTATATCGCTCTGAGTTCTGGCCTACAAGAAAGCGCATTCAGCGGGATATGGTGACCAGGAATTTTTGCGCATAGCTTAAAGCTCGGATGCTGGAAGCTAGGGAGGAACGTGCTCCTCCCTAGCTGCACTGTTGTTAAGCCTGGCTTTGCCTGGCTTAGTCTGCGCGGTTGACTGCGGACGTAATCGCGTTGATGGATGCGCGCGTCGTCGAGCCAGCGATGCCCGCGCCCCATACCTGGGCGCCGTTAACCTCGGCGGCGATGTAGCAGGCGGCCTCGGCGTCGTCGCCAGCAGTGCGGGATTGCTGGGAGTAGTCGATGACCTCGAAATCAATTCCGACGTCCTCCAGCGCATTGGCGTACGCGGCGATGGGGCCATTGCCGATGCCGGAGACAACGCGCTTCTCACCGTTGAAGACGATGGTCGCGGTTACCTTGGCGTCCTCGCCCTCTGTGGTGGAGTTGTCCACCTGGAAGGAGACCAGCTCTAGCGGGGAGGTGCGCTCCAGGAATTCGTTGGCGAAGATGTCCCACATGTTCTTGGAGTTGACCTCGCCACCTTCGGCGTCGGTCACCGCCTGCACGACGGAGGAGAACTCCGCCTGCATGGCACGCGGCATGTTGATGCCATGGTCGGTCTTCATGATGTAGGCTACGCCGCCCTTGCCGGACTGCGAGTTGACGCGGATGACCGCCTGGTAATCGCGGCCGACATCCTTCGGGTCGATGGGCAGGTAGGGAACTTCCCAGGTGGTTTCCTGCAGTTCCTCCCACGACACCTCGGTGTTGTTGGCGCCGGGGCGTACCTCCTGGGCCAGGGCATCCAGGCCCTTGTTGATGGCATCCTGGTGGGAGCCGGAGAAGGCCGTGAACACCAGCTCGCCGCCGTAGGGGTGGCGCTCCGGTACACGCAGCTGGTTGCAGTACTCCACCGTCTCGCGGATCTTGGGCAGATCGGAGAAATCGATCTGCGGGTCCACGCCCTGGGTGAGCATATTCAGACCCAGCGTGACGATGTCTACGTTGCCGGTTCGCTCACCGTTGCCGAACAGGCAGCCTTCGATGCGATCTGCGCCGGCCATGTAGCCCAGCTCGGCGGCGGCAATGCCTTCGCCGCGATCGTTATGGGGGTGCAGTGACAGGATGATGGAGTCACGCTTGGCAAAGTTGCGGTGCATCCACTCGATCTGGTCGGCGTACACGTTCGGGCTAATCATCTCCACCGTGGACGGCAGGTTGATGATCATGGGGTTGTCCGGGGTGGCCGCCATGATGTCGACGACGGCATCGCAGACCTCGACGGCGAAGTCCAGCTCGGTTCCCGTGAAGGATTCCGGCGAGTACTCCCAGCGCCAATTGGTATCCGGGTAATCCTTGGCAATGCTCTTGATGAGCTCCGCGGCGTCCGTCGCCAGTTTCTTAATGGCTGGGCGGTCCTTGCGGAAGACCACGCGGCGTTGCAGCTTCGAGGTGGAGTTGTAGAAGTGCACGATGACGTTCTTCGCGCCCTGGCACGCCTCGAAGGTACGCCGAATCAGGTGCTCGCGGGCCTGGACCAAGACCTGGATGGTGACGTCTTCGGGGATCTTATTGCCCTCAATGATCTCGCGGACAAAGTCGAAGTCCGTTTGGGAAGCGGAGGGGAAGCCCACTTCGATCTCCTTGTAACCCATGGCTACCAGCAGGTCGAACATGCGGTGCTTGCGCTGCGGGGACATCGGATCAATCAGGGCCTGGTTCCCATCGCGCAGATCCACCGCACACCACTGCGGGGCCACAGTAATCTTCTTATCCGGCCACGTGCGGTCCGGCAGCGTGACGGGCTCGACCTCCTGGGCGAAGCTCTGGTAGCGGTGGACCGGCATCGAGGAGCCGCGCTGCTTATTCCAGGCGGGCTGGTTCTCGTTGCGCGGGCCGGCCGGGGTGGTGATTTCGCGGGGAGCGGAGATGAAAGAATCATTGGGGGACATGGTGTTTGTTCTCTTCCTTGTGTGTGGCCTGAGGCGTTTGTTTCGCCGCGTTGCTGTGATGAGCAACGATGTAGTGAATTGTGGGGACGGCCAGCTGTGGTGTGTGTTGGCATCACCACGCTCCGCGACGGGGCGCTGGCCGTAGAGTTACAAACCTAAATCCCGCCGCGGCTACTAAGGAGAAGAGTGTGCCGCAAAGTCATGTGAGCCACAATACAACGCTTCCCACTCTGCGGCAACTGGTTTCACATACTGGGATGGGGTCGCGGGTGGCTAGGATGTGTTGCGTGCCTGAAGAAAACACCATGACGACTGCTCCGGAACCTGGGAAGAAGACTGCGCCGGGCAAGGAACCGGATGCCGCCCCGACCCCTGAAGGTGTGCTAGGGGTACTTTCGCTGCTGCCCATGGCCGTGCTGGTCGCGGTAGTGGGCACTGCAGTGCGCATCGCTGTGCTGAGCGGCATCGCAGCCGTTAACGAGCAGGAGCTGTGGGATCAGCTCACGGCCTGGGACTCTAAGTACTACCTGGAGATTGCGCGCGTAGGTTATTTCGATGCGGACATCCATACGGATGGGCCGGTCCATGAAATCACTATGGCTTTCTTTCCGGGTTTTCCCATACTGTTGCGGGTTCTGGGGTGGACCGGGATCAGCCTTGAGGTAGCTGCCCTCCTTGTGAATACTCTTTTTACCGCGGTGATGGCTGCTGGAGTCATGGTCCTAGCGCAGCGCCTGGGGGCAGGGCGCCGTGGGCAATGCGCCGCGGCCATCGTGGTCAGCAGCGCTCCGATGTCCATTGTGTTTTCCATGCCCTATACGGAAGCCCTCTTCGGGGCCCTTGTGGTGTGGGGACTCGTGGCGCTGGATGAATGCGATTGGTGGAGCGCCGCGGCTTTCGGTATTGCCTTGTCCTTTGTCCGGCTGACCTCCGTGGACTTCCTTGCAGTTTTTGGCCTGTGGGTGCTCCTTTACGGGCGGCGTTCCTGGCAGGCGTGGCTCAGCCTGATCGTGGCGTCGCTCCCGCTGCCGGGCTACTTGCTGTGGACGCAGCGCTACCTGGCGGAGGCTGGCGGCTACTTCGGCATCCAAACCGAACACTGGAACTCCACCTTCGACGGGGGAGTTGCCACCGTGCGGTTCGTGTGGGAAACCTTGACGGAGAACAACGATGTGGGCTACTTGCTCACCGTGCTGGTGATCCTCGGTGCCCCCGTGTTGCTCATCGCGGCCTGGGGGAAGGTTAACCCGGTCGCCTGGTGGTTTAGCGCTGCGTTATGTGCGAATGTGCTGCTTTCCGACGGCATCATGCACTCGCGCCCGCGACTTCTCCTGCCCGCAATCATTCTGGTGCTGCCGTGGGTTGTGCGCGCCGCCACGGCGTGGCGCCCACGCATGCTGTGGGCTGCCTGTGGCGCATGGGTCCTGTGGTCGGCGTGGTTCTCCGCCTACATGCTGGTGGTCTTTGAGTGGGCGATCTAGTGCGGGCTTTGTTCCGCGAGCCGCGTGCTTCCCGGGTTGACCGGAATGCGTGACAGGACGATCGTGGCGGCGATCATGATGATGAGCGAAGCCCCCATCACGCACCAGCCCGCGATGCTCTCGACCTGGAATTTCTCGCCCAGGACCCAGTAACCCAGGCCGAAAGCCACGATGGGTTCCATGATGGTCATCGCGGGAAGCGAATGCGCAAGAGCGCCGGCGTGGAAGGAATACTGCTGGATCACCGTGCCGGCAGCCGCCAGCCCTATGAGCACGTACAGCTCCCAGCTCGCTAGCAATGCTGCGATGCCTTGGTGGGAGAGGACGTCAACCACCGCTTTCGCTACGAGCGCCACGTAGCCGTAGAGGATGCCGCAGGCGCTGCCGAGCGCGAGTGCAGATTCCTCCGGCCGGTTATAGGCCGCCACAAAGAGTGCGGCGAGTGTCAGCGCGCCGAGGGCGAAGGCGGGCCACCACTGGGACCAGCTGGGCGTCGTCAAGCCTGCGGTGGGGCGCCCATAGACCACCATGATGCCCACTGCGACGGTCAGTGCCAGGCACCAGAAGACCTCCCGCGCCGGCATCGGCCGCCGGGAATACCACGCGGCGAGCGGCAGCGTGAACATGAGGGACAGGACGAGGATGGGCTGAACGATGAGCAGCGTGCCGAAGTGGAGTGCGATGAGCTGCAAGGCATAGGCAGCGACGGCGGCTCCGGTGCCAATCCACCACAGGGGAGTGCGAATTGCGGTGCGCATGACGGTCCTGGAGCTGGCGTCCAACACGATGCGGTGGCGTATGACAGTGCCCCAGGCCACGACTAGTGCCGAGGCCAGTGCGAAAGCAACGGCAACCAGGTTTGAAAGCATCGTTTCCACCTTACCTGGAATTAATATCCAGCACGTGTTTCGATGGTAGCCAAAGGGCGGTAGTCTAAAGGAGTTGACTGCCGGTCTATAGGTATTGGGCGGTGAACAGGTAATGGCCCTCACAAACAGGAAAGGTGGGACCGTCAGTGGCCCTAGTCGTACAGAAATACGGGGGATCCTCCCTCGAAAGCGCAGAGCGCATTCGCGCGGTGGCGGAGCGCATTGTGGCGACGAAGAAACAGGGCAACGACGTGGTTGTCGTGTGCTCCGCCATGGGGGATACCACCGATGAGCTCCTAGACCTCGCCGCCCAGGTCAACCCCGTCCCGCCGCAGCGCGAGATGGACATGCTGCTGACCGCTGGCGAGCGCATCTCCAATGCGCTCGTTGCCATGGCAGTGGAGTCCCTCGGTGCGCAGGCTCAATCCTTCACCGGCTCCCAAGCTGGTGTGCTCACCACTGAGCGTCATGGTAACGCCCGCATTGTCGACGTCACCCCGGGCCGCCTTACCGAGGCGCTGGATGCAGGAAAAATCTGCATCGTCGCGGGTTTCCAGGGCGTCAACAAGGAATCGCGCGATGTCACCACCCTCGGCCGTGGCGGATCGGACACCACCGCGGTGGCGCTGGCGGCAGCGCTCAAGGCCGATGTGTGTGAGATTTACTCCGATGTCGACGGCGTCTACACCGCTGATCCCCGCATCGTTCACAACGCCCAGAAGCTCGAGCAGCTCTCCTTCGAGGAGATGCTGGAGTTGGCCGCCGTGGGCTCTAAGATTCTGGTCCTGCGCAGCGTCGAATACGCCCGCGCGTTCAACGTTCCCCTTCGAGTTCGCTCGTCTTATTCAAACGACCCCGGCACGCTGATTGCCGGTTCAATGGAGGATATCCCCGTGGAAGAAGCAGTACTAACCGGCATCGCAACCGACCGCTCCGAGGCCAAGGTCACCGTCCTGGGAATCCCGGACCGCCCGGGCGAGGCCGCCAAGGTCTTCCGCGCTATCGCGGACGCCGAGATCAACATCGACATGGTCCTCCAGAACGTCTCCTCCCTGGAGTCCGGCACGACCGACATCACCTTCACCTGCCCGCGCTCGGATGGGCCGAAGGCAATGGAGATTCTGGCCAAGCTCAAGGAAGACGGCCACTGGGCCAACGTGCTGTACGACGACCAGGTGGGCAAGGTTTCCCTGGTCGGTGCCGGCATGAAGTCCCACCCCGGTGTCACCGCGGACTTCACGGAGGCATTGCGTGACGCAGGGGTCAACATGGAGCTCATCTCCACCTCTGAGATCCGCATTTCCGTGCTGACCCGCGAGGCCGATCTCGATAAGGCTGCCATCGCTTTGCACGACAAGTTCCAGCTCGGTGGCGAGGAAGAGGCCACCGTTTATGCTGGTACCGGACGCTAAAAATTAAGGAGTAAAGGTCATGACCACTGTTGCAGTAGTTGGTGCCACCGGCCAGGTCGGCCGCGTGATGCGCACCCTCTTGGAGGAGCGCAACTTCCCGGCCGATACGGTTCGATTCTTTGCCTCCGCCCGCTCGGCGGGCCAGGAGCTCACCTTCCGCGAGGACAAGGTTGTCGTGGAAGACTTAGCGGAGCAGACCGTCGAAAGCCTCGCTGGAATCGACGTCGCCGTGTTTTCCGCCGGCGGTGGCACTTCGAAGGAATACGCTCCGCTCTTCGCTGAGGCCGGTGCCATCGTGGTGGATAACTCCTCTGCCTGGCGCAAGGACCCGGACGTGCCGCTCATCGTCTCGGAGGTAAACCCGCAGGAGAAGGGCAATACCCCGAAGGGCATCATCGCGAACCCGAACTGCACGACCATGGCGATCATGCCGGTCACGAAGGCGCTTCACGACGCCGCCGGTCTCACCACCATGCGCGTCGCCTCCTACCAGGCCGTTTCCGGCTCAGGCCTGGCAGGCGTGGAAACCCTGGTTAAGCAAGTAGCGTCCATCGGCGACCGCAACGTTGAGCTCGTCCACGATGGCTCGGCGCTCGAGGTCTCCGAGGAGGATCTGGGCCCCTACGTCGCCCCGATTGCGTACAACGCGCTGCCGCTGGCCGGCAACCTCGTCGATGATGGCACGGAAGAAACCGACGAGGAGCAAAAGCTGCGCAACGAGTCCCGCAAGATCCTGGGTATCCCGGAGCTCAAGGTCTCCGGTACGTGCGTGCGCATCCCGGTGTTCACCGGCCACACCATGGTGGTGCACGCGGAGTTTGAGAAGCCGATTACCCCGGAACAGGCCCGCGAGGTACTGTCGTCCGCACCGGGCGTCAAGGTCGTCGATGTGCCGACCCCGCTGGCGGCAGCCGGCATCGACCTCTCCTTGGTCGGGCGCATCCGCCAGGACCAGGCGGTCGAGGACAACAAGGGCCTTGTCTTCGTAGTCTCCGGCGATAACCTGCGCAAGGGCGCCGCGCTCAACACCATTCAGATTGCGGAGCTGCTGGTCTAAAGCAAAGCTGCAGCGAGTTTTAGAACCCGCATAAATAAGAAAAGTCCGCCCCCAGATATCACTCTGGGGGCGGACTTTTTGTGAGTAATGGGAAAGGGGGTGTGCGGAAGGGCTAGTCCTTCGGCACCTCGGGCTTCGTGTGCTCCACGAAGGTCACAGAGGGTTCCGGATCCTCGCGGTCGTATTCAATCTCATCGTCAGCCTCGAGCTCCTCGTGGATCTCATCGGCAACGGTGGAGACGAACTCTTCAGTTTCCATGTTGGAGGCCGCTGCCAGCTTGCGCAGCTCGCGCTCGTTCTTCTTGGTGAAGTGCTCGCGCGGGTCCAGGCGGCGCTTGACCAGGGTGCGGGCGCGCACGCGGCGGTCAGACTCGGAGGTGATCTTGTCACGTTGGGTAATCCACGTGATGACCATGACGGCAATCATGAGCAGGCCGATCCAGCCCAGAATCGGGTAGACACTGGAGACCAGCTGCTTGAAGCCGATGAAAGAGAGGATGAAGCCCACGACACAGGCGCCCGCGTAGACGGGGTAGAAGAGCTTCGGCTTCTTGCGGGTCAGGCGCTTGCCCATGGCGTAGAACATGCCGATAGCGGTGTTGAAGACCATGCCGTAGATGATGAAGGTCATGAAGTAACCCAGAGCCGGGTTCACGTGGTTGATCAGCGTCAGCACCGGCAGGTCCTGCTTGTAGACTTCCGGCGCCACCATGTAGAGGGAAACCACGAGGAGAGCGAGCAGAAGCAGGTAGAAGAAGCCACCGATGAGGCCGCCAACACCGACGGCACGGTTATCCAGGATGTTGCCGCCGATGACGATGGACATCGAGACCGCGCACATGACGTTGAGGCCGGTGTAGTTCAGCGCAGCCAGCCACCAGTTGCTGAGCGGACTCTCGACGTTGTTGACAGCAAACTCATTGGCTTGGGACCAATCCACGTCGGTCACGATGATGGTGTAGCCGGTGGCCAGAACCACGAAGATAATGATGAACGGCGTAATCGCGCCGATGACGTTACTGACCTTATCCACATCGAGGAGGCCTACCAGCAGGACGAGCACGAGCATAATAGCGCCGCCCACCCAGATGGGCACACCCTCGAATTGCTGGCTGATGGTGGAGCCACCACCGGCGAACATGACGAAGCCGATGGAGAACAACGTGGCCAGTGTGCCCCAGTCCAGGATCCGGGAGACGATGGGCCCACTAATGTTGTCGTACACTGCCGTGTGCTCATCGGCCTGGAAATAGGAGCCAAGCTGCAGAATTGCTACACCAGTAATAATCATGAGGGCGGAGGCGAGGAGTACGCCCCACAGGCCCATGTTTCCGAAAGCCACGAAGTACTGGAGTGCTTCCTGGCCGGAGGCAAAGCCGGCGCCGACGACGACGCCGATGAAGGCCATGGAAATGGCCACTGCGCGTTTCCACATAAGGTAAAGAGGTCTCTCAATCTCACACGCGCCGGGGGAATGCCATCACTACCCAAGGTGTGGTGCGGGCAATTGGGAAAGCCTCGCGGGCCCGGTTCGACTATCGATTTATCACGTGTGCCTCGGAAAAGATTAGGCGCCGTCTATCGGTGTTTTCCAGCTGGGGCTGAGGTTTCCTTAAGGATAGGCAGTGGCCGGGGGTGTCAGAATTTGCCGTTTGGCGCATGTAGATGCAGGTTCTATGGCCGGCCAAGCCGATTTGTAACGGCTCGATAACGATTAGCCGCGTTGGTTGATTAAGTCCTTGCGGGCCCGGGCCACGCGGGAGCGGATAGTGCCAACACGAACCCCGGCGATCTTCGCGGCCTCCTCGTAGGTATAGCCCAGCACTTGAGTCAGGATGAGGGCTTCGCGGCGGTCTTCTGGGAGGGCGTCGATAAGCGCGCGAGCGTCGATCCACTCGCTCCACGTTCCGGCGTTTTCGGGAGTTGCTGCGAGGGCAGCGGCGTCCTCGTACTCGGTGGCGGACTTGCGCGGGCGGGCCATATCGTGGCGGATGTTGTCCACCCACACGCGGCGGGCAAGAGAGAGCAGCCACGTGCGCGCTGAGGAGCGGGCGGCGAAGCGGGGGAGTGCGCCGATGACGCGCAGGTAGGTCTCTTGGGTGAGGTCATCCGCGATGTCCGGGCCGCCGAGGTGGGCGAGCAGGCGCCAGACATCATCTTGGGTGGACTTAATGAACTCCGTGAGGGCTGCGCGATCGCCACGGCCTGCCTTGAGGGCGAGGTCGGTGACGCGCGCATCGTCGCGCTCGGAGTGTCGTTTCACCTCCCATAACTTACCAGTCGGGGGAGGCAGGACTTGGGTGCCTCGGGCTTAAGGCCGTGAACTCTGGCAACGCCAAAAACTGTTGCGCAGGTCATTTTTTATGGGTAGGCTATGAAAGGTCCGTGATTGATAATGTAAAGCAAATTATCAACCGATCTAGGAGGCATTAACCCCATGACTAACGCTTCGAATGAGTCCGCGGCAGACAAGGTTCTCGACAAGGGCCAGCGCGCCCCGGGCGGCCCGAACACAACCCGCCCCTCCGGTCAGCCAATTGCTACTGAAAACACCAGCATCACCGTGGGTCAGAACGGCCCAGTGGTGCTCAATGACATCCACCTGATTGAGAAGCTGGCGCACTTCAACCGTGAGCGCGTGCCGGAGCGCACCCCGCACGCTAAGGGCCACGGCGCTTTTGGTGAGCTGCACGTTACCGAGGATGTCTCCGCCTACACCAAGGCAAAGCTCTTCCAGAAGGGCACCGTGACCCCGATGATGGGCCGTTTCTCCACCGTTGCCGGCGAGCAGGGCTCCCCGGATACCTGGCGTGACGTCCACGGCTTCGCGCTGCGCTTCTACACCGAGGACGGCAACTACGACATCGTGGGTAATAACACCCCGGTCTTCTTCATCCGTGACGGCATTAAGTTCCCGGACTTTATCCACTCCCAGAAGCGTCTGGGTGCCAACGGCCTGCGTGATGCTGACATGCAGTGGGATTTCTGGACCCGCAACCCGGAGACCACCCACCAGGTGACCTACCTCATGGGTGATCGCGGTACCCCGAAGACCACCCGCCACCAGAACGGCTACGGCTCCCACACCTTCCAGTGGGTCAACGAGTCCGGCGATGCCTTCTGGGTGAAGTACCACTTCAAGACCCGCCAGGGCGTGGAGAACTTCACCGACGCCGAAGCCACGGAGATGGCTGGCAAGAACGCGGACTACCACCGCGAGGACCTCTACAACGCCATCGAGGAAGGCAACTTCCCGGTCTGGGACGTCAAGGTCCAGATCATGCCGGTGGCGGAGGCTGAAGAGTACCGCTTCAACCCCTTCGACCTCACCAAGACCTGGTCCAAGAAGGATTACCCGCTGGTCGATGTCGGATACTTCGTACTCAACCGCAACCCGCGCAACTTCTTCGCGCAGATTGAGCAGGTTGCCCTGGATCCGTCCAACATTGTCCCGGGCATTGGGCTGTCTCCGGACAAGATGCTGCAGGCACGCGTCTTCGCGTACTCCGACCAGCAGCGCTACCGTATCGGACCGAACTACAAGCAGCTGCCGGTGAACCAGCCGCTCAACCAGGTCAACACCTATGAGCACGAGGGTCCGATGCAGTACCTGTTCAACGCCCCGGAGGATCCGGTCTACTCCCCGAACCGTCACGCTAAGGGCGGCGGCTACCTGGATGGCGATGAGAACCTGCGCTTCAAGGAGCAGGAGACCACCACCGCTCCGGATCTCTACGTGAACCCGGACCCGGCAGGCATCGACCTGGTGCGTGCGCCTTATATCCACCACGCTGAGGACAATGACACCGTCCAGGCCACCGACCTGTACGAGAACGTCTACGATGACGACGCCAAGGAGCGCCTGGCGGACAACATCACCAACGCTATGGCCGGTGTGTCCCCGGAGACCGAGGAGCGCGTCTACGCCTACTGGGATGCAGTCTCCCCGCAGCTGGGCAAGCGCGTGCGCGAGCTCTTCGCTGAGAAGAAGTAATTAACGCATACGCGTTAATTACGTAACCCCAGTAGCCCCGCCGGTCTAGTTCATTGAAGCTAGTTCCTGGCTGTGATGTCTAGCGACTTTTTGGACACGGAGT
>NZ_KV805128.1:0-209 GCF_001811545.1 Corynebacterium sp. HMSC074A09 | reverse complement strand
AAGTCCGTATCGTCGTTGAGGCTTGCAGCGATGCGTTTAGCACCATAAAGCCCGTGCTCATCATCGAAGATAGTCTTGATTCTCGCACCAAGAAGGGCATCGGAACACGTCTTTAACCTGCGTTTTTCGCGGGTGTTGACCCATTTGTAGAACGAGGAGCGATTGAGCTTTAACACGTGGCACATCCGCTTGACCGAGTACTCGGTTCG
>NZ_KV805127.1:0-1784 GCF_001811545.1 Corynebacterium sp. HMSC074A09 | reverse complement strand
TGTTATGTCCATGGACTTTTTGGACACGGAGTCCAGTAACTTTTTGGGCTAGGAGTCCAATGACTTTTTGGACGTGGAGTCTCCCTGCTTTTTGGGCAGGGAGTCTTTGGTGTTTTTGGACAGTCTCTAGCTCGTCTTACCGGTTATGGTTTCTTTCGTCTCGACGGGCGCGGACGCGACAGGATTGGTTTGATCTCTGGTGGCCGGCGGTGCCACATTCCTTCGACATGCCCGATGTTGATCTGTCCGCCGGCTGGACGCTCAAGTAGCTTGATGGGCAGTGGGAATGAAAACAGTGCTTCACCATCATGATCAGTGAAGAACTCAGCGGTGTCATCGGTAACGTGGCTGTATATGAGCCGGTTTTTAAACCGGAGTCCTACATAGAATCCATAGCCCAGGATGCGCACCACTCCGCTTTTGTTGATCCACAGTGTGTCGGGGATACCCCAGGCGTTGCTTGACTGGGCGGATAGACCGTCTACGGTGGGACTGACGGTAGGAGATGATTCTTGCTGGATTGGTTCGTTATCGTCATCGATGGTTGTGGGAGAAGCTGCAACTTCTCCCACAACCGGCACCATCGCCTCTTTAACCTTCTCGATACGATGCTCGTGGTGTATCGCGCTTTCTGAGTGCGTATCCCGGTATGACTTCACAATCTTGGCCCACAGCAGATCCGGGTCAATGGGTTGTGTTGGGGATTGAGCGTGGGCGAAGTGCTCACGGGCTTGGGCTGGAGTGATGTGCATTTTGCCGACTAGCAGGCCTTGATGGCGGCGCCTGGTGTTGTAAAACTCGCGGTAGTCGTCCAACAGCTGTTGGACGTGCTGAAGTGTCGTAGGTTGGCGTGCATCGAGAAACTTGGTCATAGTTTGATGCGAGCGTTCATCTTTGCCTTGGGTTTGCGGGCCAAAACCTGCAATGGACCAGATACCTTGGGCGGCGAGCCAGCGCTCGGTATCGGACAATCGGCCCCGGTGATAGGTGGCAAAAGCTTCACCGTTATCGGTCAAAAGTTCCTGCGGGCGACCATACGTTTCTATTGCTGCGGCCAAGGTAGTGCGAGCATCGAATCCGTTTTCTTTGGCGGCGAAGGCTTGTGAGCCCAGATCAAACCGGCTGGCATCATCAACCAGCTGGTAGATAGTGATCTGGGTATGTGGAGTGTCAAAGAGTCGATAGACAAACCCGTCGAGTTGCCACAGCTCATCGACTTTATCGCGTGCCCAGCGTTTATAGCTTTTACGAGGACGTTTACGGGCATTGGCCTCAGCAACACCAGCTTCGTGGAGCCAAAGCGCAATCGTAGACCGTGCCGGTGGGTGCTCTAAACCAAGGTCATCAATGAGGTAGTAATAGATCGACCACGGGCCATAGTCACGTCCCCGGGCCTTGAGCACTGATCGAGCTGTGATGACTTTCTGACGAAGGTGATCATCGTAGATTCTGGCTGGGGAATGCGGGGCGGTGGAGTCAGGCAGGATGCCTGCACGGCCGCGTTGTTCAACGCGGCGTTTGATGTTGGCATAGGTTTGGCGAGATACGCCAATATCCTTGCAGAATTGGGTGACGGTTCGTCCGTCTCTTACTGGGTCGAAGTCCGCTATTTTCTTGCGGAGATGGGTTGAAATAGCCATCTTGGTATTCCAACCCACCGACTGTCCAAAAAGTCTTGAGACATCACGACAAGGAAGTCTTTGGACTCCGTGACCAAAAACTATCTGGACTCCCCGTCCAAAAAGCCATTAGACTCCGTGTCCAAAAACTCCATAGACATCACA
>NZ_KV805126.1:12625-36221 GCF_001811545.1 Corynebacterium sp. HMSC074A09 | reverse complement strand
CGCAGGCGAGCATTCTCAGCACGAAGATCAGCTTCACTCATCCCATCGGAGGCTCCTCGGCGTTCACGCTCGAGTTTGACCCATTTCCCTAAAAGCCCGGCGGAGACACCAATCTCTTTAGCCACATGGGCAATCGGGCGCTCTGACTCGATTACCAGGTTTGCGGCTTCACGCCGGTACTCCGGCGTGTACTTCTTGCGCTGTTGACTCACAATGAACATCCTCTCCTACGGACACAGGATCCGTACAAATAGGGTGTCCACTAAACGAGGGTAACCTCACCCACCGGCCGTCTGCGCATGGTCCACCGCCACCTGCACGAGGGCATCCCGCAAGCCCATGTGGCCGCCGAGTTCCGCGTCAGCCGGCCCACGGTGGCGACCTGGGTGGCCCGCTACCGCGCCCAGGGCGAGGCAGGACTGCAAGACCGCTCGAGCCGGCCACACCGTTCACCTGCCCAGCTCGACCCGGCCCTGGTCACCCAGATCCTCACCCTGCGCCGGGAGTGCAAGTGGTCAGCCCGCCGGATCCATCACCACCTGGTCTCTGAAGGCCATCCAGTGTGCCTCCGAACGGTGGGGAGGTGGCTGCACCGGCTGGGCATCTCCCGGTTGCGAGACCTCGCGCCCACGGGTGAAAACCTGCGCCAACGACCGCAGAAGATCACCGCCCGGGCGCCGGGGCACATGGTGCACCTGGACGTGAAGAAAATCGGGCGCATCCCCGAGGGGAGAGGCTGGCGTGCCAACGGACGTGACAGCGAAGCCGGCCGTGCTTCCAAGCGCGGGTCTGGCCGGCGGGTCGGCTACACCTACCTGCACTCAGCGATCGACGGGCACACCCGCCTGGCGTACACCGAGGCGTTGGAGGACGAGAAGGCGGTGACCACGATCGGATTCTTCTGCCGGGCGAGGGCGTTCTTCGCCGCCCACGGCATCACCGTGGACCGGGTGGTCACGGACAACGGGAGCAACTACCGGGCCGCGGAGTTCACTCAGAAGGTGGTCTCGCTCGGGGGCCGGCACCACCGGATCCGCCCGTACACCCCGCGCCATAACGGGAAAGTGGAGAGGTACAACCGGCTAATGGTCGATCAGGTCCTCTACGCCCGCCCATACACCTCAGAGAACCAGCGGCGTGAGGCGTTGGCGGTGTGGGTGAACCACTACAACTACCATCGGCCTCATACCACCTGCGGGGACGCCCCCCGACCTCGCTGGCCCCGGTACGTGTCAACAACGTCACGACCTCTTACAGCTAGCAGACGCAACCTCTTCACCGTTGTTTTCGTGCTACTCTTAAAAAATGAAAACTACTTTGCCTGCTGGTTTTGAAATTGCTGATGGTTCGGTTTATCCACGTAGCGGTGAAGTTACAGGACGCTTCACTTCGTAGAGAGCCACGGCATTACGTTTGAACTCTTCGGAGTACCTAGGCATGGCGGTAGATTACCTTTCTTCCCAACCCGACAGGGTTGGATATCAGGTGTCTACCCCACGGGGGTCAGATCCTTCTACGGTCAATCCTGCTTTCACAGCTTCCTCGGTCAGGATGAATTAGGGTAGCCTATCTTTGTCTGTGTGAGCGGCGTTGGTATGATCACGCCGTTCGAACCCACACCGGTCACCGCGAGAAAGGCACGCCTATGCAGCCGATGCCCACCCGTGATGTGGTCGTGACTCCTGACGGTAGACGCTTAGCATCGATCAGCCTCGGCGAGGGGCCGCGTTTGGTCGTGTGTGAGGCTGGCCTGGGGATGAGCGCACACTACTGGATTCCGGTCATGCGCCACCTTGCGCCCCACTGCCGCGTGGTCGCCTATAACCGGGCGGGCATCGGCGACAGCGATCCGGATCCAGCTACGCGGAAACTGCAACGACTCGCTAACGACCTGGCGTGTGTCGTTAAAGCTCAATCTTACGAGTCTGTCGTCCTCGTCGGACATAGCTGGGGCGGTCCCATCGTACGTACTGCACAGGGCATGTCGGCGGGCCGCATCGAGCGCGTCGCAGGACTTGTGCTCGTCGATCCAAGCGATGAACACCTCTTGGATAAGTTCCGCCCGCTGTCCTTGGCCCTGCAGCGCCTGAGTCTAGTGTCGCTTGCTCGGCTGCGGTTGCTTTCTGCGATGTACACCCCCATTCTCCGAGGGCTGCCGCCGGACGTGATGACACGAGTGCTTCAGGACTCTACGACCGTTTCAGCAGCACGTGCGGCCGCTGCCGAATTGCGATCGTTGCGTACTGGTCTCGCGCAGCTAGCAACCGACGATCAGCACTACGGCTCTCCCGTGACCGTGATCAGTGGCGCCCAAGCGATGGTCGGCGAGAGCGAAAAGATGCGTGCGGCAATCCGCAAGGCCCACCACTTATCTGCCGCTCGGACAGCAAGTGCCCAGCTCATCGTGGCACGTGATTCTGGTCACGCCATCCCGATTACGGAGCCGGAGGTGGTTGCTCGCGCGGCTCTCGCTCTCTTTGATCGGGACCACTTCGCAGCAGACCTCAACCGTTGAGCTCATCGCAACCTTGGCACGTCTATTACAGGAAGCACGAGCCGGCGTCCCTCATCGTCACATCGTGGCCACGGTGGACGCCACACTGGTATCCTCCGCTATCGTTCAGCCACCAGATATCCCGGGGCCAATGCCCCGAGGAAACATCTAATCTAACGGGCCTGGCCCACTCAAGGAGAGCTAATGAAGAAGGCAATTTGGCTTGCCGTGCTATACACCGCGGTGATGGGTGCAGGGAAGGCCTACGTCAAAAACGTCAAGGGCGTGGGGTACTCCGACCCTGGGTTCCTGGAACATTTTTCTGGATCCTGCTCGGGTTGGCGACGGCCACCGTACTTTACACCGTAGTGTTCCGTAACGACGCGACGATTCCTTTCAACCAGAATCGCCGTTGGGCAATGTACGCCGTCGTCATGGTTCCACTCATTGTATCGCTTCCACCGAATGCCCGGCCTCGCTCGCAGGCTCCCAGCATGCGGCCTACATGGCACGCGCCCAGTACTGGTACGACCGCATGAGCGGCACTAAGCCCGCCCCCCCCACAGCACCGGCAAGGTCCACACCGCCCACGCCCAAGCCCTCCGCCAATATCGACGCCCTCGCCGACGCGGTAATCCGAGGCGAGTACGGCAACGGTGAGGAACGCAAGCGCCGACTGGGAGCTAACTACGCGGCCGTGCAAAAGCGCGTCAACGAGAAGCTCACCGGAGGAAACCCCACCAAGCCATCCGTCAACATCGATGCCCTGGCTGATGCGGTGATCCGTGGAGACTATGGCAACGGTGAGGAACGCAAGCGCCGCCTCGGCGGCAACTATGCCGCTGTGCAGAAACGCGTCAACGACAAGCTCGGCATCAGCTAACCCACGCGAAATCAACCCTTGGCCCCGTCATCACCTTCATCGAGGTGGTGGCGGGGCCTCTTGTGCGTTTGCGGAGCTGGTGTTTACCGCGTGTCTTCGAACGGGTCGATGACGGACTGCACTCTACAGCTCGGGCAGATGAACGCGATACGGATGCCTTCACCTTCGCCTGCAACAAACGGGTCAGGGACACAATCTGAGCCGCATTCTGAACAGGTTCGGTACGACTGGTCGTCGAGAAATACCGGGAGTTCAAAGTCGTCGTCAGTCATCTTCACCCGCCCTTGCTCTGTCGCGGTTCACACGTCGATCGGCCCGCATTGTGAATTGAGCAAAGAATTGCTGCCTTATCTGAATAGAGGCGCAGATCCCAGCCACGGGTGCGAACGCGGCAGGGAGCTTTGTTTCTGCTGTCCGGTTTCGTCTGGCGTGACCGGCGTATGGGCGACCACCTTTCGCCTCGTTGCCAGGAGGGCCTGCTCATGGCTCTGAACCAGACTGATCGCCATCACATCCAGATGATGCGCGCTGCAGGAGTTGCCTACTCTCGTATTGCCGCGCACCTGGATCTCAACGCCAACAGTGTCAAGACCTATTGTCTGCGACACGGCATCACCGTCGATCCTGCCGTTGAGCAGGTCACGGACCCAGTTGGAGTGTGGTGTTTGCACTGCTGCAAGCCAATCGAGCTCCGGCAAGGATCGAAGTTCTGTTCCACTGCCTGTCGACGAGCCTGGTGGGCCACCCACCGCAGGGTGGTCACCGAAGAACTGGTCTGCGCGAACTGCCACCGACAGGTCACTGTGGCTCGCACGAGCCAGGTGAAACGCAAGTACTGCTGCCACCCGTGCTACATCCAGCACCGTTTCAACACCCGTGGCGGCAAACGATGAACATGGCAGCCGAGCTGATGGCTCATCGCCAGCTCACGCAGGTCAAGCAGCTTCTCGAACGCGGCATCCTCACCCCACGCGAAGCCATCACCGTGTGCCAGCGTCTCGACGCCCCAGATGCGCCCTTGGCCGCCCTACAAAGAGCCAGTTTCGTTGACTATCTCGAGGGTTTGAGTGATGTATGGATACAACCTGAAACCCTGTCTGACTAGGAGAAATACCTTGAAGAGAATGGAGCAAATCACCCCGCCACCGATCAGTGCTTCTCCGCTTGTGAAAGTGGCAGCGTATGCCCGCATCAGCATGGAAACCGAGCGCACACCGCTGAGTTTGTCCACCCAAGTTTCCTACTACCAGCAACTCATTCACGACACTCCTGGCTGGACGTTCGCCGGAGTGTTCGCCGATTCTGGAATCTCTGGAACCACCACGCATCGACCCCAGTTCCAAGAAATGCTGGCCCTCGCCCGGAAAGGGGCAATCGACCTGATCCTCACCAAGTCGATCTCGCGATTCGCTCGCAACACCGTCGACCTGCTCGAAACCGTCCGCGAGCTGAAAGACCTCGAGGTGGAGGTGCGATTCGAAAAAGAGAACATCTCCTCAACCAGCGCTGACGGAGAACTCATGCTCACCCTGCTGGCGTCTTTCGCGCAGGCAGAATCGGAGCAAATCAGCCAAAACGTGAAGTGGCGCATTTGGAAAGGCTTCGAAGAAGGCAAAGCGAACGGCTTCCACTTGTACGGTTACACCGACTCCGCTGACGGCACCGACGTGCAGATCATCGAAGAAGAAGCAGCCGTGGTGCGTTGGATCTTCGCCCAGTACATGAAGAAGACCTCGTGCGAAAAGATGGCCGCGCAGCTCATCGCTGACGGTAGGGTTCCGCACCTGGCTGATAACAAGATGCCCGGCGAATGGGTCCGTCACATCCTGAAGAACCCGCACTACACCGGCGACCTCCTGTTGGGCCGTTGGTCGACTCCGGAAGGCAGGCCTGGACGAGCAGTACGCAACACCGGCCAGTTGCCGCAATACCTGGTGGAAAACGCGATCCCCGCGATCATCGACCGCGACACCTTCACCGCTGTACAAACCGAGATCGCTCGACGTCGCGAGCTCGGTGCCCGCGCAAATTGGTCCATCGAAACTGTGGCGTTGACGTCGAAGATCAAATGCGTGTCCTGCGATTGCTCGTTTGTGCGCAACGTACGCAATCCGAAAACCCAAAACTCGATCTCCACCGAGCACTGGATCTGCACCGAACGCAAGAAAGGCCGCAAAACCGGATGCGGCACCTGCGAGATCTCTGACACGGCACTCAAAGGCTTCATCGCGCGAGTCCTGGGTATCGATACCTTCGACCAAGAGGTGTTCAACGAGCGTATCGACCACATCGAAGTGCAGGGAAAAGACCATTACACGTTTCATTACACCGATGGCACCAGCAGCTCGCACACGTGGCGACCAAACCTGAAGAAGAGCTCGTGGACCCCAGCAAGAAAAGCCGCCTGGGGTGAACTCTTGCGTGCCCGCTGGGCAGAAGCCAAAAGGCTCGGGTTGAACAACCCACGGCAAGCACCAACACCACCAGAAGCATTGGCGAAGTACCGGGCCGTGGCCAAGGCAGAGGCTGAGCGCCTGCGCGCCGAGCGAGGCGAACGCTAAATGGCCCGCACCGTCACAGCAATCCCCGCCACCCGAGCGCTCCACACTGGTGCTCCACTTGGACAGACAACCCTGCGCAGGGTCGCCGGGTATGCCCGCGTGTCCACCGACCACGACGATCAGGTGACGTCCTACGAAGCCCAGGTCGACTACTACACCCGCTACATTAGCGATCACGCGGGCTGGCAGTTCGTGAAGGTCTATACCGATGAAGGCATCACAGGCACCTCAACCAAACACCGCGCTGGATTCCAGCAGATGGTCACCGACGCGCTCGACGGCAAGATCGACCTGATCATCACCAAGAGTGTGTCCCGGTTCGCCCGCAACACCGTCGACTCGCTCACCACCGTTCGAGCCCTCAAAGACAAAGGCGTGGAGGTCTTCTTCGAGAAAGAAGGCATCTGGACCTTCGACGCCAAAGGCGAGCTCCTCATCACCATCATGAGCTCGCTGGCGCAAGAAGAAGCCCGCTCCATCTCCGAAAACGTCACCTGGGGACACCGCAAACGCTTCGCCGACGGCAAGGTCACCGTCCCATACTCCCGCTTCCTCGGATACGACAAAGGCGAAGACGGCAGCCTCGTCATCAACCCCGAGCAAGCCAAACTCGTGCGCCGGATCTACAACATGTACTTAGGTGGCATGTCCATCGGAACGATCGCCCGCACCCTCACCGACGAACCAGAGACCTTCACCGCCGCAGGCAACAAGACCTGGTATTACCGATCCATACGAGCGATTCTCACCAACGAGAAATACAAGGGTGACGCTCTCCTGCAGAAGTCGTACGTCGCTGACTACCTGACGAAACGTCAAGTCATCAACCAAGGCGAAGTACCCCAGTACTACGTCACCGCCAGCCATGAGGCGATCATCAGCCCGGCAGTGTGGGACTTCGTCCAAGCCGAAATAGCTAAAGGGGCTAGAGATCAGCGAACCCAGCATCGCACCCGGCCCTTCTCATCAACCTTGGAGTGCAGCCAGTGCGGGCACTTCTTCGGCTCGAAAACCTGGCACGCGGGCAGTAAGTACGAAAAGGTCATCTGGCGGTGCGGCCACAAATACGCAGGCCAGGAAAAATGCGCCACCGGGCACATCAGCGATCAACGACTCAAATACATGTTCCTCGAGGCTATCCGCCTCCGCTTCGGCTCACCTGCCGATGACACCGTCAACCACGCCGTACTCGACGCGCTCGACACCAGCGACCTCGAAGTCGAAGCAGCCGGACTGATCGCCCAGATCGACCAGGTATCGAAAAAGCTCGAATCACTAATCACTCACAACGCACGCGTCGCGCAAGACCAACAGGTTTACGAGAAGGCGTTCAACGCTAGCCACGAACAGCACCAGGCGCTGTTAGCTGAGCACGCTGCCGTGGTCGACGAAATCCACAACAAGCACAACCGACTAGCCGCCTACCACTACTACAGGCAAGAGACCGCCAACCTTGAACTTGAACAGTTGGCCTTCAACCCATACCTCTGCGTAGCTTTGCTCGACAAAGGCACCGTTAACATCGACGGTACGGTGACTTTCCACTTCCGCGACGGCAGCACCCAAGTAGTAGCCATCAAGGCGGACATTGGGCAGGCGCCAGGGTGTGATTAGAGTTGCCACTCCTTAATCAAGATCTCCAAAAGCTCTTTCTGACGTCGCTCGATAACACTCGGAGTCCACACCGGTTCTCCAAGTACCTGCGTGGTGAGTGCGAACACCGCCACGCCTTTCCCCGACTTGAAGTACCTCTCCTTCTTAACATCGAAGTCATAATTGCAAGCACTGGAGTTTTTCCGGCGATTGAGCAGCAGTAGGTTCCCAAGACGATGTGTCCATACTTTTGCTTCGCAGAAAATGACGGGCTCGATGGTGCTGGTTTTGGACAGGTCATCGGAATAGACCGTGCCGCGCAGTGCGTGGGCTTTGCCCTCGACCCGGTGTGCGGGTAGGACGTTTTTTCGTGCTGCCAGCCAAGCTGGTTGCCCGTTAGACGCAACTCCACGGCTTTTGGCACGGCGGGATCGGTGAAGTCCCACGATAGGGATGCTGATTCTCCGCCGATCTCAAGATCGGCCCTCACATTGGTTTTAGCGACGAAGCTGGGGTCACATGACGTTTTCGTGACGGTCGCTGCCTGCCCGTCGATTATCACCTCGCTTTGAGTCTTGGCGAATAGAGCATCGAGTGGCTCGAGCTGAGCTTTGCGCTCAGGGCTCGGTGCGTACTGGCCGTTGGCTACCGACTGATACGGGTCGTCGCGATGATGGCTCTCGTCAGACGTGCAGTCGATCTCCGCTTGGATTTCCATAGCCTTGAGTTCGGCCGCACCGTCGCCGCTGATTTCACGCACGGAGGCCTCGATCCGCCAGCGGTCTGCGTCAACACTCACGAGCGGGTCACGTCCAAAGTAGTCGCCTCCCCAGGAGTGCAGGGTGTTGCCGGCTTGCCATATCACATCCTTGACGGCGCCATCGGCAACCTTGACGGTGAGCAACGACTGCGGCTGATCCGGTGTTTCGAATGACACCGTTGATTCCCCGTCGATCGTGGCGCACGCGGCAGATGTCAGGGGCTTATCCGTGCTGTCAACGCTGAGCTTTGCGCTGATGGAAGGAGCTGAGGTGGTCGGGGGGTGATCTCGTGGCAGGCGAGGCCGAACTCTCAGGTGCGGTCTCGTCGCCACAACCGGCGAGCGTAGCTGCAAAAACCAGAGCCATTGCTGCACAGCGTTTCTTGATGCCATCCTTTCAACCCGGCGGTGAGCTGGGTCACGTAGGCTAGGGCGTTGAATCTACCGTAGGGCTTGGCGGGAGCACTAGCGCACGCGCCAAGCGCTGGCGGCCTGCTGCTGGCGCCAGTATGCGGCGAAGCGGCCATCAAGGGCGAGCAGGTCCTCGATGCTGCCGTCCTCGATGACGCGGCCGGCATCGAAGAAGATGACGCGGTCGGCCTGGCGGATGGAGGACAGGCGGTGCGCGACGATGATGCGGGTGCGGGGCGTGGTCTCCGAGCTCAGGGCAGCGGCGACGGCGCGTTCGTTTTCGGTATCGAGCGCGCTGGTGGCCTCATCGACTAGCAGCACGGGGGCGCAGCTGAGCAGGGCGCGGGCGATCGAGACGCGCTGGCGCTGCCCGCCCGATAGCAGCGTGCCACCGTCGCCGACCATTGTGGCCATGCCGTCGGTGAGTTGCGCGGCAACGGCATCCACGCGCGCGAGTGCGGTGGCGCGCTCGATCTGCTCGCCGGTGGCGTGGGGATTACCGATGGAGATGTTGTCCAGCAGTGTGCCGTCAAACAGGTACGGGTCTTGGAAGATGACGGCGATGAGGGCGCGGCGGGCGGCGGGAGTGAGCTCGGCGAGGTCCGTGCCCTGGATACGGATGCTTCCGGAGGTGGGCTGGTGGAGCCCGGCCAGCAGGAACAGCAGGGTGGATTTGCCCGAGCCAGAAGGCCCGACGATCGCGGTTGTGGTGCCCGGCTGGAAGGTGAGGTTCAGGCCGTCAAGCACGGGGCGCTCGCGCGTGGCGTCATAACCGAAGGTGACGTCGGCGACCTCGATCTGGGGAGCGGTTGAGAGGGTTGGTGTCGCGGTTCCGGGGTGCTCGCGCGGTGCGGCAAGCACGGTGTGGATGGTGCGCAGTGCGTTCGTGGTCAGTTGCAAGCCGGCGGTGATATCGGCCACGAGCGCCAGGGGCTCCAAGAAGCGGACGATGACGACGATGAGCGCGATCGCGGCGGCGGGGGAAACCTCGCCGGTGACGGCGCGGCTGACCGCGAGGGCGCCGAGCGCAATGAGGGCGAGCTGGGTCAGCAGAGTGAAAACCAGCTGCTCGGGCGCGCGGTAGGCGAGCAGTCGACTCATCGCATGAGTGCGCGCGGCAAGTGCCTGGCCGACATGGCTGCTCTCGGTATCGACGCGGCGGGCGGAGCGCAACGCCTGCTGGGTGCGGGCGAACTCCAGGAGGCGCTCGGACAGCTGGGCGTGGGCGCGATCCGCGGCGGCGTCGGCGCTGCGCGCCAGGCGCATCGAGAGGACGAGGGCGCCAAGCAGCAGCGGCAGGAACGCCAGCGCTGCAGCGCCGAGCGTCGGAGAAAACCACAGCAGGCCGATGCCGATCGCGGCCGGAAGAATAAGGGCGTTCAGCAGCGGCGTCACCAGGTAGGCGATCAACCCGACGAGTTCGGGACCGGTGGCAGCGACCGCCTGACGCGTGGTGGCCAGGTTATCGCCGGTCAGCCACTGCAATCGGATGGTGGTGATGCGCTCGGCGACGGTGTGCTGAGCGTGATCCAGCAGCACGAAGCCAACAGCGTAGGCGTGGCGGGCCGCGGCGCTATCGCACCCCCAGCCAAGCGCCGTAGCGATCGCGATCATGGCCAGAGGGCGCCAGGCATCACCCGGCTGCGAGCTGAACAGGGCCGAGATGAGCGGAATGAGGGCGAGCGCCGCTGCGGCGCGTAGCGCGATACTTAGCGCCGTGAGCGCCAGGTAGGGGGTGATATGGCGGCGCTGGGCCGGTGGCAGCAGGTTAATGAGCGTGCGGATCATGAGGTGGCCTTCGTCTCGGCGGCTGCCCAGAGTTCGGCGTAGCGACCGCCGCGTGCGAGCAGTTCCTCGTGCCGACCCTGCTCGATGATCTGGCCGCCATCGAGCACAACGATGGTATCGACGCCAGTGATGGTGTGCAGGCGGTGAGCGATGAGCAGCACGGTGCGTCCGGCGGTCAGGCGGCTGACCGCCTGCTGGACGAGGTATTCGGATTCGGGGTCGGAAAATGCCGTCGCCTCGTCCAGCACGAGGATTGGGCAGTCGGCCAGCAGCGCACGGGCGATGGTGATGCGCTGGCGTTCACCGCCGGATAGGGCGATGTCAGCGCCCAGGATCGTGTCATAGCCGTCCGGTAGGGCGAGGATGCGCTCGTGAATGTGAGCGGCGCGGGCAGCCTGCTCCACCTCGTGCCGACTGGCATCCGGGCGGGCGAGCGCGATGTTCTCGTGGGCGCTGGCGCGCACCAGTTGCGGATTCTGGAAGACGAAGCCAACCCGCGAATACAGCTGTGATGCCTCGAGCGTACGAAGATCGTGGCCGCCGATGCGGATTGCGCCGTCGGTCACGTCGTAGAACCGGGCAAGCAGGCTCGCCAGGGTGGATTTACCCGCACCGGACGGGCCCACGAGCGCAGTGATGGTACCGGGCGCCAGGCGCAGCGAGACGCCCGACAGCACGGGGGTAGACGCGTCGTAGCCAAAGCTCACATCATCGAACTCGACGAGACCAGCGGGCCTCGGCGCGCTCGCCGCATGCTCGACCTCAGGCAGCGTGGACAGCTGCTCCTGGTCGAGCATGACCTGGATTCGGCGTGCCGCGAGCATACCGTCGCGCAGCGCCTGCAGACCGTAGCCGACGCCCAGTAGCCGCGCACCGAACGTCGTGCCAAGAAAGAGGAAGGGCAGCAGCGAGATCGGATCCATCATGCCCGCGGTGATGAGCGCGGTGCCCACCACGCAGCTGAGGAACAGGAACGTCGCGGGGCGCGTGACCAGATCGATGAAGGTTTTGCGGCCGCTGAGCGGCTGCTGCCAGGATCGCAGGAAATCGAGGTAGTCTCGCAGGCTCCGGGTGAAGGGCGCGGCGGCTGCACCCCCGAAGACGCGTACGACGGCCTGCCCCTGCAGGTAGGCGTCAGCAGCGCTGGCCATCTGCTGGCGCCACTGCGGCGCCTGCACTACGCGCGGGCCCGACTGCGTCATCATGATGTACATGCCGATCAGGTAGGCGAGCACCGGCAGCAGCAGGGTGAGCGCCACCCGCCAGTCGATCACGAACAGGTAGCCCAAGACGGCCACAGGCGCGACGATGGCGCCGACCGCATCGGGCACCGCATGCGTGATGAGGTAGTGCATCGCCAGCGGATCATCGTGCACCAGCTGCTTGATGTGCGCCGCGCTGCGGGTATCGAAAAACCCGAGGGGCACGCGTCCGAGCGTCATCAGCAGTCGGGTGCGCAGGTCCTGACTGACGCGCGCATCGACGATGTGCAGCCAGGTCATCAGCCCGGTCGTGAGTAGCGCGCCCGCGATAAGGACCAGGCCGGCCCACCAGCCCAGGCGGATGAGCGCGTCGGTGCCGGCGCCGACGAGCAGCAGCCGGGCGAGTTCGACGAGCAGGACGTAGGGGGCCAGCTGCGCGAGTGTGGCCAGCGCTTGCACGATCGCCGCCAGGATGAAGGTTGTGCGCAGCGGGGCGAGCAGGCGCCGACCGGCCTCAGCCCGCCACGTCCCGCTGATAGGCGCAGCCTCGCCGGCCGCAGGTACCTGCGCGGCGGCAGCCTCGGGCAGATCCTTGGGGCGTTTTTTGCCGAATGCCCGCCCATAACACCAGTAGGCGCGGGCTTGGATTTCGGACTTCGGGAAGCCAAAATCGTTCATCAGGCGGCGACGCACATATTTCAAGCTGTCGGACTCACACGCCACCCACGCGCTCCAGTTCGACCAGTCCCGCGCAGCCAGTCCCGCCGCCAGGCTCGCCTCATCGACGCGCGGCACCCAATGCACTCGCGCGCGCGGATGCGTGCGGATTTCCAGCATGTGGTCATCGAGCGTGTGCTCTTCCAGGTACAGTTCGACCGGCAGCTCGGATGGAAGCACCTCGAGGATTGAATTGATGGCGGGCAGCGACGCGGCATCACCAATGACGAGGTATCCGTCGGGTAGTTCCTCGGGCAGGACGAAACCCGTCGAGCCGAGCGTAGTGACCGCGATGGTATCGCCCGGCTGTGCCTGGCTTGCCCAGCTGGAGGCCGGCCCGGCAGGTTCGTGCAGCACCACGTCGATCGCGAACTCACCGGTATCCGGGTCGGCCTCGACGATGGTGTAGCCGCGCTGATGTTCCTGGTCGCTGCCGTCCGGATCGGGGAACCAGAACCGCAGCCAGGCCGTGGGCGCGAGAACGACCTCGGCAAGCAGACTTGCACTCACCAGGTGGATTCGCACGAAATGCGGGGCGAGGTAGGTCACGGCCGTGACTGTTGCGCTGTGGTCGCGCGCTCCAAATCCGCGCGTCAGCACGCCCTCAAAACCCCGTTTCGCCATGTGCATTCCCTCCTGCGCCGCACCACAAATTGAGGTTATCCTAACCTAAGTCGAGGGCGGGGTCAAATGCGTCGGCGCGGCGCCTAGGGCTGCAGGCTCGCCACCAGCTCGCGCACCCGAGCCTGAATCTCGTCGCGGATCACGCGCACGGTGGCAAGGTCCTGCCCAGCCGGATCGGCCAGCTGCCAATCCTCATAGCGCGTGCCGGGAAAAACGGACACGCATCGCCGCAGCCCATCGTGATGACGACGTCGGAGGATTGCACGTCCTCAGCCACCAGCACCCTCGGGCGCGCCGCGGCCAGATCGATCCCGACCTCCGCCATCGCCTCTCGTACCACGGGGTTGATCGAATCAGCGGGGGCGGAGCCCGCGGAGCGGACCTCAATGCGTCCGCCGGACAGCGTCTTGGCAAAAGCCGCCGCCATCTGGGAGCGGCCTGCATTGTGAACGCACACAAACATGATCGTGGGTCGGGTCATAGCTCCATTGAACCGCAGGCGTGGGCAATGGCCAAGGCAGGGTTTAGCCTGGAAGGGTGAGCCTATGGCGCGACAAGCAGCAAGCCCGTGCGGCCGAGGTGCCGCCCTGGCTACTCGCCGTCCTTGCCATGCTTTCGGTCCAACTCTCGGAAGCCTTCGCCGTTGGCTTGATCAACGACGTCGGGCCGCGCGGGGCTGCCTGGCTGCGCGTGGCCGCCGGCGCCGTCCTCATCCTGGCAATCGCGCGCCCGCGCCTGCGCGGTATGACCTGGCGTGACGCCGGTCTCGTCACCGCCCTCGGCGTCACCACCGGCTCGCTAACTTTCTTCTTTTTGCCGCAATCCAGCGCATCTAACTCGGCACCGCCGTGGCTCTGGAATTCCTCGGCCCACTCGTCCTTGCCGCGCTCACAAGCACCTCGCGGCGCGCCCTTTCCTATCCCGCCCTCGCCATGATCGGCGTCGTCTTACTGACCCGGCCCTGGATCGGTAACGTCGACGTCGTCGGCATCCTGTTCGCCCTCGGCTCCGGGCTCGGGTGGGCGCTGTATATCGTCTTAACCCAACGCGTCGGTGATCGGTTTTCCGGCATCAGCGCCCTCGCCTACACCATCCCGATCGTCGCCATCGCCTACGCGCCCATCGGGCTACCCGAGGCGCTGCCGTACCTGTCCCTGCCGGTCATCGCCACGGCGCTCGGGCTCGCACTCCTGATGCCGGTCATCCCTCTCGCCTTCGAAATCGTCGCGCTGCGTGCCATGGCCCCGGCCGCCTTCGGCACCCTCATGTGCTGGAGCCCGCGATCAGCGTGCTTATCGGCGCGATCGTCCTCGCCCAAGTACCGCTGCCAATCCAGGTCCTTGGCATCGTGCTCGTCGTCGCCGCCGGAATCGGCTCGGAACGCTTCGCCGCCCGCGATGTGTCGCCCACGCCCATCACGTGGCCGGAGAGCGACGAAGCCTAGGTCAGCAGGGCCCGCACCTTCGCGTCGGTCGCCTTACCCGAGATGACCGTGCCCTTTTCAAACAGCTCGATCACCCGCGGATTGATATAGGAATCGCGCGCGATCGCCGGCGTATTGTGTAGCCACTCGGCCGTCGTCTTGATCGCCGCCGTCACGGCCCCGGGAGAGGTATCGCCCGCCTTGGCCGCGCGCGACAGGGCCTGCGCCGCGACGGCAGCGAACAGACAATCGCGACCAGTTCCTAGTGGTCCTAGGACTCTCCTCTCGTCACCCGGGCAGTTAGACACGTTGAATAAAGTCATGAGCTTTCCGGCAACCGTTCTGCGCGTTCTCGTCGCCTCCCCATCCGACGTACCCGATGCCCGAGATGCAGTCGAGGGCGCTCTGCACTCATGGAATCGACTCCACGCGACGACTCGGAATGTAGTCTTACTGCCGTGGCGGTGGGAGACCAATTCTGTACCGCTGCTCGGAGGTCACTCTCAGGAGATCATCAACACCCAGGGAGTCGACGGAGCCGACATCGTGGTCGCGCTCTTCGGCAGCCGACTCGGCTCACCAACACCAGATGCAGTGTCGGGAACAGTTGAAGAGATTGAGCGAGCAGTAAACAGCGGGAAACCGGTACACCTGTTTTTCTCAAGAGCCCCACTGCCTCATGACGTCGATACTGCGCAACTCGAGGGTCTCCGAAATTTCAAGAATGAAATCAAGGAGCGGGGACTGCTCGGAGAATTCGATGACATCCGTCAACTGGAGAACCAAGTCTGGGCTGCCGTCGAGCATGACCTAGTCAAAATCGATCTCTCCGTGGTCGGGGTGCGCCATGAGCCGCTCGGCGTCCGCTTCCGCGTCGAGTCAAAGAGCGAGCGACACGAAAAGGAAATTGACAAGCGCGGCAAGATCAAATAGGAAACGAAACACTGGTTTGAGGTTACCAATACTGGTGATCTCGCTGCTGAAGCGGTGACCTTCGAAGGCCAAGCCGCATCGGGCCTTATGAGACTCCTTGTGGATGATCAGCCAATCACGCTGGAACCTGGGGTCATCTGGAAAGTGCCAGTCTCGTATTCGATGGGCACCGCAGGCACAAAGCTAACCGTTCACTGGGTCGAAGATAATGAAAAACAGTCGAAGACTTTCGACGTCCAATGAAGCGCGAGGTTACGTCGGTGAACCAGTCAGGCAGCTAAATCGTAGTTCGCGCGCGTTTGTATCCGTCGTGGCATGAAAGTTTCAAATACCTTAATCAGTGCAATGCGATCGTAAAGTCTGTTCAATCGCGGAATGCTATCGAATGACGCATCGAATTCATCCTTAAGCTCATCAAGGAACAGCGGCTCAATAGTCTTCAGGATATTAGGCACCGAAGTATAGTGCTGGCCCATGTCCGAGCGTTGGCCGGGAGTAACAACCGCTTGAAACATCGAGCCAAAAATGTCCGGGTTGATATCTTTCCAGTTCAAATTACCGAGCTCAATCAGGTGCTGGCGAGCCTTTCCGGTGAATTTTGGAACAGATATGTCAGCTGTTTCGCTAAATAAGCGACCATTGACATATGGGAAGTCCCTCAAATTGGCAGGCTTATCGTCAGCCTTAGCAGTATCTAATGCATGGAAAACTGCGATGAGAAAATCACGCATATCGCTGCCATCGGTCTGAGTCTGCGAACCAATTGCAGTCGTAAACACGTCCGGTGCAAAGATGCCGGTATCTTCCGCAAAGAAGCAGAACAAAAGGCGAGTAAAGAATACGTTAAGGCTGTGAACGCCAGCCTTTCCGTCCGCAAGGTTCGGATTTGCCTCGAAAAGCTCATCGAAGAGCTTTCCCATCTTCTCTGCGGCACGAACATCAGCATGCGAATCGCTGACATACTGGACTTTCTCCATGCCCGCCCACGGAAGGAAGAACGTGAAGTGCTGATCAATTTGACCAATCGGAGTCTTGAGATTCTCCTGCGTCTTCATATCAAGCGCAACAAGCTCTGAATAATCCGTGGCGATGACAAAGCGCGGAGTATACCGAGTGACGTGAGCCGCAGTCGACAGCCGAACAAGATCATCGAAAGCCTGCCCCGGTTCTGATTCATGGAAGTAAACGACATTCTTCTGCGCTACTTCTCGCGAAGGATCCTGCGCGACATCGAGGTTTCCCGACCGCAGTCGCGTAATTGAAGATTTGGCGCGACCATAGGCTTCGAGCAAATCGAACAAGAACTCGCGATCATATTCGGCACGGCCACCTAGTTTCGACGTTCGTTCCTCGACTGCGCGCAGGTTCAACTTTGCCATTGTGACGCCTCTATTCCCTTTACCAATTCACGAAAATCTACAGCTCAACCGGGCAAGACCACGATCAAGGGCCACCACAGACAAACCTTCGATAAGCATAACAAGGCTTACCTGGTGTAATGCCAGCTTCGTCTTTCCGGCCTCACATTGGCGTGAGAAACCCCTGACAAACCTCACGGGTGACTACAGCTACATTAAGTAGCTCCAAGACTATGCCAAGACTCGAATGGCCCATGATAAGTCTCGCTACGACGGCATCCTCACCGATGGTCGCACATGGTGGCTCAGGTCACCTATCGCGGTGTCGTGTAACCCTGGGCTGGTTTTGAGGAAGCGTAAATCTGGCTAGGTCACGTTGAGGCGTTGTTCAGTGCGGGCCGTTTGGCTCAGTGGGTGGCTGCATACCAAAGAACCGCGATTCCCACGGCGAGGAACCCGCCGTAGAAGGGGAAGATCGACCACGAGAACCAGACTCTAGGATCAAAGAAAAACCAGCCGTAGAAGGCTGTCCGCAAATTTTTCCAAAATCCTAGCCCTTTGTCATCCCTGTCCTGCGGTGATGGATCGCCATCCGCGTCTGGGATATTTCGGTCGATATCATGCGGGTCGAGCGAGAGTTCGGGAACCCTTTCTCCCGCAACGATGGCATTATAAAGTCGCCTGTACGCTCGCTCTTGCCGCAGGTAACTCGCATCCATGTAGCCGAAGAGCAGAATAGCTGCGATTCCTAGTATTGCCACAGTTCCTGATCGTTGGGTAAGCGCGTATCCGAATGTCGCGGTGACCACCGGCAGGAGCCAGCTCTTCGCCTGCGTCGAGGAATGGGCCATCCGAGACACGACGCTTTGAACGTAGTCGAGGTGCTTTAGCCAAACGGTTTCGCTCGTGGCCCTGGTCTTCGGTCCGTCTCGCTCCGTCATGGCCGAAGCCTTCTGCAAGCGTCGCGAAGCGCGTCCCAAGTTTCATCTTTCGCGTGTTCAGAGTAATGAGTCTCCGGAGGCCAGATGCGTCCGATGGCATCATCCTTCCATCTCGGAACGAGATGGACGTGAACGTGGTTGACACTCTGCGTGGCGACTTCGCCGTTCGACTGAATAACGTTAAGCCCTTCGGCCCCGATGGTTTCCACGATTACCCGTGACATGCGCGAGATTAGTAGACCGATGTGCTCGGCATCGTCGTCTTGCAACTCCCAAATAAACGGGACATGCACGCGCGGGACGATCATGGTGTGGCCCAGTACGGCTGGTTCCGTGGGAAAGAATGCCACCACCTGATCGTCCCGATACACCTCGCGCGCATCAGGATCGTTCCGTTGCACAATTGTGCAAAACGGGCAATTGGGTTCAGCCGTCACAGACGAGTCTTGCCCTGCGTTGCCCATGTCGTCAAATGATCCTTCAGGTAGTTGTAGGTGGCTTTGGAATCGATCTTCCCTGTCCAGTCGGTCTGTGTCGGATCAAAGATCGGAACTCCTGAGACGCCTGAGACTCTGTCAAAGGGGTTGGGGCCTGATGAATCGACACTTCCCATTGAGGACAGGCCATGGATCCGAATACCGAGAAGAGGCTTCTTGTCATCCCATGCCTTCTGGATCTCATAGTGGACCCATTCACGCGACGCAGTTTCTTTGCCAACAAGGACGATGACGGCTGACTTCCACTTCATCTTGTCAGAGATCCACTCTTTGATGGCATTGTCGCCACCGCTCTTGACAGTCTCCCATTCTTGATGATTAAGGATGGGTTGCCCTTCGAGTGCTCCCATCTGTTCGATGAGTTGCACTCGATGAACATCTCGGTCGTAGTGGAAAGAGTAAAAAACGGCCATATCTTTCTCCTTTGAACTCGTTCTCGGAGAGAAGTTCGCTCTCTTTCGTTAGTATACCCGAGCATTCAGGTCCCACACCCTAGCTTCTGAGGGCGTGCTTGCTGCCGAGATGCGCTGGCCTACAGGCCCGGTGTCGGCCCGTCGCGTCGCGGATCGCTGCGGTACCGGTCGTGCTCGAACGGCTCTCTGATCTGCCGCTCCCGTTTCGCCACTTGCCGTCACTGCTGCTCTTGATCGGCACGTTTGGCCTCGATCAAGCGTGCGACATCGTTCACTGGTAGATTGCGGAGTTCGTCAGCCTCGGCGCGGAGCATGGCGACCTGGTTCTTGGTGTCTCGCGCCACACAGTGCGAGTTGGGCGCGGCGGGTGGCTTCGATCCGTCCCGCGACTCGCGCGCGTTGCCGCACCCGCATGACCTTATCGACGAGCCCGTCGTAATGGCCATCATTCAGGTGCACTAGACGCTCTCGGTCCGCGTCGAGCGTCGCAGTAAGCCTGCCCCGCGCAGTCAAGCCACCGCCGGTTGCTTGGCGTTTGGTGGGGTTCAGGAGGATCTGCTTGAACGTTGCCAGCACCGCCTCCTCCACGAGTTTGGAGATTTCGGCGGAGCGGATCGATCTGTGGACACCCGCCGCGCGCCGGCTGGATGCACCGATAGACGGAACCTCGGTGAATCATCGCAGTTCCACATGTCGAGCTGCTGATCAGATCTGATAACGGGTACAGTTGCTTCGCCGTACCGGTGCCGGGCTGGTAGAAGTTCTGGACCCGCTTCCTCGCGTCAAGCTCATCGGAAACCTGCTGCCAAGCGTCCTCGTCCACGATCGCTGGCCACGCCACTTGCACCTACATCAGTGAGGCCTTAGAGCGGGTGCCGTCCGGCAGAATCGGTCGGTACTCACGCACCCTTTGGTGGAAGGATTGCGCACATCACTTTCAGTGCCCTGTCCGACCACGCGCACCCATGGAGCGAGGAGGCCGCGGTCGTTCCAGTCCTTGCGAATTCAGTACATCGCCTCCCCAGCCAGCATCCGCTGAATAGCCTCGGCCACCATCGACCCCGTCACCGAATCGATTAAGGGGATGCCGTTCGTCGGCTGCGACTTCGTCGCAGAGTGAGTCGACAATGTTGGCTAGCTCGTCTGCGTCGCGCTGACAATCCCGCACAGTCGGCACATCAGGCAGTAATTCTAAAGTTTCGAGGAAGCATGCGGTGGCGCGCAGTGCGCTGGCCACCTCATAGCAACCCCCTCTCCATCTTACCGGCAGACGTATCGATCACGGACAACTTACAGGGTTCGTTGTATTCGTTGAGGAAAATCATGTTCCCGACCATGGACCGCATCCCAAAACATGGGCGCGGCATGTTCGAACAAGCGTTGGGTTAATTGTTGGTGAGTTTCGCGTAATTGGAGAACAGTAGCTCCTGGCGTTGACGTTCGGTGGTCAGCTTTCGCGAAGCACCAAATACTTTGTCCACTTCCCTATCGAGTGCGTCATGCGCCTTCACCAACTCGGCCGTCCCCGTTTACACAAGACTTCGAGGTTATATCCGGCTTCCGCCTCGTCAGCAAAACATTGAAGCATCTTACCGGTTACTGGAACTCCGTTAATCTTTTCCACTCATCCAGTGTCATACGAAGCATAGGACCGTATCAAGCGTCTTTAACAAGGCAGTGACTCACGATAAGAGTTATCTGGCGCATTGCGCTCGCAGTCCACCGGGATAACAGCTATCCCGGTAAACTAGGACATCAATCTACCGAGATAAACCTTATCCCCAATGCCCCAAGCGCATGAGAGGAGTCAGCTGTGGCAAAAACAGTCGAATTGGAATGGATCCCCGCTGATGGCAGCGGTCTTTCTCGACGCGCCAAACAAGGAGGTAAGTATCACGCTTTCGTTCCCGATCCACTTGCAGGCATGTCGTTGAAGCTTCCGTCCGAGCTCTCGCGACGTATCGTTCGCATCGAGCGGGAGATTCACAATCTTGGGATGAGAGACAATACCCATTCCCTTGAAGGCGTTGCGCGACTCCTGCTCCGTTCTGAGGCCGTCGCTTCCTCCCGGATCGAGGGAATCGCTCCTAACTCCGACAAAGTGGCCATGGCGATCCTCGCGCGTGAATCAGATTCCGGAATTCGGGGTTTCAAAGAATCCGCAACAGCTGTCGCCCGCAATGTCGCCATCCTCGACACCATCAATGCAGACTTGGCTTACAAAGACGAGCTAGTCCTGGATGACATTGTTGCAATGCAGACAGCGCTCGTTGCAGAAAAGCCTTTACAAGGAGTACGTACTACTCAAAACTGGATTGGCGGGTCTGACTATCACCCCATCGATGCAGCTTTTGTTCCCCCGCCTCCCGTGCAAGTCCCAGAACTCCTCGATGATCTCATTGAATACTTCAACGGGGCAGACCACGCCGCGCTCGTTCAAGCAGCGCTCGTTCATGCACAGTTCGAGACCATCCACCCATTCCCGGATGGGAATGGGCGCGTGGGACGAGCCATGATTCACGCACTTTTGCAGCGCAGAGGGCTCACCGATGCTGCGGTTCTCCCTGTCAGTATGGTGCTGGCAACGCTCGGTGACCGTTACGTCGACGGACTCACGAAATTCCGCGAGGGTGACGTGCTGGCATGGATCTCTTTCTTCGTCGAGGCTGCACAAGTCGCCACCACCAAAGCAGCTGAACTTGCGGATAGCGTCGCCGCGCTAGAAGCAGAATGGATGGACAAGGTCAATCACCACCGCACTGCGCAAGGAAGCAAGCGCGCATTGAAATCGAATTCAACGGAGTTCCAACTGCTCAAGAAGCTTCCTGCCATGCCTTTGGTCACGGTGTCCATCGTGAAGTCCGAGCTGGGGATTTCATCGACAAGCACGGCCCGAGATGCGCTCGATTCACTCACCGAGGCTGGCATTCTGCGTAAGAAAGTCATCGGTGCGGGCGGGCTTCTCGGTTACTTCGCTGACGATGTTTTCATGTTGGTCGACGATGCTGAACGCCAACTCGCCTCGACGCAGTTTAATACTCAGCTTTCACCCCCGACCGGCCGAGCAGTTCCAGCCCTTCGCGATAAATAAGCAGTAATCAATAGTGGTCACGCACTTCGTTTCCTTGCATAAGGCAAAGCGTCGTGCTGATGCGACGCTGCAGGAGGAGGGGGCGTCGGAAAGCTCAAAAGAGACCGTCACTAAAAGTGACGGTCCCATCATGGCGCAGGTTAGGTGCCCTTGACGTTGAGGATCTGGCGCAGGGTGTGCTTGACCTCGACGAGCTGGGCGGCATCGGCCATCACGCAGTCGATGTCCTTGTAGGCGTCCGGAATCTCATCGACGAACTCGGCGCCGGGACGGTAGACGATGCCTTCCATGCGTGCGGCAAGGTCCGCCTCGGTGAAGCGGGCCTTGGCCTGGGTGCGCGACATGACGCGACCCGCGCCGTGCGGCGCAGACTTGAGGCCCGGCGGGTAGCCCTTGCCTTCCACGACGTAGCTAGCGGTGCCCATCGAGCCGGGGATGAGGCCGCGGTCGCCTTCGTCTGCTTTGATGGCGCCCTTACGCGTGAGCCACACGTTCTTACCGTAGTGGTTCTCGCGCTGGGTGTAGTTGTGGTGGCAGTTGATGCGCTCGAGCTCGAGGGTCTCGCGATCCGCGCCGGACCAGGTGGCGACGCAGTCGAGGAAGCGGTCCATCATCTCATCGCGGTTGAGCAGCGCAAAGTGCTGTGCCCAGTGGAGATCCGCAATGTAGGAGTCGAACTCTTCCGTGCCCTCGACGAGGTAGGCCAGGTCCTTGTCCGCGAGCTGGATCCAATGCTTCTCGCAGTGGCGCTGCGCGGCCTTGATGTGTTTCTGGGCAATCTTGTTGCCCACGCCGCGCGAGCCAGAATGCAGGAACAGCCAGACGCGGCCCTCTTCGTCGAGACACAGCTCGATGAAGTGGTTGCCACCGCCCAAGCTGCCCAGCTGCTGACGCCAGTTTTTGGAGTGGCCGAGATCCACGCCGGTGTCCTGGGCCAGCTGCGCGAGCTCACGCGTACGAGCCTCGGTGCGCGGGTCCATGATCCAACCGTTGTAATTGCCGGGCGAGAGCGGAATGGAGTCTTCGACTGCGGTGCGCAGGTCCTCGAGCGCGAAGTCCTGGATATCCGCGTGCGTGAGGTGGGTCCGCACGGCAATCATGCCGCAGCCGATGTCCACGCCGACGGCCGCCGGGATGACGGCACGCAGCGTGCCGAAGACGGTGCCGACCGAGGAGCCCTTGCCAAAGTGGGCATCAGGCATGAGCGCCACGTGTGGGTAGACGAAGGGCAGGTCAGCGACGAGTTGTGCCTGCGCCACCGTCTTGTCTTCAACAATGGAGGCGAAGTTGTGCAGGCGCATAAGAGAGCCTTTCTCTGCGTTTGCGTAACGCAGTTCGTGAGAAAGGGCCTGCTTGGGCGGCTGACTTATAAGTTGTGCGCGCGGGTCGCGCGGCTGGCACCAACGTCCGGGATAAGCAGGGCCGCTTTCCCGGGAAATGGTCAAGTCAGCCTGTTAGAAGAGTTGCTTAAAGAGGCGTCCTAGCGGCTGATTGTTATGGGTCATCATCGCGGTTCGCCTCCTTTATGCTTTCTTGTTCTTCTTCTTTCGGGCTGTTAGTGCTGCGTGTGAGCCTACACGATCTACGCGATTTCTACATGCGATTGATGATGCAAGGAAATTCACCCAGCCACGAAAACTTGACACCGTCCATTCAACCGCATTCACTGCCTGCTCATTTGTTCGTCCGTCTGGCGGGGTGTCGTGCGCCGTGACAAGCTTCGTTTAATCGTTCAGCCCGCCTCGCCCTAGTCGAGAGTGGGCTGGATCTTTATCTGGGTTATGCAGCAAGAGTGCACTGGGCAAGGCCGACGTCGTGGTCGCCGGCGGCATCGACGAGCGCTTCATCTCCCGCGCCAACGACCCGAACGAGTCCGAGCTGCACTCCCTGCTGTGGCCAGCGATTGG
>NZ_KV805126.1:0-12525 GCF_001811545.1 Corynebacterium sp. HMSC074A09 | reverse complement strand
GCGATTGGCCGCGATGAGGATCAGCCGATGTTTGTCATCTCCCAGAAGACGCTCACCGGCCACTCCAAGGCGGGTGCCGCGCTCTTCCAGACCGGCGGCATCATCGACGTCTTCCGCACGCACCGCATCCCGGCGAACGTGTCCCTGGACTGCGTCGACCCGCTCATCGCCCCGAAGGCGCCGAACCTGGTGTGGCTGCGCTCCCCGCTGGACCTCGGCTCTGCGGGCCACAGCGTGAAGGCCGCGGCACTGACCTCGCTTGGCTTCGGCCACGTCAGCGCGCTCATCGTCTACGCCCACCCCGGCGTGTTCGAGCAGGCTGTGTCCCAGCAACGCGGGGCGGATGCCGCCGCCCAGTGGCGTGAGCACGCCGAGCAGCGCCTGCGTGCTGGCCGCGCACACTTCGAGGCCGGAATGCTGGGCCGCGCCCCGCTCTTCGAGGTCATCGAAGGCCGCCGCCTTCCGGCACAGGACGCCAAGGCCGCCGAGTTTGCCATGCTTCTCGACGACACCGTGCGCCTCACCGATGACGACACCTACCCCTCCGCCTAAGGCGCTAGCCCCCTAACAGCAAGCCCTTAGAACAAGCCGAGGACCTCCGCTCAGAAGCGGGCCTCCTCGGCTTCTTTTCTGTCTGCACCCTTCGCCTCGTGATAGCTTTTCGCATAAGGCACCGCTTACTTAATTGCGAGACTTCTACGAACCAGAGGACGAAGCATGGATATTGAAAAATTCCTCATAACAGCTGTCGGCTCACTCAGCGTCATTTCCCTTGCCGGTTGGCTCATCGCTGATTACGAGTGGTCAACCAGGGCCACGACGGTTATGGGGTTTGGATTCCTAGTCTCAGCACTGATTAATAAGCGCGGGCCAGAAAAGGCCGCTGGCCACCGCCAGGTTTCGGAAGAATCTGCGCAGTGACAGCGTTTGGGCAGTTAGGAGCGCTCCCCGGCTAGCTGCTTTCCCAGGTGCAGTAGCCATGCGGCGATTATTATCGGGACTCATCTGACGCTCTCCTGAAAGAAGCTACTCATGACCCAACCTCCGTATCCGCCGCACACTCCACCCCCAGGCCCCGGTCAGCAGAGGCCGCACCAGCACGGGGGACCACAGCAGAACCCCTATGCCAACCAGCCTTTCCCACCCTTAGGCACTCCCCATAACAATCCTGGCGGCGGTTACGGGGCTGCCCAGCCCCAGCCAGAGCCACCAAAGAAAAAGTCCGTCGTTGGAATCATCGCCACGGTTCTCGCCGTTCTCGGCACAATCATCGCCTGCATCCCCGGCATCTACGCCGCAGGCTGGATCCTTCTCCTCGCAGCGCTTATTACCGGCGCGGTCTCACTTTTCCTCAGCAACCAGTCAACTGCGTGGGGAGCAGTCGCCCTGATCATCACTGTGGTGGGCAGCTTGATCGCCTCGGTCGTCTTTTTCTTCTTCATGGCCGCAAAATTCATCGGGTCGCTTCCGGACACTACGCAAACACCCGGAATATCAAGTTCTGTCGTGGGCACGACGGTGCGCCCCTGGGATGAGGAGGAGACGCTGGACAGCACGGGCTCTCCCACCCCAACAGCGACGGAATACTACGAAAGCGTTCCTGATGAGAACGGCAACCAAGTCCTTGAGGAAGGCACGCCCGGTTCGCGTTCTAACCCGCTACCGCTCAACACGACGCTGAAAGGGCCGGAATGGCACGTGGATGTCAGCAACCTCAACTTTGATGGCACGGACGAAGTCATGGCCGCGGACCCTTCCTACAAGCAGCCGGACGACGGGAAGAAAAACCTGGTCTTTGATTTGACCTTGACGTACGTGGGCAACGAGACCGACGCCGGCTCGGAAATGGCGTTCCTTTACTTCGGCCCCGGCGAGGAGTCGAATGGGCAGCCCCTCATGTGGGATGTCAATGGGTTTATCGACGTAGACACTCCCTTCCAGCCGCAAGAGAAACGTACCGGCCGAGTGGCTGTCAGCGTGCCGGAGAACGGCGCGGAAGACGGCTCGTTCGGTATCGTCGTGCCCGGCACCGAGATTCCCTTCCACCTCGCTCTGAAGTAGGGCTACATCCCTGCCGTCTCGTCCTGTGCCTGCCGTGCGTTGTCTGAAATCTCACGCGCCCTCTGCTCTAGGCTCTCTTGGGCGCGGGCCTGGGCTTGGGAGGAGTTATCAGAGCGCGGCGGGGCTTGGATAAAACGCTCGGAGTGTAGCCCCAGCTGCAGTTCCTTGGCACGCAACACCTCAGCATCAATCTTGATGCCGACGATGAGCACGGTGTTCATCAACCACATAGCCATGAACACCGCCATGACGGTGCTTAGCGCACCATAGGCGCTGGCCGCAGCGAGGTACTTCAGGTAGAGGCCCACCAGCCCCCAGGACACTACTGTGCCCACGAGCGCCACCACCGAACCATAAGTAATCCACCTAAAGCGCCCAGGCCGCACGTTGGGGCCGAAGTGATAGAGCACTGCAATGAGCGTGAGCACCACGATCACAGTGACGGGAAAGCGCAGCCAGTTCCACACCGGAAGGAAGATTCTTACCAAGTACGTGGCGGTATCTTCTAGCCCTACGTTGCGCGCGAGCGGAATCAACCCTTCGTTAAGAACAGCATCACGCAGCAAGTTGGCAAAAAGCACGATGACCGCGCCCACCACGATGACTGCTGTCAGCCCCCACATCAGCGCCCACGTGCGGATGATCCCGCGGCCTTCCACCCGGCCGTACACGGTATTGGCAGTGCGCGAGAAGGCCCGCACATACGCCGACGCTGAAAACAGCGAAATGGCCAGGGAAATGATCAGTGCCAACGTGCCCTGCGCGCTAGAGCCGATGATCGTGCCGACGACCGTATGGGCTTGCTCAGAAAGCGAGCCAGGGACGTACTGTTCGATGAGCTCTGAGGTCAGCTGCTCCACTTCCGCTTGGCGGGAGGAGAAGATGAGCGTGGCAATGGAGTAGGCGGCCAGTACCGTGGGCGCAAAAGCCATGAGCGTGAAGTAGGTCATCCCGGCGGCACGGTCCATGAAGGCATCGTGGAAAAAGTCATTCCACGTGCGGCGGATGATCAGCCCCCAGCTCTCCTTGCGGAGCCGGTTGTCCCTGGAGAAAGGGTCGCGTTCCTCATCGTGGCCCTGGACCTCAAGGATGGTCGAGCTCTTAAACGGCACGATGGTCTCTGGCTCTTCGGCCGGAATAGCGTTGCCGCCAATCTCCTCTTCGCTCATATCTGACCAGCGTATGCGGCACAGCCCGCATTCAGGGGAAGGACACTCGGGCCACAGGCTAAGCCGTGGTTACACTGGGAAAGCATGACTGAGAAGAACACCGAGAACAAGATCAACGTAAAGTCCTTCGAGCTCGACCACCGGCTTGTCGACGCCCCCTATATCCGCGTCGCCGACCGCACCGACCTGGGCGGCGGAGTCGAGATTATCAAGTATGACCTGCGCTTCTGCCAGCCCAACAAGGAGCACCTCGGCACCGAGGCAATCCACTCGGTGGAGCACATGATGGCCAACTTCATGCGCAACTACACCAACAAGCTCATCGGTTTTGCCCCGATGGGCTGCCGCACCGGCTTCTACGCCATCACCAACGGCATGGAGCAGGACGAGCTGCTCCGCGCCGTCGAGGGCGCACTCAATGACATCCTCAACGCCACCGAGGTTCCCGCCGCCAACGAGGTACAGTGCGGCTGGGGCGCCCACCACTCACTCGAGGGCGCACAGGAGGCCGCACGCGATTTCCTCGCGGCCAAGGATGAGTGGCTCAACGTCATGGCCTAAGCGGCGGTGAAAGCTTGGGACAATGGAGCCCTAACCGCTAGTGCTCGAGGCGTCGGATCTGGATGCGGGAGAAAAACAGCCCGGCGACGCCGAGCCCCAAGACGCTCGCCATTAAGGTGCAGCGCGCTGCGCTGAACTCCGTGAACAGGCCTGGGACCAACAGCATCGCCACCGCGCAGAGAAGGGCCGAAACAAAGAGGAGGATGGCAAAGAGTACGTCTTTGGGGATGTACATGCGAGGTCCTTTCTGGGCGCCTAGTGTTTGCGGCGGCGAGCTAGCAATTCAACGCTATTTTAAATATTGCGCACTTATATTTCTACCCCTAGCCAGATGGGCTCCGGCTCCAGCGTCACGCCGAAGGCCTTCTGAACCCCGGCGCGAATCTCGCGGGCCAGCGCAACGATGTCGTCTGCGGTGGCCTCACCGCGGTTGGTCAGCGCCAGGGTGTGCTTAGTGGACAGCGTTGCCCGCGCTCCTGACTCTTCACCCGGGTAGCCCTTGGCAAAGCCGGCTCGCTCGATGAGCCAGGCGGCGGAGAGCTTTTCCTTTTCTTCTCCAGATGCGGTGCCGCTTGCCGGCACCGCATGGCGCGGCATGCGGTCAGCATCCTCGTCGCCGCGGGCGGCGCGGACGGCCTCCTGGATGGAATCGGCAAGCTGCGGTTCCACGATGGGGTTGGTAAAGAAGGAACCGGCTGACCAGGTGTCGTGGTCTTCTGGGTCGAGCACCATGCCCTTGCCGCGGCGCAGCTTCAGCACTTCCTCACGGACTTCCGCGACCGGGCGGCGCTCACCGGGGTTCTGGGTGAGCTGGCCAAAGCGCAGGGGTGTGGACAGCCCATCGGTGGTCAGCTGCAGCTCAATAGCCAGCACCACGCCGCGTCCAGTGAACTTCAGGTTGGAGTAGCGGTAAGACAGCTCTAATTCTTCCGCCGGTACCCAGCTCGCGGTCCGCGTAGCGCGCTCATAGAGGTAGACCTGCGTGAGGACGTCGGAGGTCTCCGCGCCATAGGCGCCGACATTCTGCACCGGTACGGCACCCGCATTGCCCGGGATGCCGGAAAGGCACTCGATGCCGCCCAGACCGCACTCCACGGTCAGGGCCACGACGTCATCCCACACCGCGCCCGCATCAGCGCGCACGAGGCCGTTGGCCACGGTGACATCGATATCCTCGAAGTCGAGCACCACGACCACGACATCCAACTGGCCTTCCGCTACCACAAGGTTGGAGCCGCCGCCGACGACGAGGTAGTCCTGGGAGGCGTCGTCAAGCGCTGCTAACGCAGCAATTGCCGCCTCAGCGCTGTCGCAGCGCACCGTCACCAGCGGTGCACCACCGATGCGCAGCGTCGTGAGATCGGCGAAGGTGGTCTCGGAATCCAGCGTGACTCCGTCAATGTCAGCGAGGGTCAGGAATTTATCTAGCACGTCTACCAAGGTAGTCTGTAACTCATGTCAACCCGTAGCGAAAACACCGTTATCATCAACCAGCCCATCGATAAGGTGCACAAGGCACTGACCACTCAGGAGTACTGGGACTTCATCGTGGCCAAGCTGTCCCCGGAACCGGGTACCGTGCACGAGTTCACCGGCAACACCGCTGTGCTCTACGAAATTCTTCCGACCTCCCTCCTTCCGGAGGCCGTTCGCGCCATGGTCTCCCAGGACCTCAAGGAAAAGCGCACCGTGACCATCGGCGAGTTGGTCGACGATCAGATTTCCGTCTCCTTCACCGCTGACGTCAAGGGCACCCCGGTCGACTTCAAGGGTGACATCACCTACAAGGCCCAGGACGAGACCACCGTTCTGGATTACGTCTCTGAGGTTTCCGTCAACATCCCGATGATGGGCGCTGCCATCGAGCCGAAGGTCGCTGAGGCTCTGCAGGAGCTCTACACCAACGAGGGCAAGCTCACCGAAGAGTGGATCTCCAACAACCTCTAAACAGCTCACTACAACGCAGTTGTTGCCATGGCCGATCACGCGCATAACCTGAAGGCTCAGGAAAGCGCTGGTCGGCCTTTTGGCGTTGTTACCCGCGGCACCACCAACCGCAACCGCCTGCGCCGCTGCGATCGCTGGATGGTGGCGCACCCGGATATCTCCTCGCTGCTGCGCTCCACGGATGAGCCGCTGGCACTCGACGTCGGCTACGGCGCCTCCCACACCACCACCGTGGAGTGGGCCGGCTGGCTGCGCAGCGTTAACCCGAATACCCGGGTAACGGGCCTAGAGATTTCCCCCGAGCGCGTCCTGCCGCCGCGCGATGGCGTCACATTCGAGTTGGGCGGCTTCGAGCTTGCCGGCTACCGCCCGCAGCTGGTGCGAGCCTTCAACGTGCTGCGCCAGTACGACGTCGACCAGGTGGAGAAAGCCTGGAACACGGTGACTTCACGCTTGGCTCCCGGCGGCTTCTTCGTGGAGGGAACCTGCGACGAGCTGGGGCGCAGATCAGCCTGGGTGCTTCTCGACGCCTCCGGCCCGCGCACGCTGACCCTCGCCTGGGATCCCTTCGACGTGGAGCGCCCTAGCGATATCGCGGAGCGCCTGCCCAAAATCCTCATCCACCGCAACGTGCCGGGCGAGCCAATCCACGAGCTCTTGCAAGCGGCCGACGCCGCCTGGGACCGCGCCGCCGGCTGGTCTCCTTATGGTCCGCGGGTGCGCTGGCGCATGGCGCGCGAAGAACTCCGGCAGACAGTCCCCATCCACCCGGTGAACCGCCGCCTGCGGGACAACGTTCTCACAGTGGATTGGGACCTGGTAGTTGGCCAACTTTAATCCAGTGCGCCACACTAGTAGTCATGGCTTCTTCTAAATCTCCCGCCTCGACGGCCTGGAAAATTTTCATCGGCGTACTGGTGACGCTCCTGCTCATCATTTTGCTAGCTGAGCTCGGCCTGCGCTGGTTCTTGGGTTCTCAGATGAAGAGCCAATTCACCCAGTCCGCCAAGGAGCAAGGCGTGGAGACCTCCGAGGAACCGGAGGTGAGCTTCGGTGCCAGCCCCATGGTCTTTGGTTTGCTCAACGGCAAGATTCCGCAGATGGATATGAAGACCCCGTCCACGCTAAAGATTGAGGGCACCACCATCACCGGCCAACCGGCCGCTGATGTGCACGTCGAAGACATGACGCTGTCCAAGGAGCCGGTCGCGGGCACCCTGCGGGCCTCGACGACGGTGCCGGATCAGTTCCTGCTCGCCAGCTTCCAAAAGGCCATTGCTGAGCAGTCCGGCTATGACGCCTTGGGCAACCTCGTGGTCACCGCGATTACCGCCAACGATGCCGAGGATGACCTCGAGGTGGAATTTGCCGGCGGCCTGGCCACGCTCTCGCTCAAGCCGGAGGCTCGCGACGGTAAGCTCGCCATCGATGCGAAGGAAGCATCGCTCTTCGGCTTCGACCTGCCCGAGCAGGCGACCTCCGCAATCTCGAATGCCTTGGCCGAAGGCATGGAGGAACAGCTCGCGGGCCAGCAGCTGACCTTTGAATCCGTGGATGTTGGGGCTGGGGAACTAACGCTCACCCTCATTGGCCACGACGTTCCAATGAGCGAACTCGATTCCGCCACCGCGCCAGCACAGCAGGCACCGGCTAATTAAGAATTAAAGGCTCTCTATGGAGAGCTGCGTATCCAGGGCTTCGTCGTCTGAAACGACGGAGCCCGTTTCAATGAGGCACTGATAGCCCGCTTGCTCGGCAGCACGCGCATACTCCGGCAACGGCAAAGCCGGACGCTCAGGAAGAATGAGCCCCAAGCGCACTGGCAGCGGGCAGGCTTCGCGGAGAGTGACGAGCTCGGAGAGGAGCGAGGTGGCATCCCCTAGCAGCTCATCCACCGCAACCCACACCTCGGCGGCACCTGATTGCACGGCCAGCCGCGCCTCCGCCGCCTTCACCAAGGAGTGGTGGCGGCCGGTGGGATAACCGGCAACAGCAATAACGTGCTCGGCGCCCTCAGCGGCAAGCACGTGGTGCGGGGAGACCAGCACTCGCTGTTGCCCCGCCGACTGGGTTCGCACCTCCTCCACGGAGGCCTCAAGCAGATTCAGCATTAGTAGGAATAATCGCCGTTGATGATGGCCTTGAGCTGCGGGCGCACGTCAAACCAATACACGCCGGTGATGATGGCACCAATCCAGCTGACAAAAGGCAGCGGCAGGTTCATCAACAGGGCGGAGCCGAAGAGCAGGCCGACCCATACCCACTTGTTCTGGCGGTCACCGGCGCGGAAGGCATCCTCCCGCGTCATCGCCGCTAGGACGGCACCAAAGAGGGCGAAGAGAGATACCGCGATGAAAATGTAGTGCGGTATCGACGCAATAATGTTAAGAAAAGTGTGCATCAAGAAAGACTAACTAGTTCTCGTCAACTACTTCGCCGTCAATGACATCGTCATTCGGCTTCTGTGCGTAGGGGTTGCGCGGGCTCTGCGGCTCTTGCGGCTGCTGGGCATGCTTGCCCTCCGCGCGCTGCTCCTTGGCGTTGTTGATAGCGCCCTGAACACCCTCACGGGTCTCGTTGAAGGCCGTGGTGAAATCCTCACGGGCCTTTTCAAAAGACTCCGAGTTGCGGGTCTCGCGCGCTGCGGAGGACACAGACTCCCCAATGTTCTTGGCCGTGGAGGTCACGCGGTCAAAGAAGGACTCTTCCTTCGCGGTGCCATCACCCATGCCCGCCTCATCGGCGGCGCGGGCAATGCGATCCGCCTGCGCGCTCTGGGCTTGGTTCTGGCGCTCCTCCTTGAAACGGCCACCAAAATCCTTGGCCACATCAAAAGCAGAGGAACCGGCATTCTTGATTGAGTCAAATACGGACATGGTCGTCACTCCTTGTTAGACGCCAAAAAGCAGATGATTAACAGTGTAGATAACCAACCCCGCCAGCGCACCCACAACCGTGCCGTTGAGGCGGATGAACTGCAGGTCCTTGCCCACCATGAGCTCGATATTCTCGGAAGCCTCCTGGGCATCCCAGCGCTTAATGGTCTCCGGAATAATCGCGATGATCTCCGGGGCGAATTTCTCCACCGCGTAGCGCGCGGCCTTGTCCACCAGCTCGTTGGCTTGGGCCAGGAACTCGGAATCCTCCAGCAGGCGGTGCGCCAATTCCTTCACCTTGGCGGTGATCTTCTGGCGCAGGAAGGACTCTGGGTCGGTGAGCTGTTCAATGAGCGTGGAGGAGACCGTCGCCCACATCGCCGCCGGCGCCTTCTGCGCCTGATCGGAGGCCAGCATCTCCTGCTTGATGCCTTCGATGCGCCCGCGCATGTCCTCATCCCACTGCAGGTCCGAAGCCAGTTTGGACAGGTTGCGGCGAATGGCCAGGCGGGCTTCGTGGTTGCCGTTGCGGCGGACCTCATCGGCGAATTCCACAAGCTCGGCGTAGACCTTCTCCCCCACCATCTCGCGGGCAAAGCGCGGCGCCCAGCCGGGCATGCGCTCATCAATGGCGGTGACCACCGTGGATTCCATGCCGAGGATCTTGCCGTGCGCCCACTCAATGAGGTCATCTTCCAGCGGCCGCGCCTTGCCTTCCGCGATATAGCCCTCCAGCAGGCGCCCCAGCGGCGGGCCCCACTCCGGCTCTGCCAGACGGTCCATGACTTGGGTGCGGATGAACTGCTCTGCCTCCGCCGGGTCTAGGTCTGCGACCACGCTGGCTGCGCGCTCACCAATCCACGCGGAGACCTCCTCCGCCCGCCCAGGCTCCACACCCTGGCGCGCCAGCCACAGCGGTATCTCTGCCTCCCGCACCTTGGCGCTGAGCGCATCCGCGGTGAGGAAGTTCTCCTCCACGAAGTCCTTGAGCGCATCACCCACGCGGTCCTTGTTGTTGGGAATGAGTGCGGTGTGCGGGATGGGCAGCCCCATGGGCCGGCGGAACAGCGCGGTCACAGCGAACCAGTCCGCCAATCCACCGACCATTCCTGCCTCCGCTGCCGCGCGCACGTAGCCCACCCAAACGGGAGCCCCGCTTGCCGACGCCTGCCACCACGAGCACCCCAGAAAGATCACCGCCGCACCAATCAGGAAGGACAGCGCAATCGCCTTCCAGCGGCGCAAGTCCGCCCGGCGCGCCTCCTGGTTTCCTGGCTGCGGCACAAACGACGTCTGCGACGCCGACGTTTCCCGAGCCGGCTCAAGCCCTGCGTCTGCGCGGTGCGTCATGGGTTGGTTCTCCTTGGGTCTGCGTAATGATGGGGAATAGTGAATCCATTAATCAACATTAGTGGGCGTACCGGACACATTCGATTGCCACCAACACTAAGATCGACTCCTAGCTTTATGAACGCCAGCCTGCCGAGGGCCCGTTTGTGGTTCCGTAGATGAACCGTCCGGCATCCAACGCCTGCTGATCAAAGAAACCGAACCTAGCCGCCAGCACGCCTTTCGCCTTCTGGTGGTTACGGGAAGTGGCGGTCATGAACACCACACCCGCCATCAACTCGGCGAGCTTCTCCGGTGTCACCCAGTTGGATGATTCCTCGGTGTGGTCGTTGTCGATGTCCATCACGACACAGTCCGAGGAAATGAAGCTCGCAGACGAGCGCCGGTCGTTGGTGTAGGTGGCGGCGACGTGATCCAACCTGGCCACCTGCTCCAGCCCGGCTTGGTCGGTGATCTGGTGGTGGTTCGGGATGTCCATCTGGTGAGCCCAGTCGATCTCGGCGCGCTGAATCGCTTTCAGGGCCCGGTAGCAAGTCGGGTCAGGGTATCCTTCGACGTTCTTCTTCGGTATTCCGATATCAAGAAGCGCAGTGGTGGTCATCTGGCGTCCTCGCCTTCACACTCGACCACCGGCAGCAGGCCACGGATGTTCTTCAACAGGTCATAGATGAACAGGCGGCCTTTCTGCGTCCAGTACATGTGGGTGCAGGTCTTGCCCTCGTCGTACTCGTACGTCTTGGACTGGGTGTAACCCTTCTCAGCAAACTTGGCGTAGAGGAACCAACGCCCGGGCTGGTGAAACTGCACCTGCTCCCCGCGCAGAATCTGGTTGAGCTTCTTCGCCGACAGGCCGTAGTCCTTGGCGATCTCGGTGGTGGTGATCAGCGACAACGACGCCAGCACCACGTCGTAATAGGACACCTTCGCTGGTAAACCTGACCTGCTGGATGCCACCAGCCGTTTCAAGGGGGTAGTGATTAACGACCCCCTGCAATGACGCGCCAGGGCATCTTTCGTGTTGGCGTAGCCGAGGGCGGTCGCCACGTCCCAGCCGCAGAACAGGACCTGCCCGCCCGAGGTGATGGTTCGGATCGTACCGATGGCTCCATGTCCCGTGCTCTTGCCTCGGCGTCATCAACCAGGTAACCTCGTAGTCAACATGACCGGTTCCGCTGCCCGCCTCAATGGGAGTCCAGGGCCGGTCTTCGTTTTTGTATCAAACAGGGGTGTGCGTGGAGCAGGTGAAGCAGTTCAAGACCTACGGTGAACAGGTCGAATTGCTTCGTCAGCGTGGGATGCGAGTGGATGATCCCCAGCATGCTGAGACGCTGCTGGCTCAATTGAACTACTACCGCTTGTCCGGATACTGGTACCCGATGCGCCGTTTCTCCCAAGACGACGGCACTGCCCGAGATGAATTCGTTGAGGGAGCATCGTTTGACCTAGTGGTAGCCCTCTATGGGTTTGACGAACAATTGCGCCACAGCGTGTTCATCGAGCTTGATCGCGTGGAGTTGGCTATTCGAACCAAGCTCGGTCACGAGCTGGGTCGCCTTGACCCGCTGATCTATTTGGATCCCCAGCGTTTGAGCGCCCGGGCACGGCAGCGAAACAAAGACGGGCGTAGCGTGCACGAGGTGTGGCTGAGAAAGTACCAGTCGGCATTGAAAGCGTCGAAGGAGGACTTCGTCGCCCACCACAAATCCAAATATGGCGGGACTCTACCCATCTGGGCGGCTGTCGAAATCATGGATTGGGGGATGCTGTCGTACCTGTACGGCATGTCGCCCAATATCGTGCGCAAACGGATTGCCGAGCCCTGCGGCCTAACTGGTCCTCAGCTTGAATCTTGGCTGAAATCCTTGAATATTCTGCGTAATTACGCAGCTCATCATGCAAGGATGTTCAACCGTGTTTACGACATCAAACCGAAACTGAACAATGACGTCAGGCTGGCTCCGGTAGCTGAAGGAATGAATCGCGTGTTCGGGCAGCTCTCCCTTATCCAATACTTGCAGCGCCAACTGGAATTGTCTCCAGCCGACCGGCTACCGAAGCTGTTCCACACCTACCCGCACAATCCCATCGTGCCGTTTTCTCGCACAGGAGCACCTGACAGCTGGGGCGAGTTGCCTCTCTGGCGCGTCTAATCTTTGCGGTAGTAGTCGCATTCGTACCCGTCTGCGTCGAGTGTCATGGCGTGGACGAGGAGGTCACGAGCGACTGCTTGGACGATGTACTCGACGAGTTTCTCGCCGTAGTTCTTCAGCCGCCCCCACTTGCATCCGGTTGTGACACCGCTGTAGGACTCACTTCCAGCACTCCCATGTTCGGGCTAGACGCAGCCTGCGCGGAATCGGCAAGCAAATAGCAAAAGCCAAACGCGCTGTTGACGGCGATATCGCAATCAAGCGCAACCGCTATATCGATCTTTCCGCCCCAAACAAGAAGGTCAACTACGCTCTTGCCGCCAAACACCGAGCCCTAGCCGGGATCAAAGGCTATGAGAACGACCTGACTACTCTTCCTGCTAGTGAGGTTATCGGGCATTACCGCAGGCT
>NZ_KV805125.1:0-9483 GCF_001811545.1 Corynebacterium sp. HMSC074A09 | reverse complement strand
CCCCGCTACGCACCCCAAAACCGGAAGAGCCGGTTTACTTGACCCCAAGTAAACCCTCTAGCGTTATGAAGAAGGTTTGTTTGCCCCCAAACAAACCTTTTCAGGGGAACCATTTGTGGGGCATCTGTGGTGGATACGACCGGCTGACGCAGAACAAGCCTTAAGCCATGATGACGGCGGTGCCGGTGGCGCGGTCGTGGAGGCCGCGGCCGTCGGCATCGACCATCGCTGCGGGGAAAAGCACTGCAGTCAGCAGCGTGCGGACCGCGGCTCGCCACAAGCCAACGGAAGAGCCCGGCACATCAAGACGTGCGACTCCCATCCCCAGCAGCGCCATGCCCGGGGTGCGGGCGAAGAGCCAACCGCACACGATGCCCATGACTACCCACACCGCATAGCCCAAGAATGCCGGGCCACCGAGCGAATTCGTAAAGAGCTCGAGGAGATTGGCTATCAGCATTGCCAAGAGCCAGTCAATGAGAACGCCAAAAGTGCGCCGCATTACAGAAGCCAGGGAACCTGAGCCCTCCTTGGGCAAGCCCATTGTTTGCCCAGGCCACTGCCCGTTCTCAAAGCCATCGTTGTTATCAGCCATGCCCACCAATCTAGCCGTCGGCTCTGCTAAGCAGAAAATTTGCCTCCACGTGCCCCAGACACCCCAGCGACAAAGCCAATACCTGTAAACTAGTCGGGAGTACTACACGTCAACCAACAGGAGACCACCGTGTCCTTTGAGACAATCCAGGACGTCATCGCATTCATCAAGGAAGAGGACGTCAAGTTCGTTGACATCCGGTTTACGGACGTCCCCGGCACTGAGCACCACTTCTCTATTCCGGCCGAGGAATTTACTGAAGACGCAGCTGCCGAAGGCCTCGCCTTTGATGGTTCTTCCATCCGCGGATTTACCACCATCGATGAGTCCGATATGACGCTGCTGCCGGATCCGAAGACCGCCTTCGTGGATCCTTTCCGCACCGCGAAGACCCTGAACATCAAGTTCTTCGTCCACGACCCGTTTACGTTGGAGCCCTTTAGCCGCGACCCGCGCAACATCGCGCGCAAGGCTGAGGAGTACCTCGCTTCCACCGGCATCGCGGATACCTGTAACTTCGGCGCTGAAGCTGAGTTCTATATTTTCGACTCCGTGCGCTACAGCACCGACGTTAACCACGGCTTCTACGAGGTTGATACCGATGAAGGCTGGTGGAACCGCGGTTCCGAGACCAACTTCGATGGCACCCCGAACACCGGTTTTAAGACTCGCGTGAAGGGCGGCTACTTCCCTACGGCGCCCGTCGACAAGCACGGCGAAGTTCGCGACGCCATGGTGGAGCAGCTGCAGAAGGCAGGCTTTGTCATCGAGCGTTTCCACCACGAGGTGGGCAGCGGCCAGAACGAGATCAACTACCGCTTCAACTCCCTGCTGCACGCGGCGGATGATATTCAGACCTTCAAGTACATCATCAAGAACACCGCGGAGCAGTTCGGCAAGACCGTGACCTTCATGCCTAAGCCGCTGGCCGGCGATAACGGCTCCGGCATGCACGCCCACATGTCGCTGTGGCAGGATGGCAAGCCGCTCTTCCACGATGAGGCCGGCTATGCAGGCCTGTCTGACATTGCTCGCTACTACATCGGCGGCATCCTGGCCCACGCACCGGCGGTTCTGGCGTTCACGAACGCAACCCTGAACTCCTACCACCGCCTGGTTCCGGGCTTTGAGGCACCGATCAACCTGGTGTACTCGCAGCGCAACCGCTCGGCTGCCATCCGCATCCCGATTACCGGCTCCAACCCGAAGGCCAAGCGCATCGAGTTCCGTGCGCCGGACCCGTCCGGCAACCCCTACTTCGGTTTCGCCGCCATGATGATGGCAGGCCTCGACGGCATCAAGAACCGCATCGAGCCGCACGCCCCGGTGGACAAGGACCTCTACGAGCTGCCGCCGGCAGAGGCTGCGTCCATTCCGCAGGCCCCCACCTCCCTGGAGGCCTCCATCGCTGCGCTTGAGGAAGACAACGACTTCCTTACTGAAGGCGATGTCTTCTCCGAAGACCTCATCGAGACCTACATCAACTACAAGCGCGAGAACGAGATTGCGCCGGTGCGCCTGCGTCCGACTCCGCAGGAATTTGAGATGTACTACGACTGCTAGTTTTGAGGTTTGTCCCTGGCCTGTGTGTTTCCGTTTGTGCAGGTCAGGGACTTTTCATGTTTTGCGGTGTTTGCATGTTTTCGGGGGTTTGCGGGATTTCTACGGGATTTTGCCTTGAGGTAGCCCCCTTAAAACGACGAAAGCACCTCCACCATTTAGGTGGGGGCAATCCTCAAAGCTCTTCATAAACTTCAAAAGCTAGAGGCGAAGGCATGTTTGCACAACTGACCTGCGTTGATTTGCATTACTGCTAGGTAGAAGCGAACCCCTCGACGTTTCGTCAGAATTGTCGAGGGGTTCGCTATTTTTCATATCCTATTTGGGCGGTTTTCGACTCGATTAGCCCTGTCACTGCCCGCTTCACGGGCTATTTCCGGCACCTGACCACGGGTTCAAGGCCACGGCCTCCTGGAGAGTTCCAGCAAGGCTCGTGACTTCTTATGCGGCTTCGCCAATCTGAGGCGGGGCATTAGCGCCCGCAATGCTCAGCATGTCCTCGCGTGCCCGGCCTTTACGCGGGCGCCCGCCCCGAGGGGGGGACGTGGACCAGGGCCCTCGTCAACTTGCCTGCGCAAGTAGTTCATTGCCTGCAAGGCATTGGTTCCAGCGACAGCAAGACCGATAAGGAGCATGAATGCGGCCACGCTTCGCGTATAGCGTTTTGTCCGCTCCCCCCCTTACCAATAGCAACCAGGCTTTTCAGACTGTGGTTGCGTGCCTCGATAATGTTGCGTGGCTTACGGTAGAGCTTTTCCCACTCTTTCGTATAGAGAGGGAAGGCCCTGCTGCGCGTACTTATGGAAGCGGTCGTGTTCGTGGATACTCACCAGTACTGAGGCTTGGGAGCAAATCTTGCCGGAGGTATTCACCTTGTCCAGGACGTGTTGTGGCAGTGGCATGGGTGGCTGACCCAACGCGGTTTTCTTGGCCGCTGCTTCGCGAGCGCGTTTGTTACCAGCCCGAAGCGGACAGATCACCTTGCCAGACAATGCCGGGCACTCGAAACGTTGTGAGCCGTCAGTGCGTGTTGCCTTAATCGGAAGTTGAAGGGTCTTGCGCCGAGCGTGCTTCGCCTCGCGCTCAGCGCCGATCATGTCTTTGCTTTCGTGGTCCGCCTTGGGATACAACAGGTCCTCATAGGCAGCAATACACGGACAGTAGGCTTGGCCCGCAACCTGGGTAATACCCTCCACGTCGGCAGTAATACCGAGGGCTTCTTTTCTGTCTGGGAGGTCGCCAATATGTCCCCAGTTGTCCTGGCGCGTTGGGCGTTGGTACTTGTCGACCGCAGAAGCAGGCGAGCAAATACTCGGTCCCCAATAAGATACCGCCTCGGCAAACCTGTATTCTGGAAAACCGCCATTGCCTGCAAGTCATTCTCACCTTCATGCAGCCGACACGGGCGAGCTAGTCTGAATTACCCGCACCAAGGTCGGCACGTACTGCACCGCGCGGCGGTTGCGGTTGCAGGGTATTCACACAAACATTTTCCTGGGTACATGGGAGCGGGTGTAGCTAGTCCCTAGACACTCGGATTTCACGCATCTCCAACAACGAAAGACTACGAGTACTGCCTGGTAAACTCTAGTGATCTGAACTAGACGCTACTTGGGAGTACTCGTGGATAACGACGATATTGAAGAAGCAGCCGTTAACTACATCCAAGACCTGCTCCGTGGGAACAAGCACCTGCGGGCTGAGCTGTCTAAGAACGACAAGACAGCAATCGTTGACGGCGAACTCAAATACTACGCCCCCGACAAGACCAAAAAGACCGAACACTTTCAATGGGCAGTTAGGTCGCAGTGCAAGGGGCACGAGCTGAAACAGGCCGAGCAATTCAAGAATCTCGCCAAGTTCAAACTAAAGAAGAAATACCTGACTGGTTTTCACAACTCAGACGGCGTAATACTCTTCGTTGTCCATATTCGAGGCTTGGAACGCCGAGCTTATTACCTCATTCTAGGCCCACTTGACATCGAACACGAGCTGAGGGAAATGGGCGACAAGAAATCCCGAACAGTGAAACTGTTGCCGTTCCCCGAAGACTGTGACGCGCAAACTAGAATCGCGAAACTTGCCCGAGCGAAGTGCCAACCCAGCAACATTAAGTTGTCGGATGACATGCTGTCCCTAGCAACAGGCCTCCACGTTTCGACAGTGGATTCCCTTAACTTCAACAAGCCGGGAGTAGTCGGTATCGGGACAGGTATCCCCTCTCATATCGAACTGAAACTGCGAGACGGAAACAGGGTGCCACTGCCCGGTCACTTCCAGTATTGGCCGGAAGAATACGCTTCACATGAACTCGGCCATGAACTTCGCGCAGGCTCAATTGTCATTTCGGATGCACGCCGACGGCTTATCAACGACCACCTTATGGAACTCGCTGTTACTCCCTCCTTACGCATCACCCTAGACATTAAGAACCAAGGCGGAGAGGTCAACTCTTCCCTAGTCGAGGACTTTGACGAAGCACTTACCAATCTTGAATTTCTTAACTACTGGATCGAAAACGAATCGTTTGACATCGGGGAAAACGAAGTCCGGTGGAAACTCAACGACTACGACTTCACACCTCAAAGGCAAAGCCTGCGAATCTTTCAAGACATCAACGCCTTGTGCGAACTCCTCAACGTCGACACCTCGCTACTGCATGTTCGCGACTTCGATACCAACCTCGACATGCTGGAGAACATTGTCAAGTACTTCGTGTACGGTGGCAAGTTCTCTCTCCCCGACGAACAACCTCACAAACTTATGGTCGAACTTGGAAAATGGCAGCTTCGCTTCCTTGCTTCCCACCGCAACAACGAAGACTTTGCGACCATCAAAAGCGTTGGAGACCTCGACAATGGGCAGTTTTGGTGGGTTGCCAAAGACGACCCCGAGGTCCACACGCGCATTACTGCATTTGAAGTTCTCACGGCAGAAGAAATCTCAACCACACTCAACCTTGGACTTGAGCACATCACCGAGGCATATGAGATGTATGTGGACAACGACAGGAGAACCAACTTCGCCAACGAGACCGTGCTGAAACTTATCGAGGCCGCGGACTTACAGCCACGACGCGCCACGGAACTGCTCAGAGGAGCCAGAAAACTTGCCACCTGGCTCTTCACCGAACCCGAATTTTCCGAGATTGCGCAGGTAAACGTGTGGCAAATTGATAAGCGGCTCGGGAATCTGACTGACGCTGACCTTACGGATATTCGACTTTTTCGCGAAAGTCTGCCAGCCAATCACCACTATGTAGCACCGTTAAAAGCAGGAGCCTCAATCCTGCTGGGGCAGCCCGACGAAACCGCATTTTGGTTGGAACGAAGTCGCGAAGACGACCGCACCAGGTTCAAGGAAACTCCGATTTACCAGTTGCACACGGACCCGGAACTCACATCGAGATACGCGGATGCAGCGCCGCGGCCAGAAGCTAAATGGGAGCAGTACGAAAGAAAGTTCATCGAGGAGTCCGTTCTCAAGGAACTCTCGCGCTAACCAGACAAGGACGAGACATCGGCAATGGAGTCACACATCCCTTTAGCTCTTTGGGCTCACTCGAGCCCTGTCACCCACTGTTCCCTGGTGAGCAGTGTGCCTGCCTAACAGGGAAGTTATCGTACCCGATCCCGTTCAGCGCCAATGCGATTCCTCAAAACGAATCCACCTACGCTGGCCCCGAAGTCTCAGCGCCGTCGAACCCGACCTGCGTCCACACGTCCAGCTCGGAATCATCGAGTGTCCCCGCGACCTCAACAATCTCCTCTTTGAACACCTCCCTATCGAGTTCCGGCACCTGCGGGACGGCTAGCACCGGCACGGGGTTTTCTCGCTCCAGGATATGCTTGCACCACGCGAGGTAGTCAGCATCGACATTGCTGGTTCCCTCCAGCTCGCTCACGAAAGCGAGTAGCCCCTGATGTTCTCGGTAGATACTGGCTTGCCGACGCAAAGTCTCCAGCTCGAACGCGCGCCCCTCACGAACCCTCAAAATCTCGGCGGCGTGGTCTTTACGACGCTGCCACGACGCCTCCGCTTCACGTTTGAAGTCGCTGTCGCAACGAGTAAAGAATCTCTCGACGGCAGTCTGCGTCATGCGCGTCGCTAGTGCCGTGTCTAGGCGACGAGGGTTACGCTTCGTGTCGTTGACCCTATTCCACCCCATTTCAATGGTGAGCAAGCCATTCGGAACATGGTCATACACCGGCTCCATGCCCCTCGTTTTGTCCCAGTTATAGCGATTAAGCTCTGCTTTTTCTTTCCTGATTGGTTCACGCTCCACCTTGTCAGTCTGCTCGGTGACTGTAATCTCCCGGCCAGCGACATAGACACCTGTGCGTGACGGCGTGTTCCACTTCCTCGACTCAATTTCTCGCGAATTCACCTCCCACCCAATCCGTTCGGCCTCGGTGAAAAGCACATGAAGTAGCCGCCTTGCACGCGGCGCAGCTTTCGCGGAGACATCAAAGTTGGCCTTGTCAGTAAACAGCGCAACCATCGGGTGCAACTTGCTCACTCGTCGCTCCCCGGAAAGAAGCAGACGTGAGCTTTCTGTAAGAACCACCTCGTCGACAAACCCGGCCTGCACATGCGTCGGCCACCACGAGTTCCAGCCTTCTTCCTTGAGGTTAAAGACAAGACGACGTGAGCGCTGCTTTTCTTGCGCCACGCGTTGCGCAGCCTTAAGACGGGGTTCCCACTCGCGCTCAAACTCCTCCTTGCTGCACTTGACGCGAAAGAAGCCGCGGTGCGCGCCCTCGATAGCGGCAAGGAGCTGTTGTGCTTCCCCAACGGTCGGCGTAACGCGGGGACGATACGGGGTGGCGGGGCGATTGGGTGTGGTCACGACTCGCTCGCTACCCGTGGCCGGCCCGCCAACAGTAGTCTTCTTCTTTTTCTTCGGCCGAAGTGGCTCCGTACCTGTGAGCACCCGCTTGCCGCGCTCGGTGATGGTTGCCGTCCATGCGTCGCCATGTCCTTTAATCTTCACCAGCTCGTAGCCTTCGAGACTGCGGGCGGAAATCTTGTAGTTGCCGCTGGGTGCCGAGTCTTCGGGGCAACCAGAGTTCACCCATTCCAGGACGGTGCGCTGGAGGTCGCTGAGCTGTTGTGGGGCCATAGGGAGATTATCTCGGGATACTTACCTAAGTGCAGGGCGAATTGCTTTTGGCCTGGAATTGGCCCCTCATCGAGGGGTAGCAAATTTGATGTTACGGGGTAGGTTTCTAGAGGGGCCGTCTAGGCTGAGGTCAGAGAGTTTACTGACACCCATACACTCGGGGGTATTTCTCGGGAGATAATTCCGTTCCATTGACCAGCGACAACCAAATATTTGACAAAAAATCAGCAAGTTACTGTTGCGCGCGCGTTCAATTTTGTTCCTCTACGCTTACACTTAAGACATTGCTCCTCACCGTTCCCAGCAATGAGGGTTGGTGAGGTTTTCTAGCCTGGAGAACACACGCGGTTCCAACGGCGGTGAAGTCAACCGCCACACGCGCTCTGTGTGCCCTCCCCTACTGCAGTACACAACAAGGTGCAATCTCACGTCCTAATCCCGCTGATCAAACGAGCTTTCCTGCAGTGGGGTGGCTACCATGCCATCTGTGACTGACAGATTCCGCCAACTGCTACCGCCCGGCCCCGCGTGGGGCGGCAGCCTCATGGGCACCTCCATCGTCTCCCGGCTGCTCGTTGAGGAAGACATGCTGGTTGGCTCCGCCATCTTCGCAGCGCTAGCCTGCGTCATCCTGCTCGTGCTGACGGTCGGCTTCGCGCTCTACCGCCAGCCCAGCTTCGCGCGGACCTCCATGGCGGAATGGTCCATGTACTTCATCGGCATCCTGGCACTCGGCGCAGCACTGTCCGGATTGACGGATATCGGAACCTTCCGCCTAGTGGGCTTCTGGATCGGTGGCCCGGTCACCGTCATCACGTGGGCCATCCAGCTCACCCGCTTCGACGGTCAGCCGCGGTTTACCTGGGGCCTGCCGCTGGTCGGCCCCATGATTTCCTCCTCCGTAGCCGGCTTCCTCGCCCTCGACTACGGGCGCGCCTACCACGTGATGGGCACCGTTTTATTCATCATGTCTATCTCCACTGCGGTCCCCATCTTCATCCGCGTGTATTGGGCTGCTTGGCACGGCAAAGTCAACCTCACCGGCGCCAACTCCGCGACGGCATGGGTGCCGCTGGGCGTGGTGGGCCAATCCACTACCGCCATGCAGATCCTCTACCCCGGTAGTTTCTCTGTCTACTACGGGCTCACCGCCATGGTGATTGCCATCCCCCTCGCGCTTTATGCCATGGTCACCTTCTACCCCAACGTGGCTCGCTGGGTGGATTACTCGCCCGCGTGGTGGGCCTGCACATTCCCACCGGGAACGGTCAGCATGGGTGGTCACCAGGTAGCGCTGGTGAATGGCTCGGAGCTTCTCGACGTCATCGCGCTCAGCATCCCGGTGCTCCTTATCGCGCACTGGTCTGCCTGCTCCTGCCGCTTCGTTGGCTGGCTCCTCGAGGGCCGGCGCGCACGCACAAGCGGGGCCAGCCCAGTCTCGGACTAGCCCCGCCACGTGAATTACTGGATGCTTAACAAGCCTTAGTTTTCGGCCTTCTCAAACTGGATGACCTGGCCCTGGCTGCCCAACGCAAAGGTGTTGCCCTCTACGGGGAAAACAACTGGCTTGGCGGAGAGGATAGCCTTGAGCGCATCGGCGTCGGCCATGGCATCAGGGGCGCAGGCGCGCAACGTAGAGTTCAGGTTCTCCACCACAATGGCATCGGTCTGATCCAGCTTGTAGCTAGCGCCACCGGAGTTGCAGCCATCGTTGTAGGCGAGGGTTCCATCGGAATTGAAGGTCACGGAAATCGCTGGGTTCTTCTTTGCGGTGAAGGTACCGTTGAGAACCTTCTGGGCCTCATCGGCCGGCAGCTTGTCTTGCAGACCGTCGACGTCCTCGTACTTCTCAATCAGCCCGGAGCCTTCCGGTGCTTCAGAGTCCTCCGGGGTGCCCGGACCGCCAAAGAGGCGGGAGCTCAGCTCCTGGATCTGGCTGGACTGCGGGGAGTCGACGGAGGACAGCTCTTGCGCACCGGCAGTACCGGCGCCCAGGACGCCGCCTGCGAGGGCGACGAACGCAGTTGCTGTGGTTACTTTCTTCAGTGTGCGTGAAATCATGGCCCCGAAGCTATCGGCCGCGGCCTCCAACATCAACCCATTTCATGCGTTTCCGATGATATTTTGAGGCAACTCTACAACTCCCCCATCCCCTTACAGGCCGCAGACTAAAACGGCTCTTCCGGTTTTGGGGTGCGTAGCGGGG
>NZ_KV805124.1:223105-223453 GCF_001811545.1 Corynebacterium sp. HMSC074A09 | reverse complement strand
CCGACGTGTCTACTTTCCGGGGGTCAGGCCCTTCCTTAGTGGTGGACGCGCATGCGCAATCACTAGAGAATATTTTCTATAAGTGCTTTATTAAACAGGATGCTGCATCGGTCGTCGTGTGCACGCTGACCCCAATCTGAGTGTTCCCGATACTGCCCAGGAGCAGCGAGCCCATATGACTACTTGTTCAAGCCGGTTAGAATCCAAGCACTACCCGGATTATCCAGAGAAAAACTGAGAGCAACTGTCGTTGACTCCATGATTAAAGAAGACGGACTTGATGGAGAACACAGATCGAGAGCCTCTCGAGAGAACTTCACCCATTGTTCGCTGTCGCCCTTTCCTCTA
>NZ_KV805124.1:139358-223005 GCF_001811545.1 Corynebacterium sp. HMSC074A09 | reverse complement strand
TAGGGACGCGAGATGAGAAGCCAATGGGTCATCAAAACTACAAGAGGAGAGTAATAGGGAGACAATACTAGTGAACCCTATCCGCGCCATCATGCGTTTCATTAACATAACCTCCTTCTCGTGCCTATCCTAGGAAAGTGTAGATAGCAGTCCAATGCTAGCCCAGAGGGCGCACTGGTTCAGAGCAGAAGCTTCAAGGAGCTCTTCAATCGACGATACCGCTCAAGGTTTAACCTGACACTTAACCGATCAATCCGAGCCCTTGTGCACTCGATGCCGCCATGTAGCCTCCCACAATTGCCGCGATCCACAGCAACGTCACTTTCGTTTCATACTCCAGCCGACGGATGGCGCGCTCCAGACGAGGAAAAATAGCCGGCCCCGCTGCGCCTGCAATGACGGCCACAAGAATTGCCGGTAGGACCATGATGATGCAGTACCCCGCAATAATCGCGACCTTGCCGCTAAACCCGAATGACATGGTCTGGATAATTCCCATTGCGCCTAGGTAGGGCAACATCGTCGCAGCCTCGACAACGGCAGCACCTAGCGCAAGCCCCACCATGCCGGTCGCACTCAATGACGCACTTCGTGCAAGGCGAGAAGCCCGACTCTTCGACACCTCGCCGTTGGTGGTCCGCGTGGCCGCGGGCTTTTTGGGGTTTGGCGAGAACACACCGAAGATGAAAAGCCCCGCGCCCAGAACGAGCGTCACCCACTGGAACCAATCAGTCTCGCTTACGCCAGAAAGCCTCGATACTGCCGCATCGAACCCTAATAGAAGCGCAATACCAAGGCCGCAGTAGGCCGTGGCGATCGTAGCGAGATAGGTGCTCAATAGGACTAAACGTACTCGTCGCCAGATAACAATCAGTGCAATAGGAATGACAAGGGTTCCTGCACTCAAACTATCTACGAGTGCAAGGCCAGCAAGGGGAAGGAAGTCTGACATGGAATTCTCCAGTAGTCGGGTGTTTGCGGGGAGGTTGACCTTAGATTCGCAAGAGGCCCCAATCCAGCTTCATACGTTTGTATTAATCGCGGGCTTGGTACGATTGTACGAGGCGCAATGCGCGAGTGCAACTACACTTATGAATGGCTCATCGCATCTGAGCTACGCAAGATTGGAGCTCCATGTCCGTTGATCGCAACACACCCATCACCGGCACCGCCGCAGTGATCGCTGATGCTGCCATTCGAGTGATGGTCAGCCAGGGTCTCGATGCCCTGAGCGTGCGCAACGTCGCCACTGAGGCTGGCGTTGCGCCTGGGACTGTCCAGTACCAGATGGGTAAACGGGACGACATCATCGCGAAAGCTTTTGTCAGGTCGTTGCAGCGCCAGGAGTCGCGGGCCCTTACTCAAACCGATGCGACGGATTTTCACGCGGCGTTCCACGGTCGCCTGGCTGAACTCTTGCCAATTGGACCTGTCCAGCGCGAGGATTCCGCTGTGTGGGTCATAGTGGGAGCTGCTGCCTCGACGCGCGAATGGCTGGCTGACTTATACGACGCCGAGGTGACGAAGTTTCGGGCGCGCGTGTCTGAAGGTCTCGAAGCAGCGCAACGTTTCGGAAAGCTGGCCCGAGGACTGTCTCCTGAGCAAGGTGCTCGTCTTGTCACTGCACTGGTCAACGGGCTGACGATCGACTACCTCAATGCTCCTGTGGACTCGGCGAAGCAGTTGTTGGCAGACCTTGCTTCGGGACTCGCGCTGATTGTAGAACCCGGTTCTCCTAAAGACTAGGACGGTACTGGGGCTGGAGGTGCAGCATGCCCCTTCATTCTCAGGAAGTCCTCTAACCCATGTCAGCGCGGAGGCACTGTGCCAGTCACCGGCGTGTGGATGTTAATCGACGGGTGAAAGCTCGAGTATCTCGCAAACGGCATCCATGTGTCCGGCGTGCCTGGATACTTCGGCCAGTAGATGGGACAACACCCAGTCGACAGTGGGGTGCCTGCCGTCCTCGTCAGCTTGGGATGCAGGCTCTCCCGGTGGATACGTTGCAAGCAAAGACAAGGCATCTTCCCACTCCTGTCGAAGGGCATCGACGAAGGTCTCGACTGTGACCTCGGGATCCGTGTTCCAGTCTTCATGTGGAGAGTCATCGGTCCACGGGACCGGAAGATCAGCGCCTACCACAACATTTGCGATCCAAAACCGGATGACGTACCGCTGATGGTTCAGAAGCCCCGCAACGGTCCAGCGACTACGAAGGGGAACGTGTGTCACGCCTGAGCGATCTACCTGAATGGCCATGTCGACGATCGAGTCGAGTTGGCGCTGGATCTGATCAGTCAGCTCGGAATAGGACTTTGGTGTGGTGGGCATGTGCAGGAGCCTGAATTCTTAGGACTCTGCAGTTAGACGCCGCACGGCCTCGCGGATGACCTCGGGGCGCTTGCAGAAGGCAAAGCGCACCTTGTGCTGCCACGGTTCCGGGTTGTCCGTGAAGGCGGCCAGCGGGATGGCGGCTACGCCCTTTGTTTCGGGCAGCTGCATGCAGAAATCGATGCCGTTTAAACCGGTAGAGGAGATATCGGCAACCACGTAGTAGGTGCCGCCGGTGTCATGCACGTGGAATCCCAGCTGCTTGAGGCCCTCCACAAGGATGCTGCGGCACTCTGCAAGCTCAGACACCATGCCGTCCAGCCATTCCTGTTCATAGCGCAGTGCATGGGCCACGGCCGGCTGGAAGGGCGTGGTGGAGACGAAGGTGGTGAATTGCTTGGCTTTGATGACGCCGTCGAGAAGCTTTGGCTCCGCGATGGCCCAGCCGGTCTTCCACCCGGTGCAGTTGAAAGACTTGGCGGCAGATGACACCGTGACGGTGCGCTCAGCCATTCCCGGCAGGGAGGCGATGCTGACGTGGTCGGTGCCGAAGGTGAGGTTTTCGTAGACCTCGTCAGCTAATACGAGGAGGTTCTTTTCCACGCAGAGCTCGGCGAGCTCGGTGAGTGCTTCGCGGGAGAAGACCGAGCCGGTCGGGTTGTGCGGGGTGTTGATGATGACCATGGCGGTCTTGTCCGTGATGGCTGCGCGCACGGCATCGACGTCGATGTCCCAGCTGTTGCCGGATTCTTTCAAGGGGACGGGGATGCGGGTGGCGTCGGCAAGCGCGATGGCGGCGATGTAGGCGTCGTAGTAAGGCTCGAGGACAATGACTTCGTGTCTGGGCTCCACTAGGCCAAGCACCGTGGCGGTGATGGCCTCGGTGGCACCGGCGGTGACTACGACGTGATCCTGCGGCACGGAGTAGGTCTCCGCGATGGCGTCGACCAGGTCTGGGACCCCGCGTAGGGGAGCGTATTGGTTGTTGCCGCCGGCGATATTCTCCTGGGCAATCTCCAGCATGCGCTGCGGGCCGTCGCTATCGGGGAAACCCTGGCCAAGGTTCACCGCGTCATTCTCCACGGCAAGGGCGGTCATGGTGGCGAAGATGGTTTCGCCAAATTCTTGTAGTCTCTCAACAGTCATTTAGAGCACCAATAGATCGTATTTCGTAGCCTTCACATCGGTCAGACGCTTGCGTGCGCGCTCGAGGCGCTGCCACTGATCCTCCGGAATGGACTTGCGGGCAATCGTCACGGTTTCCGCATCCGGGGTGCCCCAGGCAATCGGCATGGGAGTGATCTGCTGCCAGTGGTCTTTATCGCTTGAGCTGCGCTGGCCGGAGACCGCGGCCACCGGGACCTTGGTGCCCACGGTGCGCTTAATACCCGGGATGTTGCTGACGGTGCGCAGGCACGCGCCCCACCGCGGCGGTGCCTTCGGGTCAACGTTGGTATTTACCAAAGCCATGAGGACCATGTCGCGCTCGTTGACCTCCGCGACGACCGCGGGGGCTAGCGGATAGGAGTCGTAGAGCTTCTGGGCCGAGCCAACCTTGCTCGAAGCCAAGACACCGATGACGGCGCAAAAGATGCCGAAGAGCGCCATACCGACCGCCAGCGTGATGCGCCAGACGGCGTCGATTCCAAAATAGACGGCAATCGCGCCGATAATAAGCACGAGGCCCATGACGAGGCCGGAGTTGCGCAGGCGTGAGGAATCACGCAGGAGCTCGTTGTTCTTCTTGGCAAAGTCTTCGTTGACTTCAAACTTGAAAATCTTCATCAGCTCACAAGTCTACTTCGTCCACCAGCCGGTAGGCATAACCTTGCTCGGCCAAAAAGCGCTGGCGGTGCATGGCGTATTCCGCGTCGATCGATTCGCGCGCCACGAGAGTGTAGAAGGTGGCCTCCTGCCCGTCCTTCTTCGGGCGCAGCAGGCGGCCCAAGCGCTGCGCCTCTTCCTGGCGGGAACCAAAGGTGCCGGAGACCTGGATGGCCAGGGCAGCCTCGGGAAGGTCGATGGAAAAATTCGCCACCTTGGACACCACGAGGGTGGCCAGCTCGCCCTCGCGGAATTGCTGGAAGAGCTTTTCGCGCTTGGCGGTGGAGGTCTTGCCGTCGATTACCGGTGCGTTGAGGTGCTCGCCGAGCTCCTCCAGCTGGTCCACGTAGGCGCCGATGATCAGTGCCTGCTGGCCTGCATGTTTCTTCAGCAGCTTGTCGACGGCCCGCAGCTTCGCGCCTGCCGATGCCGCAATCCGGTAGCGCTCCCGAGCTTGTGCGGTGGCATAGAGCAGGCGCTCCTCCTGCGTCATGTCCACGCGCACCTCGACGCAGTCCGCGGTGGCGATATAGCCGGCGGATTCCAGTTCTTTCCACGGTGCGTCATAACGCTTGGGGCCGATGAGCGAAAAGACATCGCCCTCGCGGCCGTCCTCGCGGATCAGCGTGGCGGTCAGTCCCAAGCGGCGGCGCGATTGCAGGTCGGAGGTCATGCGGAAGACCGGGGCGGGCAAGAGGTGGACTTCGTCGTAGATGATAAGGCCCCAGTCGTGGGAATCGAAGAGTTCGAGCGCGCGGTATTCGCCCTTGGTCTTGCGCGTGACCACTTGGTAGGTGGCGATGGTGATGGGCTTGATCTCTTTCTTCTCACCCGAGTACTCACCAATTTCCTCCGGCATCAGGCTGGTGCGGCGCAATAGTTCATCGCGCCATTGGCGCCCGGCCACGGTGTTGGTCACCAGGATGAGCGTGGTGGCCTGTGCTTTGGCCATGGCGGCAGCACCCACGATGGTTTTGCCCGCGCCACAGGGCAGGACCACGATGCCGGAGCCACCGGACCAGAAGGATTCGGCGGCATACTGCTGATAATCCCGAAGCTCCCAGTCCACCTCCTCCGTGCTCAGCGCGATGGGGTGGGATTCGCCGTCGACGTAGCCGGCGCGGTCATCGACGGGCCAGCTGGCTTTGAGCAGCTCTTGTTTGAGCCGCCCGCGCGCGGAGGGTGGCACGGCGATGGTGTTGTCGTCAATGCGCGGGCCCAGAAGCTCGCTGACTTTCTTGGTGCGCGTGAGCTCCTCTAGGATGACGGGCTCGTCCGATTCGAGGATGAGACCGTGGGCTGGGTGGGCCAGCAGGCGCACGCGGCCGTAGCGCGACATGGTCTCGGCGACGTCGATCAGCAGCGCCTGCGGCACCGGGAAGCGGGAGTAGTTCTCCAGAACGTCGACGACTTGCTCGGCATCGTGCCCGGCGGCGCGGGCATTCCACAGGGCTAGTGGGGTGATGCGGTAGGTGTGAATGTGCTCGGGCGCGCGCTCCAGCTCGGCAAAAGGCGCGAGGGCTGCGCGTGCCTCGTTGGCTTGCGGGTGATCCACCTCGAGGAGGACGGTCTTGTCCGATTGGACGATGAGTGGTCCGGGCATGATGAGGCCTTTCTACTCTGGGCGTCAGGGAAAGATTTAATCCCTGTCGGCAAAGCGGACGGAGGAAATGCGGTGAACTGGGAAGCGCACGGGTTTGCCCGCTGAGCCTAGGGCATCAATGTAGCCGCCCTCAACGGAGAGTGGTGTCACGGTCACGGTGCGGATATCGCCGCTCTTATCGGCATAGGAAATCACGATATCGGCGTGGAAGCGCGCGGCGGCACGGGCGAGGGTGAGGGGATCTGGTTCCTCTTCCTTCTGCGCGCTGGGATTCTGTGCTGATTGCCGCAAGGCCTGCACAGCGTCATCCACCGAGGCGGGCTTGCGCTTGCGGGGCTTAGTGCGTGGCGTGGGCAAAAGGTAAGGCTCGGGGGCGACGGCCAGGGAGGCGCCGGATTCATCCTCCGCAGTGGGGGAGAGGCCCTTGGCGCGTAGTTTCTCCAGCAGCTCGCCCACGCGCAGCTGGGATACCGCCACGGTGGGCGCGAGCAGGCGCAGGCCGGGGACTGAGGCGACGGCGAGTTCCAACAGCGCGGGGTCCTCGCTGCGGAGGTAGGAGAGCGCAGGACCACTGCGGAGGGTGCCATGGCGCTTGGCGACGTCCCCGATGGCAAACCCCAACGCCTGCGGCACGCCCGTCGGGGAATGCTTTTCCAAGAAGTCGGTCATTTCCTGGGTGGTGAGGCCCTGGTCCATGCCGCGGCGGATGGTGGACTCACTGATGCGGTACACGCTGGCTAGGCCCGGGGATTCGAGGTCTGCTAAGGATGCGAGGGTGCGGTGTGTGTCTGGCTCAAGGGGGCCGGGCACGAGGACGGTGAGGTCCTGCTGGATGATGAACTCGCTGACCGTCTCAGGAACGAGGCTGGTGGCCGCAGCGGAATCTCCCAGCACGCGGGTGGCCTTGCCCAGTGCCACCGCGCCGATCCATTCGGCTTCGGCGCGCAGCTTCTCGATGGTCAGCGTGCGCGTGTGGCTGGCAAAAAGTGGGGAGCGAAAGCGCAGGTCTTCCCAGAACTCCTCGTCGTCCAGCGCGACTGCGGAGTGTGCATAGACGCCGAGGACGAAGGCACGAAAGTGCGGCAGGCGGCGCACAATACTGTCTTCTGCGAGCACCCGGGTCTCAGCCCAACTGGCCCAAGGGGAGGTGCGCCAGGCATCGAGAAGAATGCGCCACTTCTCCCCGAGATCGGCCTCGAGCCAGTCTTGGGACCCGGTGGTCGGGGCGAGGAAGTGTCCTTCCAGGCCATCCGGCTCGCCGCGGTGGAGAAGCCTGGCGTGGTGGCCCAAACAGATGAGTCGCGCGACCTCCTCCTTCTCCAGAGCGAGATCCTTGGCCAGCTGGTTGAGGGGGCGAACGCCGACCGAAGAATCCTTGAGCAGCGCTACCGGATGGCTTCCAAGCAACTCGATGAGCCGCTCCATGCCCCGCACGGCTTCCAGGCCAGCTGCGGCACCGGCGTCATCCGCCTTGGTATCCGGCTCCGGGGTGCCGGCACGCCCCGAGGGAGTGGTGGGAATGGGCGGGGTGGTATCACCAGCCAGCAGACGGGCAAGCGAGTGCGGCAGGCGCACCGAGTGCGCGTTGATACGCTCCAAGAAGCCCTTGGCCAGCAGGCGCTTGGCGGGATCCTCGGAGTTGATGTCTGGCTCGGTGTCGGTGGTATAGCCCATGCCGTCGCTAGCGCTTAAGGCATCGAGGACTCGGCGCTCTTCGGGAGCAAGTGTGGCTAAGTCCTTTTCATTGAACTCGACTTGGTTGCGCAGCGACCAACCGGTGGGAAGCGAGCCCATGACGGTGGTGACGATGCGCACCTGCGGGGCATCGCCGAAGACGAGGCCGCGCTCCTTGAGCTGCCGTGTTACTTCAGGGTTGGTGTCTTCCACCATGTTGACCTCGCCGCCGCGGTGGGCGATGTCCTCCAAGGCAGCTAGCTGCTCGGCATTGCTTGCTGCTAAGGCATCCGCGACGTGCATCGGAAGTGTCAGACGCGAGGCCAGCGCGTCGAAGTCCTTCGGTGCGGGGGAGAGAACATCGCTGCGGTTGCTCAGTAGGGCGCGTAGGTCCTCATCGGGCAACTGGCTGAGCCAGTCGCGGTAGCTCTCAGTGACGCGGGCGCGGTTGGAGGGGGTGGTCATAATGACGATCAAGCTTAGTAGTTAGTAGGCGGGGGAGGCGTGGGGCCCTCGTTGGGTGAATAAGTTACTTTTTGCCGCGGGGTTTGGAATAATGAGAAGCATGTCGAACGAGAACAAAGGCTTCGTATCCCCGGCTTGGCCGAAGAACAGCCCCCGCGAGCACGCTATTACTGAACTTACTGCACCTTTTGCTGGTGCTTCCAGCCCGTACGGTGACGACCTGATTCTGCCGATGCCGGCAGAAAAGCTCAACTACGTTCACCCGTACACCCGCATCAACCGCTAAGTAGGCGCGCAGAAAACTGCGCTTTGCTCAGCGGATGTGCCGAGCCTGACCGGCTTGCTTTCAGCCCCTCCGAGAATGTTCTCCTCGGTGGGGCTATACGTGTTTGTGCTGAATGCTTTTGTTCCGGCGTTAGTCGGCACGGGCTTGGGCTTTAAAGCCGTCGAGCAGGGTATCGATGAGTCGGGTTTGAATTTCTGAAAGACGCTCGATGTTCGCCAGTGCTCCGGGCGCCGGGCGGGTGATGAGACCGATATCGATGTGGAGTTCGAGTGGGGTGAGGGACTCGGGGCAGAGGCCCGCTTGTCGCGCGGGTTCGATAATCGGTTGGTAGATCGACTTCAGTTCAGCTGTGCGTTGAGCGGCGACCTTCTGCACGTCATTGTCTGAGAATGAGGCAGTATTCACCTCGGCTGCCGCTGCTTGAACAACCGCGGCGAAGTTAAGGCTGGCGATCCGATGAATAATATCGCGCCAGGTGCCTTCGGGATCCTCGTCGAAACCTTGTAGGTGGCTGTCCACCTCTTCTTTGATGTGTGCTACCTCCGCGCCGGTGACGGCATCGATGAGGGAGAGCCGTTCGGGGAAGTGGCGTGAGACCGTGGCAACGCCCACGCCGGCCTTCTTGGCGATGGAGCGCATGGACGCGCCCGGTCCCTCGCTGATGAGCAGCTGCCTGGCTGCTGCGACGATGGCCTGCTTGTTTTCTGCTGCAGCTTGTCTCACAGCTTGCATCATATCAAACGGAACACTATGCTCCACTTTGTAAGTGAAACACCCTGTTCCGTTTGGAGGTTAGAAGTGTCAGCGGTGAAAAGTCAGGAAGGAAAGCAGCCATCGGTTGCTGTGAAATCGATAGTTGCCATTGTGGGGATCCCCGTCGTCATCGGCCTTATGCTGTGGGCGTTTTGGCGCCCACCTTTGCGTCGGGTCCGGCTGGCGTTCCGGTTGCCATTTCGGCGCCGGAGCCCATGCTCGAAGGCATCTCGCAGAAGATTGAGAGTGCGGCGGGGGATGAGGCCCCGGAGATCGTCGTGAAGCACAGCGAGGCCGAGGTGCGCGACGCGGTGCTGCAGCGTGAAGCTGTTGGTGGACTGGTCATCTCCCCGCAGGGCGCGAGTGCGCTCACCGCTGCGGGAAATGGTGCTCCCTACGTGACGATGATTGATGGCCTCGCTGGCCAGCTTGAAGCACAAGGAATGTCCGTAAAGAAGCAGGAGCTGGCGCCGACGACGAAGGAGGACCCGCAGGCGAGCGGAATCACTCTACTTGGCCTGCCGCTGGCTTTTGGTGGCATTATTTCCGCTGTCATTGCCACCTTTGCATTTCGTGGCAAGAAATGGGTCAAGCTGGGGGTTCTCGTTGGTATTGCGCTTTTCGGCGGGCTCGTTGCTACGTGGATGCTGCACTCCGTCTATGGAACCCTCGGTGGCAGCTTCGCTGCCGAGTGGATGGCTATCGCGGCGGGCATCCTTGCGACGTCTGCGGTGACTGCAGGCCTTGCGGGGGTGATGGGTGCCGCGGGTATTGGAATCGGTGCCGTGCTGACTATCTTCTTAGCGAACCCGCTGTCGGGTCTGGCAACCGGCCCGTGGCTGCTGCCTACCGGGTGGTCGACGCTGGGGCAGTGGATGCCCATCGGCGCGACGGGTCACCTAGTCCGCTCGCTGTCCTTCTTTGATGGGCAAGGCTTCGGCCATGCGTGGTGGTCGCTAGGGCTGTGGATTGTTGTTGGCCTAGTGTTGCTGGCCTGTGATCGGTCGCGCGCTAAGGAAGACGCTGCCGTTGAGGAAAAGGCTTAGTCAAAACTAAAAGAGGCTGGATGGAGAAAACCATCCAGCCTCTTTTGTGTAGTTAAAGCTTTGCCTTTATGTGCTCAGCTTGCACGGCGCGGCGCGCTGCTTAGCGTGCAGCCAGAACCTGTGCCAGCGGGTCGATGACGTGGCGGTTAGCGGAGTAGAAGGCGTTGAAGTCGTGGCGGTTGGCCTTGTACTGCTCGGTGAAGGAAGCCGGGATGGTCAGGCCGTACTGGGTAGCGGTGTCCTCGATGAGGGTGTAGAGGGCATCGGAAGCCAGCTCGTCGGTGGGTTCCTCGGCAGCCTCTTGGACAGCCTGCGGTGCTTCGGCCGGAGCCTGCGGTGCAGCCGGTGCCGGAGCGGCGTTGACGTTGCGCGGGGTCGGGGCGGAGTTCAGGCCCAGGCTAGCGGAGCAAGCCGGCCATGCGCCCCAGCCTTGCTGTGCCAGGGTGCGCTCAGCAACAGCGATCTGCTGCTCACGGGTAGCCAGGTTGGCGGTTGGAGCGAATTCGCCGCCGCCGTATGCCTGCCAGGTCTGAGCGTTGAACTGCAGACCGCCGTGGTAGCCGTTGCCGGTGTTGATGGCCCAGTTGCCGCCGGACTCGCACTGTGCGAGGCGGTCCCAATCGGAATCCGGTGCAGCGGCAGCGTTCGGTGCCATGATGGCTGCGGCGGCGCCCACGGCAACAGTGGAGGCGGCAAACTTGGTGGCGATGGACTTGTTCTTAGCGGAGTGGCGTCCCATTAAAGTATTCCTTCTCTAGGTTGTTCTTGCTTTCTCGCGCCCAGATGATGCCCAGTCCGGCATATGGTTTTGCAATTGATGTTCATGTTCATGCACATCATGTATGGCCGCCGTGTGGAAGCCCGGACTGTGTTTGGGGCGAGACTTCCACGGCCGGCGGCCGAAGTGCCTGAGGGAGAGAGTAGCGGTTTATAACGAAACAGTCACGTTAAATGGCCCAAAACGGTAACGAAAGTGCCGATTCCTCTGCGTTTCCCCTGTTCGCGCCGTATATGTTAGCTACATCACATATGTAACGGGTGTGGTTGCTGGGGTGATATCTATCGTGGGTTTCTTTGTCGGGAGTCGGAGGGTTAAAATGTATCTCTTTAAAAGTTCCACGGATAGTTCCTCCGCGCGGCCGCATGAATTCGGATCACGCTTCGCCGCGCTTCCTCGTCCCAAGACTGGCGGAGCCTAAAAGCCTGGTGCCTGGCAGCGCCTAAGCTTTGAAAGAGGAGAGACGGAAAGAAAGTGAGTGAAGAGCCATGCCTATCGGCAAAGTGAAGTGGTATGACGCGGACAAGGGCTTCGGCTTTGTCAGCAACCCCGGCGATGAAGACGTCTATGTTGGTCGCAATGTGCTGCCCAAGGGCGTTGATGAGCTGTACCAAGGCCAGCGCATCGACTTCGATTTCGCGGCTGGCCGCCGTGGCCCGCAGGCGCTGCGCGTGAAGGTGCTGGATGCTCCGCGCCGCCGCACCCCGGCCCGCAAGCCGGAAGAGCTGGCGAGCATGCTCTCCGACGTCATGACACTACTTGAGACCCAGGTGCAGCCGGTGCTGAGCCAAGGACGCTATCCGGAGCGCAAGACTGGCCGCCAAGTTGCCGAGATTCTGCGCGCTATTGCCAAGGACTTGGATAGCTAAGCGCCTAGAGGCTTAGGTCTAAACCTACAAAAGGGTCTAAACCTGCAAAAGTGCCCTAGTTGCCAAAAGTTGGGCTGATTTTTCAATGATCAGTCCGAAGTTTGGCAACTAGGGCACTTTGTCGTTTGTGTAGGCGCGTGGGGCAGCGCGCGCCGCAGCGCTGCTACTTCTCAGCTGGAGCTTCGCCCGTGGCCTTGGACTCCTTGAGCTCCTCATCCGTCATGGTGGACAGTGACCATACCGTGTGCATTGGGGTCTCTTCGCCGTTGGCATCTTGGCCAATCATGAGGGTAGAGATTTCCACCACCATCAACTTCGGGCGTTCACCGGTGGAGGCTTCAATCGGCGGCACAGAGCCGGGGATCTCCAGCGAGGTGGTCTCGTTGGCGCCGTGAGAGGTGCTGTCATTAGCAGCCGGGTCATCGTAAATCGAAAGCACCGACCACTCATGGTTGGAGATGGCTTCGGGGATCTCCAATTTCAAGGTGTCATCGGGACCCACCGTCAGGTTAGGTACGTCGCCTTCTTCGCAGTCGGTGCCGGGCTCGCAGACGATATAGGGCGCGACCTCCAGTGTCTCATCACCTACCGTGGCAGTGATGGTGACGTCTTTCGGGTCGGGACCCGGGCGGTCATTCCACCACTTTTGGAACATCACCACCGCCACGACAATGACTGCCACGGCGATAATGAGCGCCAGAAATTGCAGCAGTGACTTCTTCCTTGCTTGCTTCACGGTAGCCATGGCTGAAAATCCTACTCGAAGCGCACCCGGTACAGCTCATTCCATAGCTTGCCGGTGATCCAGAACTCGTCTGTGCTCGGGATATGGGCAATGCCGTTGAGGACCGCGTTGGGATCTGCAGAGGGAACGTGGTTGAGGTTCGCGGTATCAATGACCGCAGTGACCACGCCAGATTCCGGGTCGATGCGCAGGATATCCTCGCTCATCCACACATTGGCATAGACCGCACCATCGACGCACTCAAGCTCGTTGAGGTTGTCCACGGGGGAGCCGTCGAGGGTGACCTCGGTGCGTGGGCCGAGCTCCTCGAAGGTTACTGGGTCGAGATGGCGCAGTGTGGCGGAACCATCGGACATGATGAGCTCGGAACCCGCGTTGCACAGGCCCCAGCCCTCGCCGTCATGGGTTGCGCGGTCGAGCTCGTCGAAGGTTTCGGGATCTCGGAGGAAAGCCGTACCGGATTTCCACGTCAGCTGCCAGATGCCGGCGTCGGTCTGAGTGATACCCTCGCCGAAGAATGAGCTCTCGAGCGCGATTTCTTCCGACGGGGTTTGCGCCCCCGGCTCAAGGCGCAGCAATCGAGACTTCCCTTTCAGTCCAGTGCCGATCAGCAGGTTGCCGGCGGGGTCGACCTCCAAGCCTTGGGTGAAGGTATCGGGAGGCAGCGGCGCGGTGTCGAGGACGGTGACGCCGAGGCGCTCTGGGGAGCTTGCGCTTGGCGACGCCCCACCCGTCCCCGTAGACGAGGAAGCGTCCTCGCGCGCGGGGTGAGAAGAGCATGACGCTAAGGGCGCGAGCAGTGTGGCAGCGGAGAGGGCAGCAGCAAGCGCGCGGAGGGCGCGGGCGGTGTGGGGGAGAGGCATGACTGTCATTGTGCACTATGGCGCGGTACGTGATTAATAATGGGAGAGTGACTCGCAAGAAAAAGATGCATTCCCCGCTTCTCGATTCGACGGCTGTCAACCTGGCGCGCCGGGCCGTGGAAGAGGTAGGTGAGGGGGACGTCGGCAAGCACCGCGGCGTTGCCGGAGTAGGCCGCAACGTGGCCACCCACCGTTTTGATGCGCACGTGCCGGGCTATCCGGGGTGGGAGTGGCATGCCGTCGTTGCCTGTGCGGAAGGCTCGCGCACGCCGACCGTCAACGAGGTCGCGCTCGTTCCCGGCGGTCAGGCCCTTCAAGCGCCGGAATGGGTTCCTTATTCCGAGCGCCTGCGCCCAGGAGACCTGGGCCCGGGCGACCTTATGCCGCCCGCACCCGATGACGAAAGGCTTGATGATGGGAAACTTTCCGAAGCGGGCATCAAGGAGGCCAAGGATCGCTGGCGCAAGAAGTATGGGCCTAATTCGGACATGGCGGCCCAAGCCCAGCTGCAGTGCAAAACCTGTGCTTTCTATCTCGAGTTGATGCCCAACTTTGGCGTCTGTGCCAATGAATACTCGGCGGATGGAAAAGTGGTGCACGCCACCTATGGCTGTGGTGCGCATTCCGGCACGACCATCCGTGAGGAGGGATCGGAGCAGGAGCGCCCCTTCGATGATGAAAAGCCTATCTATTAGAAGGTGCTCTTCTCCCCGCACGCAGCAGCGATGCCGCGTGCGGGGTTTGCGTTTTAGTGCCTGGATGGAGCACCCTTAGCAGGTAAAACTTCATTTCTCTAGATAGAAGGGGCGCTCTCTCACGATGAACGCAGCTATCGATCGCTATTTCAAGATTTCCGAACGCGGATCCACCGTAGGAACTGAGGTCCGCGCCGGCGTGGTCTCGTTCTTCGCGATGGCCTACATCATCCTCCTCAACCCTCTCATCCTGGGCACGTCCGCTGACGCTGCCGGCACCACCCTGGGCATCCCGCAGGTCGCCGCCGCCACCGCCTTGGTAGCAGGTGTCATGACCATCGCCTTCGGCATGATTGCTCGCTACCCGTTCGCCATGGCTGCGGGCTTGGGCATGAATACCTTCGTGGCCGTGACTATGGTTTCCCTCAACGGCCTGGAATGGCGCGAGGCCATGGGCCTCGTCGTCATTGAAGGCATCATCATCGTCCTGCTGGCCATCTCTGGCTTCCGCCAGGCGGTCTTTGACGCCATCCCGGCCTCCATGAAAGCCGCGATGGGCGTCGGTATCGGCATGTTCATCGCGCTCATCGGTTTCGTGGACGGCCACTTCGTCACCCGCGTGCCGGATGCCGCGATGACCACCGTCCCGGTGAGCCTGGGCGTTAACGGCTCGATCGCTACGTGGCCGGCCTTCGTCTTCGTCGTGGGCCTGATTCTCTCCGCCTTCTTCGTCATCCGTCGAGTACGCGGCGGCCTGTTCATCGGCATCGTCATCACCACCATCATCGCCATGATCATTCAGGCCTTTACCGGTTCCGAGGACTGGGGCATGGCCACCCCGGAGGTGCCCAGCTCCCTGGGCGGGCTGCCGGACCTGTCGATTGTGGGCCAGGTCGATCCGATTAGTGCCTTCACCAAGCTGGGCGTGGTCTCCACCGTGCTGCTCATCTTCACGCTGCTGCTCACCAACTTCTTCGATGCCATGGGCACCATGAACGGCCTGGGCAAGCAGGCCAACCTCGTGGATGAGAAGGGCAACCTTCCGGAGATGAAGACCGCCCTGGTGGTTGAGGGCTTTGGTGCCGTCGCCGGTGGTGCTGGTTCGGTCTCCTCCAACACCGTGTTCGCGGATTCGGCAGCTGGTATCGGTGACGGTGCCCGCACCGGCCTGGCCAACGTTGTCACCGGCATCATCTTCCTGCTGGCCATGTTCCTCACCCCGCTCTACGAGATCGTGCCCATTGAGGCAGCAGCACCCGTGCTCGTCATCGTCGGTGTGATGATGGCTGCACAGCTCAAGGACATCGAGTGGAACCGCATGGAAGAGGCCATCCCGGCCTTCCTCACCATCGTGGTTATGCCCTTTACCTACTCCATCGCCAACGGTATTGGCGTGGGCTTCATCGCTTATGCACTGATGGCCACCTTTGCCGGCAAGGCCAAGAAGGTGCACTGGATCATGTGGCTCGTGGCCGCTCTCTTCGTGGTCTACTTTGCCATGGAGCCCATCAGCTCGCTGCTGGGATAGCCCGCCTGGGTTGAGCTCTCAACCCTGCGCCTAAACTAGGGGCCATGCGTTTTGTCATCGATGACCCTACAGACCCTCGCCTGGACGATATCCGCGATCTCAAGCACGCGGATAAATCCGGCGAGGGTTTCGTCTTTGGTGAGGGCCCACTGTGCGTGGAGCGCCTGCTTGCCTCACGGTTCCCAGTACGCTGCATCATTGGCTTTGAAGGAAAGCTCGACACGTTCTTAGCGAACCACGATGTTGGCGATATCCCCGTCTATCAGGTCACTCGTGCCACCTTGGGGGAGGTCACCGGTTTCGACATGCACCGCGGGCTGGTTGCCGCGGCCGACCGCGCGGAAGCCTGGACCGTGGACGAGGTCATCGAGGGTGCTAGCACCCTGGCCATCATGGAAGGGGTGGGGGACCACGAGAACATCGGCTCGCTCTTCCGCAATGCCGCAGGCATGGATGTCGACGGCATCCTCTTAGGATCGGGGGCTGCGGATCCTCTCTACCGGCGCTCGGTGCGCGTGTCCATGGGTCACGTTCTGCGCTTGCCCTGGGCGCGTTTCGACGGCGGCTTTACCACCTGGCAGCGGGGTCTAGAGAAACTGCGCGAACAAGGTTTCAGGCTGGTGTCGCTGACCCCGCACCCAGACGCCGTGCATATTGCCGACGCCCTAGAAGGCGCAGACAAGGTAGCGCTGCTGGTCGGTGCGGAGGGGCCAGGATTGACCGAGCACGCCATGCGTGCGACCGATGTGCGCGCCCGCATTCCCATGGCCGAGGGCACGGATTCCCTTAATGTGGCGACGTCGGCAGCCATCGCCTTCTACGAGCGCCAGCGCTCCCAAAGGTTCCGCGAGGTCGATACCGCGTAGCGTCGCACCAGGCCGCCGAGGTGCTTGGCGGTGCGGATAATCTCCTCACCGGTAGATTCCGGCTCGAGGTCGTACTCTTCGTAGTCGTCATAGTCATTGAGCCCCAGCTTCGACACTGAGGTGGTGGCTACCTCGGCCACGCTGCGGCGCGGCGGGGGAGTATCGACCTTGGGCTCGGGGCGCCCGTCGGTGGCGTAGCCAACGACGTCCACGTCGGGGCCGTCCGCGCCGACCTCGATGCCCAACCAGAATTCCTGGGCCGCCTCGGTGATATTGAGTGGCTCAAAGGGAAGGGAAATCCCACCCACCGGCTCATCCATCTCCCCGGCCCAGAAAGGGGCCTCGAAGGTTTCGGGCAGACCATGGTCCTCGTAGAGGTTAAAACGCGTCCCGCACAACGAGCGGCGCAGGCGGCTGCCCGTCCAGTGGGCGAACCCGGCATAGCGAGTCTCCGGATTGGAGGCGAAGGCGTAGATTTCCGTGGCGGGCACGGCCTCGCGCAAGGTCCGGGACAGCTGGGAGAGAGTCAGCTGATCGTCGTGGATGATGGTTTGCACCACGGTCACACCGGGATAGCCGCCCACATAGAACTCGCTCGCGCCGGGCTCGGCGGAACGGTTGAGGGGGAATTGCCCAATGGGAGTCACCGGCAGTGCGGGATTGAGTTGAGCGATGAACTTGCGGCCGAAGCCGCGGTCGGCCTTAGGCTCACCGCGGAGGACCTCGGCGGGGTCGGCGGCGGTGACGTACCAGAGAGTGAGAACGGCGCTTTGAGTATCCACGGCAGGCTACTCGCGGGGGCGCTTAGTGGAGGAACGAACGCCGAGCAACACATCCTCCCAGTGCGGGGTGACGGCCTTGCGGCGGCGCTTGGTGGGCTTAGGTTCCGGATCCGGGTTCTGGAGGAAGTCCTCGTCCACCCCGGTGTCCTTCTCATCCGTCTGCTGTGTGGCCTCCTCGTTAGACGAGGCCGTGTCGGCATCGGCTGCGCTCTCGGCGGGGTGCTCCCCACCGTGCGGGGAGGGAAGAACGGAAGGCTCGGCGTACGCGCCGGCGTCTGCCTCGTTATTGGCGTCATCGCCGCCGGTGTAGGAGGACAGCTCCGTCACGCCAGGGGTACCGGCGCGTGCGGCTTCGTTGACCTCGCGGCCCTCGGCGTATTCCCGCCCGTCGATGGCTTCGTCGTAGCGCTCGCCGCGGCCCACGGAGGTCAGCGAACGCACCGGTTGCACGAAGTCCGGGTCGGTGAGGTCTGCGGCCACAGAGTTGCGTGCCTCCACCGTGGCCGGGGAGGACATGGTCTGCTTAAAGGTCCACTCCGCTTCGTTGGCGGACAGCCCAGTCTTCCACGTGATGCGCAGGATCCACGGTTCGCCTTGGTGGCGGTAGGCGTCCCACGTCGCCTCCGACAGGGAGTGCCCGCGCGCGGCAAAAGCGGTGGCCAGGATCTCCCACAGCGTGAGCTTGGCTGGGCCATCTTCGCGGATGGGGTGGGCCTGCTTGGCGACGTCCGCGATGCGCGCCCGCTCCAGCAGCACCGGGTGCGCGAAAGGTTCGATGCGGGATTCTGGAACCTCGAGCTCCTCGGCGATCTCCGCAGCGGAAGCACCGGCGCGGATGCGGGCTTGAATCTCGTTGGGGCGCAGGCGGATTTCTTGTGCCTGCGGTGCGGGCTGGCTCTGTGGGGAAGAAGGCGAGCCACCAGAGGCAGGCATGACGGTGCGCAGCCCGGTGGAGTGGTCTTGCTGCGCGGAGGCGGGGGAGGAGTCGCTTGCCTCCTCGTCGGTGCTTTCTGCGTCCTGCTCCGCCCCCTCGTTCTCGGAAGCGGGCTCGGTGGAATCAGCAGAATCGGCGGGAGCGAGAAGCTCGCGAAGCTCGTCGGTGACCTCGAGGAAGAACTCCTCACCATCCTCGGCCCGGAGGACGAGCGAGGTGTCAGTTGAGTCGCTGGGTGCGAGGAAAATCTCGCGCATGGTGGGCGCTCCTTAGCCTGGTAGCGGACATGTGATGAAGTCCACTTTACCCAGAACATGCCCCGAACTCTGGCAAGAGCGCGGGGCATGTTGTACGCGGCAACAAATAATTGCAACAAATGTTGTTGTGCGGCCTAATGGGTTTCGAGCGAATCCTAACGGTTGTCTAGGACGTAATCGATAGCCTTGGTGAGCTTGGTGACGTCCGCCGAATCGATCGCCGGGAACAGGCCCACGCGCAGCTGGTTGCGGCCGAGCTTGCGGTAGGGCTCGACGTCGAGAATGCCGTTGGCGCGCAGCGTGGCGGCGATAGCGGCGGCATCGACGCTGTCCTCGAAGTCGATGGTGCCCACCACGAGGGATCGTGCGGCAGGTTCGGCCACGAAGGGGGTGGCCTCCGGGCGGGATTCTGCCCAGTTGTACAGGATGGAGGAGTTCTCCGTGGTGCGCTTGACCATGCCGTCGAGACCGCCGTTGGCGTTCATCCACTTCACCTGGTCCTCCAGCATGAGGAGCGTGGCGACGGCCGGAGTGTTGTAGGTCTGGTTCTTGCGGGAGTTGTCTACCGCAGTCTGCAGGTTGAGGAAAGCCGGGATGAAGCGATCGGAGGAGTTGATCTTCTCGATGCGTTCCAGGGCTGCCGGGGACATAGCAGCCAGCCACAGGCCGCCGTCGGAGGCAAAGCACTTCTGGGGTGAGAAGTAGTAGACGTCAGCATCGGACATGTTGACTGGCAGGCCGCCGGCGCCCGAGGTGGCGTCGATGACAACAAGCTGCTCTGCGTTATCGGGGTTGGGGCGGGCTACCGGAACCATAGCGCCGGTGGAGGTTTCGTTGTGGGCCCAGGCGATGATGTCGGCGCCCTCGGCGTCGGCAGCCTTCGGGTCTGGGGCGGTGCCAACCTCGGCTTCGGTGACGAGCGGGGCGTCGAGCCAGGGGGCTCCGGCAGCGGCTTTAGCAAATTTAGAGGAGAATTCGCCGAAGCTTAGGTGCGCTGATTTCTTCTCAATCAGGCCGAAGGTTGCGGCGTCCCAGAAGGCGGTAGCGCCGCCCAGGGAGAGGACAATTTCATAGCCCTCTGGCAGCGCGAACAACTCGGAGAGCCCCTCACGGATGGAGCCGACGAGATTCTTGACGGCTGGCTTGCGGTGCGAAGTTCCAATGATGGTGTCAGCACCGGCGGTGATTGCCTCAATTTGGGCGGGACGGACCTTGGACGGCCCGCAGCCGAAGCGGCCGTCGGTAGGGAGGAGATCTGCTGGCAGGACGAGTTCTGAGTTGCTCATGTGGGCAGTGTAGCCTAGTTTCGTTCGCGCACTAGATACTTTGCCAGGATTGCCAATGTTGGCAGAGTCACAAGTTTTGCTAAAGTGTGAAGAGGTTTAGTCTTGTTGCGCCGGCCTTGGCCGGCGTTGAACATTGAGGAAAGGAAAACACGTGGCATCTGAAAACAACAAGGTTGTACTGCAGTACCCCGGTGGCGAGTACGAGATGGACATTAAGCAGTCCACGGAGGGTGACTCCGGCTTCGATATCGGCAAGCTCCGTAACGAGACCGGCCTCGTTACCTTCGACCCGGGTTATGCGGCTACTGGTTCCACCGAGTCCAAGATCACCTTTATTAACGGTGAGGAAGGCATCCTCCGTCACCGTGGCTACGACATCGCGGATCTCGCTGAGAACGCCACCTTTAACGAGGTGTCCTACCTGTTGATTAAGGGACACCTGCCGACCGAGGACGAGCTGTCGAAGTTCAACACTGATATCCGTCACCACACCCTGCTGGATGAGGATTTTAAGGCCGCCTTCAATATCTTCCCGCGCGACGCGCACCCGATGGCCGTTCTTGCCTCTTCCGTTAACATTCTCTCCGCTTACTACCAGGATCAGCTCAACCCGCTGGATGAGAAGCAGCTGGATAAGGCAACCGTCCGCCTGCTGGCCAAGGTGCCGATGCTGGCCGCTTACGCTTACCGTGCATCCCAGGGCAAGCCCTACATGTACCCGGATAACAAGCTGAACGCTCGCGAGAACTTCCTGCGCATGATGTTCGGTTACCCGACTGAGGAGTATGAGGTCGACCCGATCGTGGCCAAGGCTCTGGATAAGCTCCTTATCCTGCACGCTGACCACGAGCAGAACTGCTCCACCTCCACCGTTCGCATGATTGGCTCCGCGCAGGCCAACCTGTTCGTCGCCATCGCCGGTGGTATCAACGCCCTGTCCGGCCCGCTGCACGGCGGCGCGAACCAGGCCGTTCTGGAGATGCTTGAGGATATCCAGAACAACCACGACGGCGACGCCACCGACTTCATGAACCGCGTGAAGAACAAGGAAAAGGGCGTTCGCCTCATGGGCTTCGGCCACCGCGTGTACAAGAACTACGACCCGCGCGCGGCAATCGTCAAGGACACCGCACACGAGATCATCGATCACCTGGGCGGCGACCCGATGCTGGACCTGGCCATGAAGCTCGAGGAGATTGCGCTGAACGACGACTACTTCGTCTCCCGCAAGCTCTACCCGAACGTGGACTTCTACACCGGCCTCATTTACCGCGCCATGGGCTTCCCGACGGACTTCTTCACCGTCCTCTTCGCCATCGGCCGCCTGCCGGGCTGGATTGCTCAGTACCGTGAGCAGCTTGAGCTCAACACCAAGATCAACCGCCCGCGCCAGATCTACACCGGCGAGACCCTGCGCAAGGTCACCCCGCGCAGCGAGCGCTAAACAATAGCCCATACGCTGCATTTCTAGGGCCGAGCCCCACATCTCCCCTTATACTGGGGAGTGTTGTGGCTCGGCCCACGTGTATGCGGCCAGCAAAGAAGAAAACAGTCCAAGGAGGATAATCCCCAATGGAAAAGCCCGTAATTGAGCCGGCAACGGAGCCTGCTCCCCAGGACCTTGTCATCGAAGACATCGTGGTGGGTGACGGCGCCGAAGCCCAGCCGGGCGGCTTCGTTGAGGTCCACTACGTAGGTGTCGACTATGAGACGAACCAGGAGTTCGACTCTTCGTGGGGTCGTGGTCAGTCGATCGAGTTCCCGCTGACCGGCCTCATCGCCGGCTGGCAAGAGGGCATCCCGGGCATGAAGGTGGGCGGTCGCCGCAAGCTGGTCATCCCGCCGGAGAAGGCCTATGGCCCCGCCGGTGGTGCACACCCGCTGTCCGGCCGCACGTTGACCTTCGTTATCGACCTCATTCGTGCCTAAATCCAAAGCCTAAAGGAATGAAGGGATTGCCTCTGTCCTTCGGGCTGTCGACGCCCTGACCGTCCTGAGCGCCGCGCCTTGTGCGCAGTCGGTCAGGGCTTTGGCGCGTTAAGGGCTGTCCGTGCGAGTAGCGATGCCAGAATCTTGCCCCACAGCGCGCGGGAGTGCGGCACAATGGAAGTCATGAGTGTCCCACAAACCACGTTCAATGATGACCGCGAGATGCCCCTGCTGGGGCTTGGAACCTACAAGCTGCGCGGGGAGGATCTCGTCCGCTCCGTGCGTGAAGCAATCGAGCTGGGCTACCGCCACTTCGACACCGCTACCCTCTACGAGAACGAAGAAGAGCTGGGCCAGGCGTTGCATGACGCCATGAAGGCTGGCGACGTCACCCGCGATGAGCTCTTTATTACCAGCAAGGTTTGGCACGATCACCACGGTAAAGACAAGGTAGGCCAGGCCTTCCGTACATCCCTGGACAAGCTGCAGCTGGATTACCTCGACCTCTACCTCATCCATTGGCCCTGGCCGCAGGGCGGGCTGTACGTGGAGACCTTCGAGGAGATTGCCCGCATGCAGGGCATGGGGCAGATCGCGTCGATTGGCGTGGCTAATTTCTACGAGGAGACCCTGCAGACTCTGATCGATGAGACGGGTATCGTTCCGGTCCTCAACCAGGTGGAGTTGCACCCGGGCTTTACTCAGCCGGAGCTGCGTCAGTTCCACGACAACCACGGAATCGTGACGGAGGCGTGGTCCCCGCTGGCGCGCGGTGTGATCCTCAATAATCCCGAGGTCATCGCCGTCGCTGAGAAGCACGACATCACCCCGGGCCAGGCTGTGCTGGCGTACCTGTTGAGCAAGGGCATTTCCGTCATCCCGAAGTCCAGCCGCCGAGAGCGCCTAGCGGAGAACTTCGCGGCCGCGGAGGTGGAGCTTGTACCAGAGGATGTTGCCGCACTCGATGCGCTCGACGGTCAGGAAGGTTTTGGCCGCATGTTTAAGGATCCGCGTGAGTTCCCTGGCGCTTAAATAGCCGGGCACAGTCCCAGCGCGAGCGATAGAACCCGCCTTCCACGCTTTGCTTCTCCTTCACCATATTTTTCTTATTCCTTATAAATAGGGATAAATAGGGGAGGGGCGGAGCGGGGAAGGCGGGTTTTGTTGTGCCTTCTGGCAGTGGGCATGCAAGGGGGTGAGGGTGCTCTGAGGGGTGCCGCAGGGGGCGAAGATCTGCACAATGGCTGCGAAGTTTCGCTTTGCTAAATTAGATTCACTGTTTGGAGTTTCCTGTGGGGGTGTTGGCAACGCGATAGAAATCCCATGTCATCGCGGTGGTAGGGGGTAATAAAAGTGTGCGTTATTAACTTTTCTTGGCAGGATTTACAACCTTGCAAGAGAGGTTAGGTAACTTACTGGGCAAGGCAAAACGTGACTGAAGACACTGTAGTTAGTCTCTCACCGCGGTTTGTGGAGAAAAGATTCCCCTTGTAAGGAGAGCGACATGACTGACGCACCTGCTTCGATTGACTCGCGCCGCGAACCGACGCCGCAAGAGTTCGTCGAGATGCGCGATAGCTCGCAGTTTGCGAAGCTGCGCGGCACATACCGCAAGTTCACCTTCCCCATGACTGTGGCGTTCTTTGTGTGGTACGTCCTCTACGTGCTGGCCGCCGTTTTTGCGCCAGACTTCATGGCTATTGAACTTGGGGGAGGTTGGAACGTTGGCCTCATCTTCGGTCTGGCCCAGTTCCTGACCACCTTTATCATCACGTATATCTACGTCAATTACGCCAATAAGAACATCGAGCCGCAGGCGGCGGCTATTCGCCAGGAACTGGAGGGCTAAACAATGCAGACCATTACTTTGGCCGCAGCGGAATCCTCCGCCGGCAATCCGATTCTCAATATTTCAGTCTTCGCGGCGTTCCTTGTTGTCACCATGTACGTGGTGCTTCGTGCTGGTAAATCCACGAAGGAAGCCTCTGACTTTTATACCGGTGGCGGAAGCTTCTCCGGCCGCCAGAATGGCTTGGCTATCTCCGGTGACTACCTGTCCGCCGCGTCCTTCTTGGGCATCGTCGGTGCTGTCGCCCTCAACGGCTACGATGGCTTCCTTTACTCGGTCGGCTTCTTCGTTGCTTGGCTCGTTGCGCTGATGCTCGTCGCCGAGCCGATGCGTAACGTGGGCCGCTTCACCATGGCGGACGTGCTGTCCTTCCGTCTCAAGCAGCGTCCAGTGCGCGTGGCGGCGGCGATTTCCACTCTGTTCGTCTCGCTGTTCTACCTCATCGCCCAGATGGCCGGTGCCGGTTCCCTGGTGGCCGTGCTGCTGGATATTCACGAGTTCAAGTGGCAGGCCGTCGTCGTGGGCATCGTGGGCATCCTCATGATCGTCTACGTCCTCGTTGGTGGCATGAAGGGTACGACCTACGTGCAGATGATCAAGGCCGTGCTTTTGGTCACCGGCGTGGTTATCATGTGCATCCTGACCTTCGTCATGCTGAAGGGTGGCTTCAGCACGCTCTTCACCCAGGCAATTGATATGCACGCCAACTCCGCTGCTATCCAGGAGAAGGGTTACGAGGCCTCCCAGATCATGGAGCCGGGCCTGAAGTACGGCAAGAACCTCACCACCAAGCTTGACTTCATCTCCCTGGGTATTGCCCTCGTGCTGGGTGTCGGTGGTCTGCCGCACGTTCTCATGCGCTTCTACACGGTGCCGACCGCGACCGAGGCTCGCCGCTCCGTTACCTGGGCCATCGTCATCATTGGTGCTTTCTACCTCATGACCCTGGTGCTGGGCTACGGCGCTGCCGCCCTCGTTGGTCCGGACCGCATCCTCGCCGCACCGGGCGGTGCGAACTCCGCGGCCCCGCTGCTGGCGCTGGAGATCGGTGGCTCCATCTTCATGGCGGTCATCTCCGCGGTGGCCTTCGCTACCGTTCTGGCTGTTGTTGCTGGCCTGGCCATCACTGCGTCGGCCTCCATCGCGCACGATATCTACCACTCCGTCATCCGCAACGGTGAATCCACTGAGGCTGAGCAGGTCCGCGTCTCCCAGATCACCGTGGTCGTCCTGGGCATTGTCTCCATCATCCTGGGCATTCTGGCCATGACCCAGAACGTTGCCTTCCTGGTGTCCCTGGCCTTTGCCGTGGCTGCTTCCGCCAACCTGCCGACCATCCTGTACTCCCTGTACTGGCGTCGATTCAACACCGCAGGTGCCGTGGCGTCGATGTACACCGGTGTTATCTCCTGCCTGGTGCTCATCTTCCTGTCTCCGGCGGTCTCCGGTACCCCGACCTCGATGTTTCCGAACGCCGACTGGTCCATCTTCCCGCTGTCCTCTCCGGGCCTCGTGACCATCCCGCTGGCCTTCTTCGCCGGTTGGATCGTGTCCATCATGACCCCGCCGGACAACCTGGAAGAGCTGTCCGCCGAGATGGAGGTTCGCTCCCTGACCGGTGTGGGCGTGGAGGCTCCGGTGGACCACTAAGCGCCACCTCAAGCACTACATTCCAAACGGTAGCGGGTAGACTCTAACCTCGTGTTTTACCCGCAGCCTCGTTATAGGGCGGTACCAGCGCGTGCTGGTGCCGCCCTTCTGGCGTGCGTGCTCGGTGCCACGGCCCTTGTCGCGTGCTCGCCTGCGAATGAAGAAGACTCCACGGTGGGGCGCCCAACGCACACCAGCACGGCTACTCCCGGCCCCATCGCGCATAAGAAGGGCGATCCACAGCTCGCGGCGGTAGGGGACACCGTGGGGCAATTCCTTAAGGGGGATGACGAGAAGTCAATCACGTACTACCGCATTGAGACAGGCATGCACATGGGCTCGCCCACCGAGCACCAGCCGCGCTATGCGCTCAGCCTGATCAAGCTCTACATCGCCGCCTACGTGCTGGAGCACGGTTCCTTCGAAGACAAGTACCTAGCGTTGGACATGATTGCTGATTCTTCGGATGAGAGCGCCGGGAAGCTCTTTGAGAAGTACCCGCGGTCCATCGATGCAATCGCCAAGGAATATGGGCTGGACTCTACGTCAGCGGGGGAGGATTGGGGTCACTCGATGACCTCCACCTATGACGTGGTGCGCTTCATCGTTCAGCTCTTGGAAGATGATCCGACGCACCCAGTTTTGGTGGCGATGTCCCACGCCGATGCCGTCTCAGCCGATGGCTACCAGCAAAACTATGGCACCGCGAAGCTCAGTGACGTCGTGGGCTCCAAGTGGGGTTGGTCCGACAGTAAGGACCGCCATTCCTCGGTGTCGTTTGGAGAGAATTTTGTTGTGGCTGCCTCCATCGAGGGCTCAGCCGAGGAGCTCACGTCCTACGTGCGCAAGGAAATCACGGGTAAGAACCTCGTGAAGGGAAACAACTTGAACAAAGAGGCGCTGGCCCATCCCGGCGCTAGCACCACGCGCTTGACGACGTCTACCGCTGCCCCCTCCAGCATCTCAAAGCCAGCGGCGTCCACAGAGTCGCCGGAACCGGCGTCATCGACCACGTCGTCGTCCTCCACGCCGTCTTCTTCGGCGGCGAAGACAACGGCGGCGCGGTAGAGACCAGCGCCGCCGCGTGTTGATTAGCTCATGGATTTGCGCACGGTGTTGAGGATATCCACCGCGCCGCGCACCTGGTCATTGCTAATGGAGGAGCCGGCGATGGTGATGCCATCGCCGCTGACGCTGGAGCCGCGCCCGGTGGGATCCGGCAGGGAAACATTGGGCAACGGGATGTCGTCAGGCACTGCCGGGATGTCCTTGACCTTTGGCGGCTCCACAGCACCATCGCCCGGGGTCCACTGGCCCCAGTCGTTGGCATATACGGTGTTGATATCGCACGTAATGCCGTCGATAGTGGCTTGATTCTTGGCCTTCTGGTGGATGGTGGTGCGCGGGTGGAGCTTTCCGCCAGAGCCCCAGTCGTGCATCCAGTAGAACTGGCCGATGCGGTCGGCAACACACCAGTCGATGACGTTGTAGTTGCCATACACGCCAGTCTGGTAGCCCGCGGCGCTCAGCGCTGCGGAGAAGGCCTTGAGGTAGGGGCGGATCTGGTTCTCGTACTGGGCGCGGGTGGGATTGTCATCGATGGCAATGTAGATGGGGCGCCCGGTCGGCCCGCCCGCAGCCTTGTGGATGGCGATGGCCTGCGGCGCATGGACTGCGGCGCCCGCAGCGCCGTTGAGCCAGTCCGCAGTTTCCGCGCGGCCAAACTGGTAGATGGAAGCGGTCTTGAGGCCTGCCGCTGCGTTGGCCTTGGTCTCCGCCAGGGTGACAGGCTTGCCCTTCATCCATTCGGCGCCGGGGCGGCGTTGGGATACGTAGCGGATGGCGCCGAGGTGGCCGGCTGCCTTGATGGCGCGGGCGGAAGGAACACCGGCAGAGAAGTCGATGATGGTGCCCAAAGCTGGGCCCACGGCGAGAGCAGCGGGCGCCTGGCTACCGATGGCACCGGCGGCCAGCGTGAGGGCACCGGCCTTGAACAGGGAACGACGGGACAAGGACATGGTGTGAATTCTCCTTGGGAGGCGGTGAAGAAGAAAGTTTCCGCAATCACTTTAGTCACAATGGTTGAAAATTGCACCAGGGGTAGCATTTGCTGGGTGCGACGACAATCCCTTTGTCTAAAGGTGCTTAAGACTCTGTCGTGCGGAAAGTGACGTTAGTGGGGTTTTCCACCGTGCGGGATACGGTGCAGTCCTTTTCTTGGGAGATGCGCACGAGGCGCTCCACCATGGACTGGGCTTGGCGCCCGGCGTCGGTATCGGGAAAGCGGAGGGAGAATTTCACGTCGACGTCGCTAAGCCTTGAGGCGCCGTCTTCGTCGACGCGGGTGCCTTCCACCTGGATGTCGAAAACCTCCGGCTCCGTACGTCGGGAGGTAACTACGTCGACGTCCACGGCTGAGCAGCCCGCCACGGCGGCGAGGAGCAGCTCAACAGGACTCAGTAGTCCTTCGCCCGAGCCGAACTCGAGGCTGGCGCCCGCCGCGTTCGTGGCGCGGTAGTGGCCGGTATCGACGCGGGTGACATCGACGTTGTACTTCTTAGTGATGTTGCTCATGAGCGTTCATCCTAGCGGCGGAAACAGGGGTAGGGGCGAGGGCTTTGCAGGTTGCCACACCGCATGCGTCATGCTGCGGAACTTTTAAAATTCTCCCTTTACAAAATTGTCACGCGGGGGAGAGGGTGTGATGTGCATCTCGCTGTGGGGGTAGGAATGGGAGAAATTGTTTCCCTTGATGAAGGAGTTGTGGCTATGACGACTGCGGAAATTAAAGGCTGGCTTGACAAGCTCGTCCACCTCACTGACCGTGAAGCACCGACGGCAGCGGACGTGGAGGAAGTCTTTGAACCCGGGGGCTTCTGGCGGGATCTTGCCGCGGTGACGTGGAACCTGCACACCGCCGAAGGTTCGGAAGCCATCGCCGCGATGATTGCCGGCACTGACGCTGCGCTCGACAACCCGGAGATAACAGAGGTGGAGGACGAAGGCAATGGCGTGACGCGGGTCCACTTCACTTGTGAGTCTGCGAACTTCTATGTCACGGCAATTGTTCGCCTCCGGGGAGACAAGGCTTGGACCTTCCTCACCTCCGCGCGCGAATTGAAGAATTTCCCGGAGCCTAAGGGGCGCCGCCGCCCGCTGGGCACGGAGCATAAGGTGATCAAGGACGCTAAGAACTGGGCAGATTTGCGGGAAGAACGCCGTGCGGCACTGGGGCATACGGAACAGCCTTACGTCCTCATCATCGGTGGTGGCCAGGGCGGTATCGCGCTCGGGGCTCGCTTGAAGCGCCAAGGTGTTCCCACGCTCATCGTCGATAAGGCAGGCCGCCCCGGCGACCAGTGGCGCGGCCGCTACCACTCCCTGTGCTTGCACGATCCAGTGTGGTACGACCACCTGCCGTACCTCCCCTTCCCGGATGACTGGCCGGTGTTCACCCCGAAAGACAAAATGGGGGATTGGTTGGAGCACTACGTGGGCATCATGGACTTGGATTACTGGACCAATAGTGAGTGCGTGAAGGCCTCCTTCGATGAGTCCAGCGGCACGTGGAAGGTCACCGTTCGCAAGGACGGAGAAGAGATTCTTCTGGAGCCCACGCAGCTGGTTTTGGCCACGGGTATGTCCGGAGTTCCGAATCGTCCGCACTTGGAGGGACAAGAGAACTTCGCCGGGGAAATCCGGCACTCCTCGGAGCATCCGGGTGGTGCGGGCGATGAGGGCAAGGATGTCATTGTGCTGGGCGCGAACAACTCTGCTCACGACATCGCCGCGGACCTCTACGCGCACGGCGCGCGGCCAGTCATGATTCAGCGTTCGTCGACGCACATCGTGCAGTCGGATACCCTGATGAAAGATGTCTTCGGCCCGCTCTACTCGGAAGAAGCCGTGGAGGCCGGTGTGGACACAGATAAAGCGGACCTCCTCTTTGCGTCCTGGCCCTACGCCGTGCTTCCCGACGTCCACCGTGAAGTCTTCGATGGCATCCGTGAGGCCGATAAAGACTTTTATGACGGTTTGGAGAAGGCCGGCTTCCAGAATGACTTTGGCGATGACGGCTCGGGCCTTTACCTGAAATACCTGCGCCGTGGCTCGGGCTATTACATCAATGTTGGTGCCAGTGAGCTGGTCATTGATGGCTCCATTCCGGTGAAATCTGGTGTGTCCATCGCTGAGGTGAAGGAGAAATCCGTGGTGCTGACGGACGGCACCGAACTACCCGCCGATGTCATCGTGCTGGCCACTGGATATGGTTCCATGAACGGCTGGGCCGAGCAGTTGATCTCCAAGGAAGTCGCCGACACCGTGGGCAAGTGTTGGGGCTTGGGCTCGGATACCACCAAGGATCCGGGTCCGTGGGAGGGCGAGCTGCGCAACATGTGGAAGCCCACGCAGGTTCCGCAGCTGTGGTTCCACGGCGGTAACCTGCACCAATCGCGCCATTATTCGCGCTACCTAGCGCTTCAGCTTAAGGCGCGCTATGAGGGGATGGATACTCCGGTCTACGAACTGGCGCCGGTGTACCACACCTCTTAAGGCAGACGAGCGCAGGCAGGAGCCTGCGGAAGTAGATGGCAATGCCATGAGGAAGCTAAAAGGCGGGTAGTCATTTAAAAGGAAATTCACATTGTGGTCACGCGGTCGCAAACTCCGGGCCATAATCTTTCCTTGTCTCTGTCGGTTGTTCCATGGCTTAAACCATGGAACAACCTCACTACCTCGTTTAGATAGGAAGATCTATGACTGCTCGCCGCGTGCTCGGCACCCTGGTCACCGCCTCGGTGGCCGGTACGTTCCTCGTCGTCTCTGCCTCTGCTGCCGAACCTTCAGAAGGCCTGGGCTCGCGTTTTAGCATCGGCGTGCTGCCGGATACGCAGTTCTACTCCCGTTACTCCACCCCGGAGACCGGCAACTTGGCCCAGGCGCGCTACGGCAGCGAGCCTTTTAAGGCGCAGGTCGAGTGGTTGGTGAAGAACCAGGAAGCGCTCAACATGGACTTCGCTACGCACCTTGGTGACGTGGTGGACCAGCCGGACGTCGACGGCGAGTGGAAGGTTGCCGATGAGGCCATGAAGGTCCTCGACGGTTCCGACCTGAACTACTCCATCCTGCCAGGCAACCACGACATGATTGAGGATAAGTCAGCGCACCCGTACAACGACTACTTCAGCGCCGAGCGCGCCAAGACCGCCAACCCGGAAACCTTCCAAGAACGCCACACTGCGGTCAACAACGACTCTGAGTACCACATTTTTGAGGCCGAGGGTCAGAAGTACTTGGTCCTGGCGCTGGCCTGGCGCGCGGACGATGAGGCCCTGGACTGGGCCCAGGGTGTTCTCGATGCCCACCCGGACCTGCCGGTCATCCTCACCAGCCACGAGGTTCTCAACATCGATGGCGCCGGCGAGGTCTTCTACTCCGATGACTACGGCCAGGGGCTGTGGGACAAGTTCATTAAGAAGAATGACCAGATTTTCCTCACCATGGGCGGCCACCACCACGGCGCGGGCTACCGCGTGGATAAGAACGATGCTGGCCACGATGTCATTGGTATCCTGCAGGACTACCAGATGGCATACCAGGGCGGTAACGGCCTGCTCGGCGTGCTTGAGTTCGACCTCTCCGGCAACGAGCTGGAGATGACCGCCCTGTCCCCGTGGGTCGCGCAGAAGCCGGCAAAGGAGCTCACGCAGTTCGACAAGCTCATCCTCGATGGCAAGGGCGATAGCTACCACGTGCCGCTGAACTTCAAGGAGCGCTTCGCTGACTTCGCCCCAGACTGGTCCATCGGCGATGAGAATGACCCGGACCTTGGCCAGAAGGCCCGCGACATCGTTGAGGAAGGCTACACCCCGTACACCATTCCGCAGGACCAGCTTCCGGAGGGCCCGAACGACTTCGTGAAGTCCGACAAGACCGTCTTCCACTGGCGCCCAGGCCAGACCAAGGACAAGGACGGCGCGCAGCTTAGCGACGGCGACGTGGCCACCGAAGGCGCAATCATTCCGGATGCCTTCGGTTCCGACGGTGCCGGTGACCTCGTTCGCGAGGGTGGTCCTTCCAACACGGGTGAGCGCATCACCTACACCAAGGATCACCACCCGCTGTCTTCTGATTCTGGTTCCCTCTACTGGTCCGACCCAGCCGGCAAGGCCGCGATGGCGGAGTTCCGTTCCAAGGAAGGCGCTGAGATCAACAAGGTCGATACTTCCGCGGGCTACACCTTCGAGTCCTTTGTGAAGATTCCGAAGGATTTCAACGGCTCTGAGCACGGCTGGGGCAGTGCGCTCTCCCGCGACTCCAGCATCGCTGAGCTTGTCGACGGCTCCGAGGACACCGACCCCACCGTCATGTTCGGCATCTCCAACCTGCGTGAGCTGCGCTGGTGGGCGGAGCCCAAGGAAGGCGAAGGCTCGACCGTGTGGTCCCACGAGGTGCCCACCGATGAGTGGATGCACATCGCCGTGGTGAACAAGCCGGATTCCGACACCGTGGAGATGTTCATCAACGGTGCACCGATCCTGCGCAATGCCAAGGGTGCTGAGGGCCTCCTCCCGCGCGATTTGCAGTGGGTCATGGGCGCTGGCTTTGATAACCGCAAGCCGCAGGACCCGTGGTACGGCTGGATTGGTGAGACTCGCCTGACCCAGGGCGTTCTGGATTCCGACGAGTGGCTCACCGCCCGCCCGGCCGTCCAGAAGGACCCGTCCGAGGACGACAACACGCCGTCCCAGCCGACGGATCCAACCGACACGAATGAACCTTCCATCGACGACATGGGCCAGGCCTTCTTCGCCGGCTCCAGCCGTGGTGCGAAGGTCATCCTGCCCATCGTCGCTGTCATCGCAGTCCTCGGCGGCGCGGCCTATGGCCTCATCCCCACCATCAACCGCGTCTTTGGCCTGAACATCCCGCAGCCTCCGCTGCCGAAGATTCCGGGCCTGAACTAGCGCTCAGCCCACGAACCTCCGTCCCCCGACTCACATTGAGGCGGGGGTTATCTATTGTGTTGGCACGTTTCGCGGCGGCCTCTATTTGTTAGAAAGGTCGCTTGACTGATTCGGCTTCACAGTGCTTCGTGGGCCCGAAATCGCTAGGGCAGCATGTGCTTGCCCGTGCGCAAGGAACTGAAGATTAAGGAGAACCATCATGAACAACAAACTGGCGAAGGCATGGCCAACGCCGCGCAGTGGTCGCTCGTAGCCGCTACCGCATTCTTCGCTCTGAGCTTTGTCGGTGCACTTAGGGTGCTCCGTGCTGCGGGGGGGAGAGAAGGGTGCCCCCGCAAACAACGCCGATCTCGGTGCCCGCGTTAATCGCGTCCCGAACTGATTTTCCACCCGCGTGCTGCTTTGCGTTGCTGCCAGAAGTGACGGTAGATACCGGGGACATCGGAAAGCTCAGAATGCGTGCCCAGCTGGCTGACTTGCCCGTGTTCATCCAAGACTACGATTTGATCAGCAGATTTGATTGTATCCAGCTTATGGGCGATGACAATAAAAGTAGATTGCTCCCGTAGCTCGTCCATCGCAGCAAGAATGTTTGCCTCATTCTCTGCATCGAGCGCGGAGGTAGCCTCATCAAAGAGTACAATCGGCGCTTGCTTGAGAAGCGCGCGAGCTACAGATACGCGCTGGCGTTCACCACCGGATAGAAGCCGCCCGCCTTCACCAACAGGAGTATGCCACCCTAGGCGGTTGGCAATAGAAGTCACGCCTGAAAGATCAGCTGCGCGGAAGACTTCCTCATCGGAGGCGTCGGGACGACCAACGCGGATATTAGCGATTAACGAGTCGTCGAAGAGGTAGACGTCCTGAAAGACCATGGACAGTCTGGACATTAACTGTTCGGTTCCAAGCTCGCGGATATCTACGCCGTCAACCATCACCGCCCCGGAATCTACATCCCAGAATCGCGAAATAAGGCGCGCAATTGTGGTCTTTCCGGAGCCAGAAGGACCGACAATGGCGGTAACGGTGCCTGATCGAGCATGGAAAGTGACATCTACCAATACTGGTTTATCGCCGTATCCAAACGTGACATTACGCAGCTCTACATTTCCCGAACCATCGCCTGGGCGCGGAGTAGTGGGTTCTGGCAGGGAAGGAGCATCCGTGATGAGCTCAGTTTCTGCGAGCGCGATACGACCGGCGTCTAAACCGACGAAAGAAGAACCTAGCTGCTCAAGCGTGCGGGTAAACCTCAAGCTGATTCCGATGATCGCAATTGTTTCTAGTGGCGATAGGGCGCCTTCAACGGCAAGATCCGCGGAGACCATAATGAGAGCCACGATGAAGATCTGCACTACTATGCCGTTGAGTAGCAAAGCTAACGTGGATACGCATAGCTCGCGTATTCGTGCTTTATGGTCGATTTCTAGTGCTTGCTCTAGTGGCGCAAAAACTTGTGATTGTCCTGCCGCACGCAGGGCTGGTTGACGGTTAGCAAATTCTACGATGCGCTGGGAGAGCTCTTTACTCGGCCCCAGTGCGCGGTTCGATGCTTTCTCACGAATCCATGCAGCCAACTGCATCACCACGAGCGCCAATGGTGCGATGATAAGAAGGACCAAGCCCAGCTTCGGGTTCCAGAAACACGCTCCTACTAACAAGGTGACAAGTGCCGCGCTATCGCGGTATATCGTTCCTTGAACATGCGCAATGGTCTCGGACGCCACCATAAAGCGATCTGAAACGAGGCGAGATAGGCCGCCGGTATTAGCCGGTACGAACCAGCCGAGCGGTAGCGTTGCTAATTTATCGCCCACAGTCGTGTGCGCGGCTCGGATGAAATCCAAGGCCGTGTGGTAAGAGGCCAGGGTTGCGAAAAATCGTAGCGCAAAAGCTACGAGCGCAATTGCCAAAAGCGTCCACATCCATGGTGCGATCGTCGTATCCCCATCGAGTGCCTTTGTAAGTGGCACGAGCGTGAGAACGGCGAGGCCATCAAGCACGCCAACGATAAGCGATAGACAAGCATACCTTTTATTGAGCTTATGGCCTACAGGACTTTGCAGCTTTTTGACACTGCGAGTGAGTAGCGGATCACGAAGACGCGAACTAACAGGCGTAGTGGCATTAGACATGAGAATTATCCTTCATAGGCTTGAGGCAGATTATTTGGTCTGCTCCTTGGATGGACTCCGGCTTGTGGGCGATGACTAAGACGGTCTTGCCTCTGACGAGTGTGGCTAGAGCTGCTTGAATTTCTGCTTCGCAGTCAGGATCAGTTGCCGCAGTAGCTTCATCCAGGATCAAGATTGGGGCATTGGTAATGATTGCCCGGGCAATAGAAATGCGTTGCTGTTGTCCACCGGATAAAGAGGTGTCTTCACCAACAACGGTGTCGAGCCCAGCCGGTAAAGCGCGAATATCAGCAGCTATGTGCGCAGCCTCTGCGGCTTGCCAGATCTCTTCATCGCGGGCTTCTGGGCGTGCAAGGCGAATGTTTTCCCGAATACTCATACGCAGTAAGTGAGGATCTTGTAAGACGAAAGCCACAATGCGGTACAAACTGTCGAAAGTGAGATCACGGATATCCACGTTGTTGATAGTGATTGTGCCCGAATCTGGATCCTGGAAACGCGCCAGCATCGTTGCTGCTGTGGATTTGCCAGACCCGGAGGGGCCAATCAATGCCGTGACAGTGCCTGCATTTAGTTGCGCAGAAAAGTCTTGGAGGACTGGTTTGTCTGGGGCGTAGCTAAAGCTGACCTTATGGAACTCCACCTCCATGTCTTGACTACTGGCATCGAGGCTCTTTTGGCCTTCTTTCACATGGGAAATTGTCATGACTTCATCAAGGCGCAACGCCGCATTGCCAGCGAGCTGGTAAGACCACATCATTTGGCCGACGGTTTGAATCGTGCCCGGTATCACCAGCGCAATTAACGTTGTTGCGATGACTTCAGCGACCGTGACATAGCCACCAGCTATCAGCAGGGAACCGGCTCCTACATTGATAAGGATGAGGACAGGAACCGCCACCACAGACTCTGAGATTGCGGAAACACGCAGAAGCGGACGTACCCACTCGTAATAGAATTCCGCGAATTTTTGGGCAGCTTCGCGATATCGAGCGTGGGCTTTGCCAACGGTGCCGAAAGCCTTGACGACGGAAATACCTTCGGAGAACTCCACCGCAGTCGCAGAGACCTCACCCAGATAATTATCCATTTCCGCAGTTTTTGTGCCCATATCTTTCATTGAATACGCTTGGATTGCTAGGAAAATGGGCACAGTGGCAATAGAAAGTAGACCAAGGCGCCAATCCAAGATAAAGGCATAAACCAGAAGCGCGAGGGGCGTAAAGATCGCGGCGACCTTCTCTACAGGAGCATGGGCTGTCAGGGTGTGCAGAGTTAACGTATCGTCCTCGACGGCTTTGCGGACTTTGCCGGAATTAGTCTGGCTAAACCACGAGAGTGGTGCTTTCGCAATAGCGGTAATAATTCGGCGCCGGTTAATCCCCACCAGCTTTGCATCAGCGAAGTGGGTGATCGCAAGGGCAAGGAAATAGAAGAATAGCTGTCCCAAAAATGCAGCAAGTAGCCATTTCACAATGGACGCGACGTCATCAGTATTGCCGTCGATTAGAGCATTTCCCAGTGCCACCAACGCGACGTAGGGTGCTACGGCCAGTACCGAGGATATAAGCGAGAGAAACTGTGCGAAGTAGATGGTTGTTTGCACTGGGGCCAGTAGCTTTTTTAGAGCGACCTGCCCGGCTTTTAGTTTTGCGCGAGCCTCTTCTTCCGGTGACGCACCGTGTGATTCTGGTGCGTGGGTTCCGCTTGATTCTGTGGAACTTTGTTTTACTTCAGACATTACTTTCTCAATTCTTGTTGATGTCAGTCATATCGATGATTCTGGTGACTGATTCTTGGATGAATTCGTGGTCATGGGTGATGACGATGACCACTGCTCCGCTTGCTGCAAGAGATCGAAGGAGCGCAGAGATGGATTGCAGTTGGCGCCAGCCCACGCCAGAGGTAGGTTCATCGAAGATGTAGACCTCTGCTTGCTTGGCTTGGGCTGAAGCTATGGCTAAGCGTTGCCGTTGCCCACCGGACAGAGACTGCGGATGCCGTTGGGCCATTCCTGCCAGATCGAGGCGATGGAGAATCTCATTGACATCGATATGGTCCCGCTTCTTCTTTGCCAGTCCGAGCGTTACTTCTTCTTCGGTGGTGGCTGCGAATAACTGGCGGCCAACATCTTGCATCACCATGTACGCGGTACGTCTGCGGGCAGCCGCTCCTACTCGTTTGCTGTTCAAACGAAGACTACCGCCGCGTTTGGGAGAAGCAAGACCACAAATGATCCTGGCGAGGGTGGTTTTTCCAGCGCCGTTGGGCCCGATTAAGGCGGTGACTTCGCCGCTGGGGAAAAATACGTGGTCAATGTTTAGCACCTCATGCGTGCCATAAGAAAAACAGATGTTGCTTAACTCGAGTCCGCTCCGCTGGGGATCGGCGTTTTCGAGCGTGGGTGGTACCGGCACGCTCGCGGGCAGGGGAACGTGGTGTAAGCTGCGTAGCCCCAATTGTTTGCGTTCGGGTTCGTCTAAGGCATAAAACTCCTGAGCGTGGAAACTCCGCGTTATTTTTCCCTGAGTCAAGTAAATAACTTGGTCAGCGATATCTTTTAAGAAAAAGAGGCGGTGATCAGCGATAATGATCGTTGTGCCTAATTCCTTCAAGCGGTGTAGCGCGCGTGCAAGAATATCGATGCTTTCCATGGAGAGATTGGACGTGGGTTCATCGAGAAGCACGAGACTGCCCGGGGACACAAGCGCGCATGCGCATGCCACGTTTTGTAACTGTCCACCGGATAATTCTTTGAATCGCCGGCCCCGAAGATCGTTAATGCCTAGTAGCTCGACCGCTGATTGAATCCTCGACTCAATTTCTGTGGGATCCACACCAAGGTTTTCTAGCCCGAAGGCCAATTCTGCATTGACGCTTTCAGTGAAAAATTGTGTCCTTGGATTCTGGAATACTGAGGCGCTGAACTCGATGGCTCGGGACAGCGGTTCTTCCGCAGGGTTAAAAGCCTGGTCATCCTTTATAATAGTGATGGCGCCTAGTAGCTCTCCTGGATTGAAATGGGGGATGAGTCCGTTGATCAACTTGAGTACCGTGGACTTTCCCGATCCGGAATCACCGGTAATCAGTAGACACTGTCCTGGAGAGACAGAAAAAGACACATCAGATACACCTTGAATGCCTGGCCGAGCGCCCAATGGATATGTAAAAGAAGCGTTGTGGGCGTTTACACTGGTTGCGATACTGCGTTCGTTCATAAGTGGACCTCCGTGGGGAGCCAGACAGAGGCAACAATGAGGCCCAACCCAGCTAGTGCAGTTGCATCGACAAGCTTGAAGGAAAGATCGGCGGTGGTGGTTGGGCGTGTGGGGCCTCCCAATCCGCGGACAAGAGCAGAGGCAGCGAGCTCATCACCAGCGCGGACGACGGCGCCTAATAGGGGGATGATCAGCATCGCGGACGATTGTGTGGGCTGTGTGATCCAGCTTTTTACTCCAGGCTGGAGACCCCGAAGGACCATGGCATCGCGGATCGCTTTGGCTTCTGCCACGATTATCGGCAAAACGCGCAGGAAAACCGCCGGTGGAATGGTGGCCCAGCCTGGTAAACGCAGGTCCCGCAGTGCTGAGGTCAACGTGGATGGTGTGAGAGTGAGCAAGCCGAATGCGCCGATGGACATGCTGATGACAAAACGGCTTAGCCACGAAAAAATTGCCGCTGAAAAAGCGAAAAATGTGGAGCCAGGAAGCTGTAATAGGCCCCAATACCCTAGATAGGATAATGCAAAAGCGAACAGGCAAATAAGACCATAGTGTGGCTTTACTGTAGCTAGTGCGATGGAGCTGAAGGCGATAGAAATCAGCAGTGTCGGTAGGTGGCCGTGGCTGAGAGCTACCGCATTGATTACTAGAACAGAAAGCAGCACGGTCCGTGGATCGATCGAAGATCGACGAAGCACGCCCTGTTTTTGCAGGCTCACAGGAGACCAGCGCTTTCAAAGTGTTTGCGGCTGACGCGAACTCCGACCTTTCCTCCGATAAAGCCGACGATGAGCGCACAAATGGCCAGTACTCCAATGGTCCATGGCTGGAAGATATCCGACATAGCATCGGCGTATTCTTGACCCATTTGGTCTGCGATATCGACGTAGTATGAGTCCGTATCCAGAATTAGCGGGATAAAAGGCAAAGAAATCCAGACACAGAAGATGCCGTAGGCAATAGGGAAGGACTTGGCAATACTGAGGTGGCTTTTTGTAATAATCAAATCTGCGATAAACCCAAGAATTATGCTTCCCAGCAAGGTCCAGAAGTAGTGTCCGGTGAGCATGAATGCTAATCCGTTAATACCACCGACGAGGGTGAAAGCACCCATTTTGGACGTGCGGACGGCATAAAGCGCTAGCACGATTCCGTTTGCGATTGCCGCGATAAACCATCCAATAAACATGAATTGTGGTCCTGCGAATCCAATCATTCCGCTTATAAAGGTGATTACAAAGTAAAGTGCAGCAAAGATGCCAGCGTTGATGAGATCTCTGGTGTTTAAACGTGCCGTCGACCCACTGGATGAGCTTGTACTCCGTGCGGGCGTAGAGGACTGTTTGGTCATAGTAAACCTCGATTCATGAAAATCAGGCAAGGTAAGGCTTGCCTAATACATATAATACTGTTTATAAACTATTTCTAGTATTGATCTGAAGGTTCACCCTTAATGGGGGCGAATGCAGATAAGCTGACATCAAACCAGAGCACGACTACCGACTACGCACCGACAAAGTAGGCACGAACGGCAAGACAGCACTGCGATGGGGCGACAAACTACGCCGCCTCTACATCGGACGCCGATGGGGCGGAGAACCCATCACCATGGTCTGCGTCGACAACCACGTCGACATCAAAATAACCGCCACCGGGGCACAAATCGCCGCCTACACACGCACCGAGGAAAAGATCTATTACAACAAGAAAGACAACGAACTCAACCCCAACGGGGCAACTAAAAACAAAAAATTTCGAGACACCGACCGGAACGATGTCTCGAGACTTCACAGCGTGCCCCAGAGAGGATTCGAACCTCCGACACCGGCTTTAGGAGAGCCGTGCTCTATCCCCTGAGCTACTGGGGCAGGGGGTGCGTTGCGCACCTAGGTAAGACTAGCAGCCCTGCTTAGGGCGGCGGTAAACGCGTGGCCTTTGGTCGCGCTGGCTGCGGGGGGGGGGGCTTATTCGCCGGCCAGCTCCGCGTACTTGGCGCGGACCTCGCTAGCAGCGGGATTGGTGGCGTGGGTGCCGTCGGAGTAGAGGACGGTGGGCACGATGCGGTTGCCGTCGTTGACGGACTCAATCCACGCGTTGATGTCTTCGGTGCCTTCGGCTTCGGCGTCGACAAGCGCGTGCGGGGTCTCCGTGCGGTTGAGTGCGGAAATGAGGCGCTGGCAGAACGGGCACCAGTCGGCAAAGAAGATGGTGACGTGCTCAGTGGTTTCGGGAGTGGCAACGTTGGTGCTCATTATGCAGCAGCCTTTCTGTCGTAGGTGAGGAAGCGGTATTTCATGGGCAGCTCACTCGGCGGCTGCCCGGGGATGGTGAGGTGGCCAGATTCGGAGGTGAGCCAGTCGGTATCGGCAGATAGGCTGAATTCCTCCGGCACTTGCGGGGCCAGGACGGCATCTGCTCCGTAGGCATCGCCCACCTGCACGCCCATGAGGGTGAGCTCGATTGTATCCACGCGGTCGAGGGCGGAGTTATAAAGCTGGCCGCCGCCGATGATCCAGGCGTCGCCGGGCGCGGTTTCGAGTGCCGCGTCGAGGTTATCCACCACGGTGGCACCCGCGGACCACTCGCCAGGTTCGCGGCGGGACAAAATGATGTTCTCCCGACCGGGTAGCGGGCGGAACTTGGGGTTGAGGGATTCCCACGTCTTACGGCCCATGATGACGGGCGCGCCCATGGTCACTTCCTTGAAATGCTTGAGGTCCTCCGGCACGTGCCAGGGCATGACCACGCCGTCACCAATGACACTGTCGAGGGACTGAGCCCAGATTGCGCCCAGCATTAGACGGACACCTGAGCCTTGATAGTGGGGTGGGGGTCGTAGCCGATGACCTCAAAATCATCGAAGTCATAGTCAAAGAGGCTTTCGGCCTTGTGGAGGTTAAGCTGCGGGTATTCGCGGGGCTCGCGGGAGAGCTGTTCCTTGACCTGTTCGATGTGGTCGTTGTAGATGTGGCAATCCCCACCGGTCCAGATGAGCTCGCCCACCTCGAGGCCTGCTTGCTGGGCAAACATGTGGGTCAGCGCGGCATAGGAAGCCAGGTTGAAGGGAACACCGAGGAACATGTCCGCCGAGCGCTGGTAGACCTGCATGGAGAGTTTGCCGTTTGCGACGTAGAGCTGGAAGAGCAGGTGGCAGGGCATGAGCGCCATCTTGTCCAGCTCAGAGACGTTCCATGCGGAGACCAAGTTGCGGCGCGAGTCCGGGTTGTTCTTGAGCGTGTCCAGGGCGACCTGGATCTGGTCGATGTGCTGGCCATCCGGAGTGGGCCAGGAGCGCCACTGCACGCCGTAGACAGGGCCCAGCTCGCCGTCCTCATCGGCCCACTCGTTCCAGATGCGGACCTTGTTCTCCTGTAGCCATTTCACGTTAGACTCGCCGCGCAGGAACCACAGCAGCTCACCAATCACGCCGTGGAAGTAGACCTTCTTGGTGGTCAGGAGGGGAAAAGACTCCGCCAAGTTATAGCGCAGTTGGGCGCCGAACAGGGAACGGGTGCCGGTACCAGTGCGGTCGCCTTTGGGTGCGCCTTCTTCGAGGACACGGCGCAGGAGGTCCTCGTACGGTGTTTTGAGGGATGAAGAAGCAGCGGGAGTTTCACTCATGACGTCCAAGTGTAGAGCGTTCAAAAAGTCTTAGGTAGTGAGGTAGGGCTACTAGTGGTTGGATTTGTCACTACGCCGACTGAGCTTGATGAATAGCCTTTAATGCTTCGTCGGTTGGGGTCGCCTGCCATGCGGATTTAGCTCCGGTAAGAATGGAGGGACGGTCCCACAGGTAGCTCATTTCTTGTAGGCCTCGCAGGTCCGTGCTGACAATGCCACCTAGCTTCAGCATCCATGGTCGAATCGTGATGGGGGAGTGTTGGCATCCGGCGCTTCGAGCAAATTCAGCTTGGGTGAGTGCGGGCGCGCAAGGCGTGGAAGCTATAGGGGGTGTCGATTCGTTCAGTAGTGCGTCAGCTAGCGCACGGGCGAAGTCGGGAAGGTACGTGACCGAGTGTTTAGCGTGTGCGTTAAAAAGAGCAAGGGGACGCTTCTTCCCGATGATGAGCTGATGGTAAACGCATCCGGGGCCAGCATCTGGTCCGTACAGATCGGCCGCGATTACCGAGGTAGTGCGCGAGGGAGAGGCTAAGCGGTTCTCGATTAGGGTCGCTCGAACACCGGGTTTGCCATTGTGGGATCGGGTGAGGGGCGTGTCAGGCGAAATTACCTCGTAAGTCTGGTCGAACCCATACATCGATTCGGGAAAGACAACGGGGATGCCCCGTTGGGCGGCTACCTCTAGCACGGTTTCTTCAGCTGGAATGAGCAGGTCGCGCCACTTTTGTGCGTCGTATGGGGCATGGATGCAGTGGGCAATTCCGTCGATCTGTTCTGGATAGGCGTCACTGTGTGTTGCATCGCCTTTCTTGAACTGCACGTTCCTACTGGCGGCGAAATGGGGCTGCCATCGCGTCATGATTGTGCATGTGTGCCCTCTTTTAGCGAGTTCGCGTGAAAGTGATCGGCCCACGGGGCCTGCCCCGGTGATGAGAAAATGCATTAGGTGACCTCTGCTCTAAATAGTGACTAGTGCTCTCTAATTCTATAATTGCAGTTATTCAGATTCAAGAGCAGTGCTCTCTTTCTTGTTGATATAGTTTCTATATGTCAATGACCCCAAGAGCGCGTGCTCGCGAACAGACGATGTTGCGCATTGTTGAGGTAGGGCGGGAGCAGCTTGATAAAGGCGGCCCAGAAGCCTTGAATCTTCGTGCAATTGCACGTGATTTGGGGATAGTTTCTTCGGGTATCTACCGCTATGTGCCCGACAGGGCCCACCTATTAACGATGCTGATCGTTGATGCGTTTGAAGCACTTGATGATGCCGTTGTGCGGGGAATCGGTGAGGCTACTGAGACGCGGGACAGATTCCTGCGCCTTGTGTTTGCTATGAGGGCGTGGGCTTTGGAGTTTCCTCAAAGGTGGGCGCTAATTTATGGCACGCCCATCATTGGATACGAAGCGCCAGTTTCAGAGACTACGGTCGCGGGTACAAAAGTTAGTCGGCGTCTGGCCGAGTTGTTAACTGAGGCCTCGGTTGAACAGTTAGAACCGCGTTCCTCTCAGTTCTCGCGCGACCTTGCCGCAGCCGCTGATGAGCTTGATGTAGAACTTTCCGCTGACGTCATGGAAAAGGCGCTTGAAGCGTGGATAAGTATTATTGGCGTAATAAATGCCGAGGTATTTGGATACCTCGGCAAAGACACGCTGCATGACCACCACGAGTTAAATGCTCGAATGGTCTCTCGTCTTGCAGATGAGTTGGGGATTTAACCTAGCTGTGCTGCATAGAAAGGTAACGCAGCACGAGAAACCTAGTAACCGCCGTTGGCCTCCGCGTAGGCGGCGGCGTGTTCCAGAATCTCGTCTGCTAGCTCCGGGCGGCAGATCAGCAGATCCGGGATGAAGGTGTCCTCGTTATTGAACTTGATGGGGGAGCCGTCCAGACGCGAGCAGTGCAGGCCCGCAGCCAAAGCCACGCCCACCGGGGCGGCCTGGTCCCACTCGTACTGGCCACCGGCGTGGATATAACCGTCATAGTCACCCAAGAGCACGTGGATGGCCTTCGCGCCTGCGGAGCCCGCGCCTACCGTCTCAAAGCCCATCTTCTCCGCGACGTAATCCGCCACCTTCGGCGGGCGGTTGCGGGAAACCACGAACTTCTTCGACAGCGGGCCGGTCACCGCGCGCACGTCGGAAGACTTAAAAGTCACGCCCATGTCCGGCATGCCGACTGCCGCGTGGGTAGGGGTGCCGTTTTCGACCAGCGCGATGTGGACGGCCCAGTCCTGGCGGCCGGTGGCGAACTCCTTGGTGCCGTCGAGCGGGTCAATGATCCACACGCGTTCCTTCTTCAAGCGGCTCAAGTCATCGGCAGCTTCCTCCGACAGGACGCCATCCTGCGGGCGGTGCTGCTCAAGGACGCGGGCGATCCATTCCTGAGCGGCCTCATCACCGGCATCACCCAGCGCCAAGCCGCGCAGCAGGCCACCGTTGCGTACGCCTTTGAGGATCTCGCCGCAGCCTTCGGCGAGGGAGTTGGTTAGACGGGAATCAGAAATCTCAACGGTCATAGTGACCAGATTAGCGCGCGCGATAGAGTAGGGCATGTCTAAAAACGTTCTGGCGAAGTTCCGCCCGCAGGTGGCCGGTTGGTTCCAGGACGTTTTCGCCGCCCCCACCCCAGTACAAGAACAAGCGTGGCAGGCTATTTCCGGTGGTGCGAATGCACTGGTTGTCGCGTCAACCGGTTCCGGTAAGACGCTCGCGGCTTTCCTGTGGGCCCTGAATTCCTTGGTGGAGCGCGAAGGCCAGACCGCGCTGCCGCTGAGCAATGAGCCTTCCCGCGAGGGCGCGCATGATGGCGTGAGAGTGCTGTATATCTCACCACTCAAGGCTTTGGGTGTGGACGTCGAGAACAATTTGCGCGCCCCGCTCAACGGCATCGCCCGCACCGCCGAGCGGCTGGGCCTGGAGGTGCCGGATATCACCGTCGGCGTGCGCTCAGGCGATACCCCGCAGACTGAGCGCGCCCGCCAGGTGCGCAAGCCACCGGACATCCTCATCACCACGCCGGAATCGGCCTACCTCATGCTCACCTCCAAGGCAGCGGGGATTTTGAAGACCGTGGATACCGTCATCATCGACGAGATCCACGCCTTGGCCGGCACCAAGCGCGGCGTGCACCTGGCGCTGACCTTGGAGCGCCTCGGGCTCATCGCCGGGGAGTTTCAGCGCATTGGTTTGTCGGCGACGGTGCGCCCGCTGAGTGCTGTCGCCAACTTCTTGGGTGGCGACCGCCCCGTGGATATCATCGCGCCACCGGCGAAGAAGCGATGGCAGCTCGACGTCCACGTGCCGGTCGAGGACATGTCGGACCTGCCCACCCCGGAGCAGGGCTCGCCCATCGGGGAGGCGACTGTCGACGACCCCCTGGGCATCTCCGAAGGCCCCCAAGACGCGGTACGCGTGCACGCGCACCGCAAGGAAGAAGGCGGGGTGGGAGACTCCGCCCTGCCCACAGCGAAGTCCATCTGGCCCTTCATCGAGGAAGAGCTCTATGCCGAAGTCATGGAGCACCGCTCCACCCTCGTCTTCGTTAACTCGCGCCGCACCGCCGAGCGGCTCACCAGCCGGCTCAACGAGCTTTATGCCCAGGAGCACGATCCGGAGTCCTTGAGCCCAGCGACCCGGCGCGACCCGGCCCAGCTGATGAAGCAGGTGGACGTCGCCGGGAAGGCTCCTGCGGTTATTGCCCGCGCGCACCACGGCTCGGTGTCCAAGGATGAGCGCGCGTTGACGGAAACCATGCTTAAAGAAGGCACGCTCAAGGCCGTGGTTGCCACGAGCTCCTTGGAACTGGGCATCGACATGGGCGCGGTGGAGCTGGTGGTGCAGGTGGAATCCCCGCCCTCGGTGGCCTCGGGCTTGCAGCGCGTGGGCCGCGCCGGGCACTCCGTCGGCGCGGTCTCTCACGGTTCCTTCTATCCCAAGCACCGCGCGGATCTCGTGCAATCCGCGCTCACCGTTGCCCGCATGGAGGAGGGCCTCATCGAGGAAAAGCATTCCCCGCGCAACCCGTTGGATGTCTTGGCACAGCAGACGGTGGCGGCGGTGGTGGCGTCGGCAAGCGCGGGCACGAGTGAGGGACTCGAGGCCGACGCTTGGTACGAAACCGTGCGCCGCGCCTGGCCCTATAAGGACCTGGCGCGCGAGGTCTTCGACTCCGTGCTGGACCTGGTCAGTGGTGTGTATCCCTCGACGGATTTTGCGGAGCTGAAACCCCGGGTGGTCTATGACCGCGTGACGGGCGTGCTCACCCCGCGCCCCGGCGCGCAGCGCGTGGCGGTGACCAACGGCGGCACCATCCCGGACCGCGGCATGTTCGGGGTGTTCCTAGTGGGAACTGGTGAGGCCGGTTCCGCGCCGCGCCGCGTGGGTGAGCTCGATGAGGAAATGGTCTATGAAACCCGGGTGGGGGATATCTTCACCCTCGGCGCGACGAGCTGGCGCGTGGAGGAGATTACGCGCGACCAGGTGCTGGTGACACCCGCGCCGGGGCATACGGGGCGTTTGCCCTTCTGGAATGGTGACTCCGCGGGGCGGCCCTATGAGCTGGGCAAGGCGCTGGGGGCATTCCGGCGTGAAGCATTTTCGGACCCGTCTATCGTGCGCGGCGTCGATGAGAACGCGCGGCGCAACATCGCCGCTTACCTGCACGAGCAGAACGAGGCCACCGGGCTCATCCCAGATGAGAAGACGCTGCTGCTAGAGCGATTCACGGATGAGCTGGGGGATTGGCGCGTGCTGCTGCACACCCCGTTTGGCAGGCCGGTGAATGCGGCGTGGGCGCTGGCGGTGGGCCAGCGCGTGGCGGAGCGCACCGGTATGGACGCCCAGGCCGTGGCGGGCGATGACGGCATCGTGCTGCGCCTGCCGCAGGGTGAGGCGGACCCGGATGCCGCGCTGTTTCTTTTCGACGCCGATGAGATCGCCGACATCGTCACCGAGCAGGTGGGAAACTCCGCGCTCTTTGCTTCTCGTTTCCGGGAGTGCGCGGCGCGAGCGCTGCTTCTGCCGCGGCGTAACCCGGGCAAGCGCGCGCCCTTGTGGCAGCAGCGCCAGCGCGCGGAGCAGCTTCTCGACGTCGCCCGCAACTACCCCTCTTTCCCCATCATCCTGGAGACCGTGCGCGAGTGCGTGCAGGATGTCTATGACTTGCCGGCGCTCACGGAGGTCATGCGGGAGCTGGCACACCGTCGCATTCGCATTGCGGAGGTCACCGCGGAGCAGCCTTCGCCCTTTGCGTCTTCGCTGCTGTTCAACTACACCGGCGCGTTCATGTACGAGGGGGATTCACCCCTGGCGGAAAAGCGCGCGGCGGCCCTGGCGCTAGACCCGGCGCTGTTGGCGAAGCTGTTGGGCACGGTGGAGCTGCGCGAGCTTCTCGACGGCTCCATCATCGCCGAGGTTCACGCCCAGCTACAGCGCACCACTCCAGAACGTCAGGCACGCACGACGGAGGAGGTCGCGGACCTGCTGCGCGTGCTGGGCCCCATCCCGGTCGAGGAGTTTGCTGCGCACGCCACGGTGCCTCTGCGCGCACTCGATGCGCTGGGCGCGCGCATCATGCGGGTGCGCATCAACGGCCGCGAACATATTGCCCAAGCGCTTGATGCGCCGCTGCTTCGCGACGGCCTGGGCATCCCCGTCCCACCCGGTATCCCCGCCCAGCAGGCCACGATTACCGATGCCGTGGATCAGCTGGTCAGCCGTTGGGCGCGCACGCGCGGGCCGTTTGTGGCGCGCGATGTACAGGAGGCCTTTGGCCTGTCGGCTGCGGTGGCGCACTCGACGCTCAACGGTCTGGACTCCATCCTGGCGGGGCACTACCGGCAAGGCGTGGAGGAACAGGAATACTGCGCGTCTGAAGTTCTCAAGCTCATCCGCTCGCGCTCGCTGGCGGCAGCCCGGGCGGCCACGCAGCCGGTTTCGCCTGCGGCCTTTGGGCGTTTCCTCCCTGACTGGCAGCAGGTGGCGGCGGTGGGCCGGCGCCCGGTGCTGCGCGGGGTGGATGGCGTCTTCGCCGTCATTGAGCAGCTGGCCGGGGTGCGCCTGCCGGCCTCGGCCTGGGAGAGCCTCATCTTGCCTGCACGCGTAGGTGATTATTCGCCGACGATGCTCGATGAGCTCACCGCCAGCGGCGAGGTTCTCATCGTGGGCGCGGGCAAGGCTGGCTCCAACGACCCGTGGATCATGCTGTTGCCGGCGGACTATGCCGCACAGCTCGCCCCGCAGGTCTCCGCCGAGGAGGCTGGCGTGTCCATGCTGCAGACCCAGCTGCTGGAGGCTTTACAGGGCGGCGGCAGCTACCTCATTTCCGATATCCAACCGCAACTGAGCGGTACGCCTGAGGAGGTTCGCGAGGCCCTCTGGGGACTGGTGGAGGCAGGGCTAGTCAGCCCCGATTCCTTCGCTCCTATCCGGGCCCACCTGGCAGCAGGTGGGAGCGCCGGGCGTGCGGCGCATCGCGCGCGGCGCAGACCTTCGCGCTCACGACTGCGCATGGGGCGCACTTCCTTTGCACAATCGCACAACGCATCTGGTGCGCAGGCCGCGCCCGACGTGGTGGGGCGGTGGTCGCTGTCCGTGCCCGCCGCGACGGATGCAACGTCGCGTTCCATCGCGCACGGCGAGGCCTGGCTGGACCGCTACGGCGTGCTTACCCGTGGCTCTGTGGTTGCCGAGGACGTCCTGGGAGGTTTCGCCCTGGCCTATAAGGTGCTCTCCGGTTTCGAGGAATCCGGCAAGGCGATGCGCGGCTATGTCATTGAAGGACTGGGTGCCGCGCAGTTCTCCACACCCGCGGTCATTGACCGCCTGCGCGGGGTGGATGATTCGCCGGACGTCACCGGTTGGCCCTCCGGAACCCGCGAGCCGCAGGCCTATGTCCTGGCCGCGACCGACCCTGCCAACCCCTATGGTGCGGCGCTGCCCTGGCCCACTACCGATGCCGGCGAATCCGCGGCCCGCCCCATCCGCGCCGCGGGTGCCTTGGTGGTGCTCATGGATGGACTGCCGGTGGCTCACCTGACCCGGGGCGGAAAGACGTTGACCACGTTCTTCAACGCTTTGCCCGAGGGAATCGAGCGCACCGAGGTACTAGCCGCAGTGCTTGCAGGCCTCAACGAGCTGGTGGCCGCCGGGCGCTTGAACAAGCTGGTCATTGAGAAAGCGAACGGGCGGCCCATCTTCGAGTCGAAGCTGGGCGGTGAGCTGCGCGCACTGGGCGCGGCACTGACCCCGAAGGGCGTGCGGATTACTGGCTCTGCCCACACCGCCTCTTCCGGCCGTGCAGGACAGCACGGCAAATCTGGAGAAGCCACGCGCTCCGCTGAACCTTACCGTCCCGCACGTCGCGGTGGGCGCCGCGCCGTCGAGGCGATGGAGGAGCTGTCCTTCGATGATCCGGAGGATTCCACTGAGTCTGGTGGCCCATCGACTACGCCGGGAAGCCCAGGTGGTTTCCGCCCGCGCCGTCGACGCCGCTGAATGTTAAACCTCAGCGTTTGGGTGTGGGCATTTCAGAGGTCTAACCTCAGAAGTTGATAGCCCAATAGAAAAAGGAGTCTTGTTTCCATGCGGCTAAAGCGCCAACTGCCCAACGTGTCCGAGCTCAAGAACCTCATGCGGTTCGAAGCACCCAACCTCGACCGCCGGACAGCACGCCTGGCAGAGGCCGCTGATGTGTGGGATCTGCGCAAGATTGCCAAGCGCCGCACACCCAAGGCTGCCTTCGACTACGTCGACGGTGCCGCCCGCGATGAGGTCAGCTACCGCGAATCCCGCGATTTCTTCCGCGACGTTCGCCTCATGCCCAACGTGCTCAATGGTGCGCACGACATCTCCTTGAGCACCGAGATCGCCGGAGAGCCCGCGGCCCTGCCTTTCGGCATCGCGCCGACCGGCTTTACCCGCTTCATGCATGCCGAAGGCGAGGACGCTGGTTCCCAAGCCGCCCGCGACGCAGGCATCCCGTTCACGCTCTCCACGATGGGCACGCGCTCGGTGGAGGAGGTCGCGGCGTCGCAAGGCACTAGCGGGCGCCGCTGGTTCCAGCTTTACCTGTGGAAGGACCACTCCGCCTGTCAGGAGCTCATCGAGCGCGCGGCGGCTAACGGCTATGACACCCTGGTGGTCACCGTGGACACGCCCGTAGCCGGGCAGCGCCTGCGCGATACCCGCAACGGAATGCGCATCCCGCCGCGCCTGACCGCAGGCACCGTCTTCGATGCCGCATGGCGCCCCGAGTGGTGGTTCAACTTCCTCACCACGGACCCGGTCACCTTTGCCTCCCTGACCTCGACCACCGGCACACTAGGCGAGCTGGTCAACACCATGTTTGACCCAGGCCTCAACTTCGAGGACCTAGCGTGGATTCGCAAGCAGTGGACGGGCAAGCTCTTCGTCAAGGGAATCGTCAACCCCGAGGACGCCCGCAAGGTCATCGACCTTGGCGCCGACGGCATCGTGGTCTCCTCCCACGGCGGGCGCCAGCTCGACCGCGTGGTCAACACCCTCCAAGCCCTTGAGGCCGTGCGCGCGGAGGTAGGCCCGGACGTGGAAATCATCTACGACTCCGGCATCATGTCCGGCGTCGACATCGCCATTGCGCTGTCTCTGGGTGCGGATTTCGTCCTCATCGGCCGCGCCTACCTCTACGGGCTGATGGCCGGCGGCAAGGAAGGCGTCGACCGCGTCATTGAGCTGCTCGCGGAGGAGTTCAAGAACACCCTCCAGCTGCTCGGCGTGAAGAAGATCGAAGACCTTTCCCGCCAGCACGTGGTCACCCCGTGGGAGCCGGGTGCGCTGGCATTCGGTGAAGGAAGGAACACGCCGGTAGAGTAGGCACCCGTTTGGTGAGGAGGTTCTGCTGTGCCCGAGGGTGATTCCGTACTGCAGCTGTCGAATCGGCTGCAGTTCATGGAAGGCCGGCGCGTAACCTCCTCCTCCCTGCGCGTGCCGCGCTATGCCACCGTGCGTTTCGACGGGCTGGTGTGCGAGGAGGTCTGGCCCTATGGCAAGCACCTCTTCATGGATTTCGGCGGCGAGCTCATCCTGCATACCCACCTCAAGATGGAAGGCACGTGGGCCATCCACTACGCCGGGGACCGCTGGCGCAAGCCCGGCCACAGCGCCCGCGTGGTGCTGCAGATGGAAAACACCCCGCGTGATATTGAGCTGGTGGGGCACTGGTTGGGGCTGGTGGAGGTTTTCCCCACCCGCGAGTTTGAGCAGCGCATGGCGCACCTAGGCCCCGACATCCTCGCGCCAGAATGGGCGGAAGGCGGCTTTGAGGAGGCCGTACACCGCATCGAGTTGCGCCCCGAGCGCAGCATCGGCGCGGCCCTCCTGGACCAGCGCAACGTGGCAGGCTTGGGCAACGAATACCGCGCCGAGGTCTGCTTCCTGGCCGGCGTTCATCCAGCAACACCTGTAGCGCTTGTCGACGTCCCCCAGATCCTCACCATCTCCCGCCGCCTCATCTGGGCCAATCGAGACTCGCCGGTACGTGTGACCACCGGCGTGAAAAGGGCAGGGGAGACCACCTATGTCTTCGGACGCAACCGTCAGCGCTGCCGACGCTGCGGCACGCTCATTGAGAAATCCACGCTGGGTGGTGTGGACGCCGGCGGCGATGAAGGGGAGTTAGAGCGCATCATCTGGTGGTGCCCGCACTGCCAGCCGCGTCGCTAGGCTGGGATGCATGAAGATCATTTTGAACATCATCTGGTTGGCAACTGGTGGCCTTTTCCTCGCACTGGGCTACTTTCTCCTCGGCATCCTGGCCTGCATCCCCGTCGTGACGATTCCTGCCGGTGTAGCCTCGATGCGTATGGCGAATTTCGCCCTGTGGCCTTTCGGGCGCTCCGTCATTCAACCAGTCAAAGGTACCGGTGGCATGTCGCGGTTCTCTAACGTTGTCTGGTTCCTTGTCGCTGGCCTGTGGCTGGCTATCGGCCACGTCACCACTGCAGCGGCGCAGGCAGTGACCATCGTGGGCATCCCGGTGGCTCTGGCCAACCTGAAGATGATCCCGGTGACGTGCTTCCCGTTCGGCCGCAAGATCGTGGACTCTGACCACATCCCCTTTGGCTGGGAGTCGATGATCAAGCTCTAAAATCTCTGTCTCCGGTTGCGGGGTTGCCTAGGGTGTTTTAGTGTTCTGGGTCATGGGGGATTTAGAGACCTATTTCTCCTACCGCAACTCGGGGATTTCTTTGGTGGAGCAGGCGGTAGGAGGGGAGAAACGCTTACGCGCACTCGGCGCTTCACCTGCCGATGCCGCCGAATTGGCTGGCTTGAACCACATCTACTTCGGCGCTACCAAGTTCACGGGTAAGCAACGCACTGCCCGCAGCCGAGCCGCCGAACAGCGCCATGATCTGGCCACGTTAAGCCTCATTGAGTCCTACACGAAGAAGCTGAAGAACCAGCTGCATGCCTGGAACCTACGGATCAAGCTCGCCGGCACATCAGCATTGAACATCCCAGCCGTGGCGGCCAAGCGCTTAAAAGAGCTCAAGCCCAAACGCGTGCCCACACCTGGTGTGCGCATGACCTATCGCGCTGATGGTCCGCACTCGCTGACCATTACCGATGACCCCATGACCGTGACCGAGATGCGCGGCGTGCTGGAATCCATCAACCAGAACAACCTGCTGGAAGCAGCCAACCACGTCTTCTTCAACAAATCCCATGGCGGAACCAAACCAGCCGTGCTCACCAGCGTCGTTGTCACCTTGGACAAGCTCGACAAGATTGTGAGCGGCGACGGCGATGACATCGTCCTTGAGCTGACCAATGGCGGCCGCATGACCGGCACGGAATTTCTGAACTATAAGTTTGCCGAGATCGGCTACGTAACCCTCATCCACCCCGCGATCGGGCCGGTGTGGCTGCACCGGATGAAGCGTTTAGCCGGGTTTGAGCAGCGCATCATGGCCAGTGCTGAACATCCCACCTGTGCCAGGAAGGGATGCAATAAGCCCGCTGATTATGCTCAGGTGCATCACCTTGTGCCGTGGAAGGCAGGAGGGGCTACCAACCCGCCGAATCTGACCATGTTGTGCGCCTATCACAACGGCATTAATGACGATGACCCAGAGAAACCAACAGGTGCTGGATATGTCTTCCGACTACGCGGCGATGTGGACTACATCCCTCCCTGGGGAGAACCGATAACCGCCCAGGCTGCGTATCAAGCTGCGCAACGCGGACTCGGACCGCCCGGCGGGTAAATCGCCACGCGGGCGAGCCCACGGGGGCCGCCCGATAGGTAAATCCTCACGTGGGCGCCCACAGGGCCTCCGCGGCGTTGGCGATCCCGCACGTCGATTGCGCGTCAAAAACGGGTGAACCCCCGACCGTTCGGCCGGGGGGACGTCGCCAAGCAGTGCTTAGCGGTGCTTGCGGTACCAACCGATCAGAGCATCGGTGGAACCATCGCCGGATGCGGCCTCCTCCTTGCCGGAGACTGCCGGTGCCAGGTCATTAGCCTGCTGCTTGCCCAGCTCCACGCCCCACTGGTCGAAGGAGTTGATGTCCCAAATGATGCCCTGGGTGAACACGATGTGCTCGTAGAGCGCGATCAGCGCGCCGAGGGCCTGCGGGGTGAGTTCCTCCGCCAGGATTGTGGTGGATGGGCGGTTGCCCGGCATCACCTTGTGCGGGACCACGGCCGGGTCCACGCCCTCAGCGGCAATCTCTTCTGCCGTCTTACCAAAGGCCAAGACCTTGGTCTGTGCGAAGAAGTTGCCCATGAGCAGGTCATGCATCGAACCGGTGCCGTCCGCGGTGGGGAAGTCTTCCTTCGGACGGGCAAAGCCGATGAAGTCCGCCGGGATGAGCTTGGTGCCCTGGTGCATGAGCTGGAAGAAGGCATGCTGGCCGTTGGTGCCCGGCTCGCCCCAGTAAATCTCACCGGTCCCGGCGCTCACGGCGGTGCCGTCGCGGCGCACGGACTTGCCGTTGGACTCCATGGTCAGCTGCTGCAGGTAGGCCGGGAAGCGTCCGAGGTCCTCGGAGTAGGGCAGCACCGCATGGGTCTGCGCGCCGAAGAAGTTGGAGTACCAGACCCCGAGCAGACCCATCAGCGCCGGAACGTTTTGCTCCAGGGGCGCGGTGCGGAAGTGCTCATCCATGGCGTGGAAGCCCTCGAGGAAGCGCATGAAGTCCAGCGGGCCGATGGTGCACATCAGCGACAGGCCGATGGCGGAATCGACGGAGTAGCGCCCGCCCACCCAGTTCCAGAAACCAAACATGTTCTCAGGATCGATGCCGAACTCCGCGACCTTCTCCGCGTTGGTGGAGACCGCAACGAAGTGCTTGGCGACGGCCGACTCGTCACCATCAAACTGCTCAATCAACCAGCGGCGCGCGGCGTGAGCGTTGGCCAGGGTTTCCTGGGTGGTGAAGGTCTTGGAGGCCACGATGAAGAGGGTGGAGCCGGCGTCGAGGCCGTCGAGAGTCGCGGCGAGATCCGCCGGGTCGACGTTGGAGACGAACTCCGCGCTAATGCCCGCCACTTCGTAGGAGCGCAGGGCCTTCGCGGCCATGGCCGGGCCCAAGTCGGAGCCGCCGATGCCGATGTTGACCACCTTCTTGATGGTGTGTCCGGTGTGGCCAAGCCACTCGCCGGAGCGCAGCGCAGTGGCGAAGTCGCGCATGCGGCCCAGCACCTCGTGGACGTCGGCAGCGACGTCCTGGCTGTCGACGCTCAAGTCCTTTTCCACCGGCAGGCGCAGCGCGGTGTGCAGCACGGCGCGATCCTCGGTGTTGTTGAGGTGCTCGCCGGCGAACATTGCGTCGCGGCGCCCCTCGACGTCGGCAGCCCGGGCGAGGTCCACCAGTGCGGTGACTACTTCCTCATCGATGAGGTTCTTCGACAGATCCACGTGCAGGCCCGCGGCGTCGAAAGAATAGTCTGCGGCGCGGGAAGCGGAGTTAGCAAAAAGCTCACGCAGGTTGAGGTCCTTCTTGCTTTCAAAAAGCGAGGTGAGCGCGGCCCACTGCGGCTGAGCGGTGATGTCCATTGCAAAAGCCTTTCTGGCAGGTAGCAGACATGAAACTTACTGTGTCCACCGTAGTCCAGAAATCCCTTCGCTGCCGAGGCAGAAGACCGTACTGCGTTGAGCTAGGAGTAGAGCTTCAGGTTGAATTGCTCCATCGTGTTTCCGATCTCCATGGCACCAGTTTCGGGGCCGGTGTAATCATCGTAGTTGCCAAAGGACAAGACACCTACCGCGTACAGTTTGCCGTCGATGGAGGCGTAGACAGGACCGCCGCTATCTCCGGGTACGCTCTCGCTGCCAAAGGTGAAGAGTCCTTGGTTTTCGAAGCGGTCAATGAAATCGTCGCAGGCAGCGCCTCCCGCGGAACCGGCAAAACACATCGTGGGCTTCTTGTGAGTGACATCCTCGAGGCTCATCCAACCGGCCAAAGGCGCATTGAAGGCCGGTGCGGTAGATACTTTGGCGGCTGGGTTGGACACTTCGATCAGTGCAATGTCGGCCGAGTTGATGCTATCGGTGTTGGTGTTGCGGGCCTTCTTTACCATCTGGCCTATCTCTACCGCGTTGCCGGATTGATCGTCGTAATAGAAGGTGTCGCCCGTGTCCCCGCAGTGCCCGGCGGTGAGGATAAAGAGGCGCTGCCCATCGCCGGCGAAATGACCGGTGGAGCACCGGCCACCGTTTGTGCCGTTGTAGATGGGCGCACCCGGCGTCAACACCCCCAGGCTCATGAAGTAATCGGCAGCGTCAGGAGCTATCAGGTTACGTCGGGGCTCCGGTCGCTCCGCTTGAGGGATTTCGGTGGTGTTATCCCAGAGCGCATCGCCGTCGAGGGGCTCCTCGAAGCCTTGCGTTGTTCCGGATGCTGCGGAACCCTGCCTGCGGTCGGAGTCGCTGACGGCGGGAAGATCGAGCGTCGTGGTGGAAATGGTGGTCTCAGCGGAAGAAGAGGTGCTGCAGGCGGATAACACGGACGCAGCGGTGGCCGCGGCGAGAATCGCAGCCAGGCGAGAGGAAAAGCGCATGGCGCGAGCCTAACCCACCGCATGTTTAAGGGCGCGAGTGCTGGGGACTGGTCCGTGCGGCGTTTGATCAGCCGAGCTTGCCGCGCCCTAAGCGCAGGAGGGCGGAGGCGATGGCGGGGCCTTCCTCCCCGAGCTCGTCGCGGAACTCATTGAGGATCGCGATTTCGCGGGTATGCACCAAACGGGTGCCGCCTGAGCTCATTCGCGTCTTACCAATGGTGCGCGAAATGTCGGTGCGGCGCTTGATAGCGTCGAGAATAACGCGGTCGAGGCGGTTGATCTCTTCGCGGTAGCGCTGAATCTCGGCATCACTCAGCGGGTCATCGGTGCCCGACGGCATGCGAATGTCGAGCCCATTGTCCACGACGTTGGGGTCTTGGTGCTCGGGGCTCAAGCCAGAGTCTGCGTTGCCAGGATGTGAAGAGCTCATGACATCAGATTGTGCCACCACGCCGGGCGAAAAGGGGAATTACCAGCTTTCACGTCGACCAGAAGTGCGGTGAGGGGCAATGTCCGGTGGTGCTAGTAGGTTGGAGAGCATTATGAATAGCAAATCTCCTTTCGTCCCCCGTTCGTCTTCCGATTCTTCCGTCGGCGGCCTGTTTCCTGCGCCCGAGAGCAACGTCGACGCCCCTTCCGGTCAGGGCTCTGATCCGTTGCTCGAGGGCTTAAATCCGCAGCAGGAAGAGGCTGTGACGCATTCGGGCTCGCCGCTGCTTATTGTGGCCGGCGCGGGCTCGGGCAAGACTGCAGTGTTGACTCGCCGCATTGCGTACCTTATGCGGGAGCGCGGGGTGGCCCCCTGGCAGATCCTCGCCATTACCTTTACCAACAAGGCAGCCGCGGAGATGAAGGAGCGCGTCGGCCAGCTTGTCGGCCCCGTCGCGGAGCGGATGTGGGTGTCCACCTTCCACTCGATTTGCGTGCGTATCTTGCGCAATAACGCCCAGCTCGTACCGGGCTTGAACACGAATTTCACCATTTATGACGGCGATGATGCCCGCCGGCTGCTCACCATGATTGCGAAGGACATGCAGCTGGATCTGAAGAAGTATTCGGCGCGTGTTCTGGCTAATCAGATTTCCAACCGCAAGAACGAGCTCATCTCCCCGGAGCAGGCGCGCGCGGAGGCAGAGAGGACGAAGAATCCTTTCGAGCTCACCGTGGCGAGCGTGTACGAGGAATATCAGCGCCGCCTGCGCGCGGCGAACGCGGTGGACTTCGATGACCTCATCGGGGAAGTAGTGCGCATCTTTAATCAGCACCCGCAGGTGGTGGAGTTTTATCGTCGCCGCTTTAAGCACGTGCTTATCGACGAATACCAGGACACCAACCACGCGCAGTATGCATTGGTCTCGGCTTTGGTGGGCCGGGGCGAGCTGCCGCCGGATGCTCCGGAACTGTGCGTGGTGGGTGATTCGGATCAGTCGATTTATGCCTTCCGCGGAGCCACCATCAGGAATATCCAGGAGTTCGAGCGGGATTACCCGCAGGCGCACACGATTTTGCTGGAGCAAAACTACCGTTCGACGCAGACCATTCTGAACGCGGCGAACGCGGTCATCGCGAAGAATGAGGGCCGCCGCGAGAAGAACCTGTGGACCGCCCACGGCCAGGGCGAACAGATCGTCGGCTACGTGGCGGATAATGAGCACGATGAGGCACGGTATATCGCCTCGGAGATTGATTCCCTGGCGGATAAAGGTACGGCGTATTCCGATATTGCGGTGATGTACCGCACCAACAATGCCTCCCGCGCGCTGGAGGATATTTTCGTGCGCTCGGGCATCCCGTACAAGGTGGTCGGTGGCACGCGCTTCTATGAGCGTCGCGAGATCCGGGACATGGTGGCCTACTTGCGCATCATGGATAATCCGGATGACACCGTGAGCCTGCGCCGAATCATTAACGTGCCGAAGCGCGCTATTGGTGATAAAGCGCAGGCGCAGATCGCCCTGCACGCGGAGAACCTTGGCGTGAGCTTTGGTGCTGCTCTCCGTGATGCGGCGGAGGGCAAAGTAGCCGGACTCGGCACGCGGGCAGTGAATGCCGTAACCAAATTCAACGAGATGATGGAAGGCGTACGAGCGCAGATCCCGGGCATGGTCAATGAGGTGACGGGCCAGCCGGATTTGGGGGAGTTGCTCAACGCGCTTCTTGACGCCACCGGCTACCGCGCGGAGCTCGAGAACTCCAACGATCCGCAGGATGGTGCGCGCCTGGATAACCTCAACGAGTTGGTCTCGGTGGCCCGCGAGTTCAGCTCTGAGGCCGCTAATGAGATGGCATTCATGGGTGCGGACGCAGAAGAAGCACCCGAGCTAGCAGAAGGTGAAGCCGCGCCGGGCTCGCTTCAGGCGTTCCTTGAAAAGGTCTCACTCGTGGCGGATGCGGACCAGATTCCGGACCACGAATCCGGGGTGGTCACGCTGATGACGCTGCACACTGCGAAGGGCCTTGAATTCCCCGTCGTCTTCCTCACTGGCTGGGAGGACGGACAGTTCCCGCACATGCGCTCCCTGGGTGACCCGAAGGAGCTGAGCGAAGAACGCCGCCTTGCCTACGTGGGTATTACGCGTGCTCGGGAACAGCTCTACCTCACGCGCGCGATTCTTCGTTCGTCCTGGGGTAACCCGGTGACGAACCCGGCCAGTCGCTTCCTCGCCGAGGTCCCAGAGGACCTCATCGACTGGCGCCGTGAAGAACCAGACAGCTCGCTGTCTGGCGCGTGGGGCGGAGATGATTCCTACCAATACGGGCGAACCTTTGGCTCGGATAGCGGGTTCTTCCGTGGAGGCGGCTATGGCTCGCGGAGCGCTGCGTCTTCCCCTTCGCAGCGCTCGCGCAAGCCGGCCTCGGCAACGTCGATGCCGAAGAATAACCATCTCAATTTAGTTGTGGGGGACCGCGTCAACCACGCGAAATACGGGCTGGGCACGGTCATCGAGGCCTCCGGGACCGGCGCGCGGGCGACGGTCACCGTGGACTTCGGTTCAGCGGGCAAGGTTCGCCTCATGCTCATCGGCGGAGTGCCGATGGAAAAGCTCTGATGCTTTAGATGAGGATGCCGCGCTCGCTGAACCAGTCCACCGGATCGACGGCCGCGCCGCCGCCCGGGTGAACCTCGAAGTGCAGGTGCGGGCCGGTGGAGTGGCCCTCGTTGCCGATGACGGAGATTTGGTCGCCGGCCTCGACGCGGTCGCCGACGTCGACCAGCAGCTGGTCGCTGGGCATGTGGCCATAGACGGTGATGGTGCCATCGTCGTGCTGGATGCGGATCCAGTTGCCAAAGCCTTGGGCAGCGCCGGAGGAAATGACCTCGCCGTCCATGACAGCGTAGATGGGGGTGCCAATGGGGTTTGCCACATCGATGCCGTTGTGGAAGGAACCCCACCGCGGGCCGAAGCCAGAGGTGAAAGTTCCGGAGGTCGGAAAGACCACGGTGTTACCGTCCGCGTCCTGGCCGCGAGTAGGGGTGAGGCCGGAGTGATCGCCCTGCGGGGCGAAGGCCTCGGCGAGACCAGGAATGCTGGAGGGATCGAGGACGATCTCGAAGCCGTCCTGCGTGGTGTTGACCTCTGGGACGGATGCCCCGTTGAGGGCACCGGCTGTCGAAATGAGCAGCCCCGAGACGGCTTTGAAGAGGTCGGCCTTGGATTCTTCCTTGACTTCGACGTCGGCAGCGGACGGGTCCTTGGAGGACCCGTCGGAGACGTCCACGCTTGCTGCCGGTTCGGCGGCGAACGCTGGGGTCGTCACGGTGGCGGTGCTAACCGCCACGGCGGCGAGTGCGCTGAGCGTGCGCTTCATAACTTCACGTCCTTAAGTCCTGCTGTGGCCCGCTGGGTATGCGGCGGAAGCCTGTGAGCAATAGGGGAGCGGCCGTATCAGCCGCAGTGCGCCTTAAAGCCCGCGACACGCCGGTGCGGTTGCAACCGAGTGCTGAGGCTGTGTGGCAACGAGATACAAACTATCCCGCGGGACCACCCTGCGCAACGCTTAAAAATGCAGGTAAATCCAGGAATTGTTCGAAAAACTATCGAACAGCCCAGCGTGTTGCGCATGTGAAAGAAGTGAAAATTGTTACAGGGGTAAAGTAGAGGTTTAAAGAATGGGGGTGAGATTTGGGGGGTGAAAAGTGCAGCGCTCCCGGCCAATCTTTCAGCCGAGAGCGCTGGGGTTGTGGGCGCTGCTACTTGGTCAGCGCTGTTAAGTCAGGGAACGTGATTCGCTGCGATCCCGCGCGGTGAGCGGGGCCGTTTTGTCGCTGCGGTTGATCGCAGCCGCGAGGGCGGCAGCCAACAGTGGCACGACGAGCACGGCGAGGAATTGCCACCAATCCGGGGTGAAGTAGTCCTGCGGGCGCAAGCCATGGAGCGGCGTCGAGAAAACGTATCCTGAGCTATCGGCAAAGAAGTACGTGCCGAGATGTCCGGCAACCACACCAAAGAGCATGCTTACGGTGGCCAGCATCCACGTCTGCCATGCTGCCACCTTGGACATCAGCGAAGGGTCGGCGCCGATGGATTGCAGCACGGTGCTTTCCTGGCGCATGCTGCTCGCTGCGTTGGCAATGATGAGTGCGAGCACGATGAGGCAGACGATCCCCATTCCGAGGCCCAGGTAGTAGCGGAAGCTCTCGGGAGTAGAGACGGCGAAGCTTAGCGAGTATTGCGATTGCGAGGCGCTCGCTGTCAGGTCTTGTAGCTCCTCACGCTCTGACTCGCTCGGTGGCTCGTCGAACGCGAGGGCTTGGCCCACGTAGAAGGGCTCCATGTTCAGCTTTTCTGCTGCCTGCTGGCTAATCAAGACCACGTCGCGGGCCGCGGTGGGTAGTGCCTCTACAACCGGCAGATCCGCGTCCTGTGCCCCGCTCGGTTCTTGGCTGTCAATGCGGTTATAGGATTTTACGGTCACCGTTCCATGCGTCTTATCGCCGACGTGGCTGCTGTGGGGAAGCACGATGCCGCCGGCATCCAGCGTTTGTGCCGCCGCGCGACGATCTTCCTCCGAGTCGAACTGCCACAGCTCGAGCTGGGAAGAATCCGTTTGAACCATCCTGCTTTGATAGATCAGCGGGTTATAGGGGAACGATGTCATCAACTCGTGGGCGCACTCCTGGCGAGCCTCTTCGGACTCATCGGTGCGCCGCCCCTGATTATCCACGAACACTGCCCTCTCAACCGGCTTGCTGAGATCGACCTGCTCGCACTGGTAATCAAACTCGGTGGTGAGCTCGTAAAAAGTGCCATCCTCTGGAAGGCTGTAGGACGTCGTCCACGAGGGGAAAGCAGAGAAGGGATACGTACGGGCGGTGGTGGTCTCCAGGATGGCCTCTACCGCTGCGCGTTCTTCCGGCGTGGACACCTGCGTTGGTTGCTCAAACGTCGCCTCCTCAATCAGCGCAGAAGTAGGCGGCATGACGAGCTTTTCTTCGGCGGTGGTCTTTGCGCTATCCGTCATGATGCCCACACCAAACAGGGAGGCTACGAAGGCAACTGAAACGAGAGCGATGGACGTCGGCAAGGCATGCATGCTGCGCCGGGTCAGGCCGCGTCCAGCCAGACGCAACGCGAGGGGGCCGCGGCGCGACAGCAGGGAGCACAAGAAGACCAAGGCAGGGGCAGACGCGGCAACCGCGATGACTCCGAAGAGAGCCAGCACCGTGGGGATGTACTGTCCCCAGGGGGTGAAGCTGAATAACACGAGCAGAAGCAGGAATGCAGGGCCGATGGCCATCCACCGCCGGAAGCGCAAGAGGCGGTCGGGAGCAGCTCCCTGGATTGCAGTGGAGAGGGCACCACGTTGCGCCAACCACGCGGGAACGATGGAGACAATGACACAGCCTGCCACCGCCACGAGCCATGCGAGGCCAATAGCTAGGAAGGGCGGGCGTGCGGCAAAGTCCGGGTAGCGGGCTGCCCACCACGCCCACGAAGCTGCCAGGCCAACAACCACGCCGATGGTGGCGCCGATAAGCCCCATCAGTAGGCCATAAGCCATCACCGCGAACATGATGTGGCGCGGTAGTGCGCCCTGGCTCGACATCAGCGCGTACAGGCGTGTATTGCGTCCGGTAGCCAGTGTGAAGACGGGCGTGAGAAGGAAAAGGATGAGCAATCCGGCGATGGCGTAGAGGCCAAAGAAGAAGAGCACGAAAAGAATACTGCTCAGGATTCCGCCAAAGGAATCCGGCTCAGAATCGGGGCGGTCCGTATCTCGCAGCTCCGCTGCCCAGATTTCCAGCCCGGCTTCACGGGCGCGGTCGGCATCCTCCTCGGTCAGCGGTGTATCACCCACGATGGCCCAGGTGGTGCGTGTTGTAAAAGAAGGGTCGCTGAGGGCCTCATTGAGGGTGGGGGAGGTGACAAAATCATAGTTTTCGGGAGCAATGGCCGCGACTGTGGCTTGGTGGTCACCGCTGAGGGCGTTGGTGCGCACGGTGATAACGTCCCCCACGGAGGCGTCGATCTTGCGCGCGGTCGAACGCGATAGAACTGCCTGGTTGGGGCCAAGATTGAACTTGTCGACGGCCTCCTGTGCTGGCTCCGGCGGATTCTCTGCGTCGAACTGATCTACCCAGGAGTTGGTTGACTTCCCATTATGGATTAGTGACGTGCTAGAAAAAGTGGCGACCGGGCTGACACTGAGGCCCTCAGGAAGCACCTCGGCAGCCAAGCGTGGTACGTCTTCGTTGCTAATGTCCGAGCGCTCGGCGCTGATCTGCCGCTCGGGTGAGCTCAAGGCCGCGGAGAGCCGACCGGAGGAATTATCAAAGAGCGCCATTCCAATCACGAGTGCCACTGGCAGCGCGATGAGCAAAACGGCGGCTAGCGTGCGCCACGGGTGGCGCCACAGGTCGCGCCTCGTCGGGCGGGTGGCGGCATTAATGCCGGACATACTAACGCACCTCCTCGCCGGTCAAACGCCCGTCGCGAACCATGACGACACGGTCGGCCCAGCCCGCGAAACGCGGCTCGTGGGTAACCAAAATGCCGGAGGCGCCGGCGTCGATACGCGCGCGCAGGACCTTCATGATCTCTTCGCCCGTCGAGGTGTCGAGGGCGCCGGTGGGCTCATCCGCAAGCAGCACCTTGCGCGGTCCGATGAGCGCGCGGGCAATGGCCACGCGCTGGGCCTGGCCGCCGGAGATTTCTTCCGGGAAGCGGTCGATGGTGCCGTCGAGGCCAACCTCGCTGAGAGCTTCCTCAGCGGCCTCGCGGCACTGCGCAGGCGAAAGTCCGTCTAGCTCAAGAGGGAGGGACACATTCTCACCGACGGTGAGGGAAGACACTAGGTTGAAGTGCTGAAATACCAAACCAAGGTGTCGGCGGCGAGCGATAGCTGCCTTGGCCTTGGAGAGCTGGGAGGCATCGGCGCCGTCGAGAAGCACGCGCCCTGATGTTGGCGGCTGCAGCAGGCCCGCAACGTTGAGCAGCGTGGACTTACCGGAACCAGAAGGGCCCATGACGGCTACCAGTTCGCCCGGCTGCAGTTGCAAGTTCACGGAATCCAAGGCGGTGACCTGGCGGGCACCGCTGCCGAAGACGCAGGTAATGTTTTCGAGCTCGAGAGGAAACGGCATGTGCTGGGTCGTGGGCACGGAGTTGGGGGTCATCGCGGGGCCTCCTCGGTGGTGGTTGGGTTGGTTAGGGATTCCACGCGGTCGAGCCAGCGTGAGAGAGATTCCAGGTCGAAGATTTGGCGCTCAACAGCCAAGCGCTGGGCGCTGCGCTCTGCAGGCAGTTCCGAGGCTTGGCGGTTGAGCTCACGCAGTTGGCGGACGGTGGCAAACCGCTGGGCGTCGAGGACGGCAATGACGTCGACGTCGGAGCGTCGCGCTGCAAGCGATACTTTGAGCACGAGCTCATCGCGCTCGATGGCGTCGTTGTGCAAGGTGGACATCCACCACTGTGAGAGTTCTTCGCGGCCGGCGGGGGTGATGGCATAGCTGGTGGCGCGCCGCCCCGTGGGGCCGGTGAGCTCACCGTCGGTGGCGATGAGACCATCGCGCTCCAAACGGCTCAACGTTTGGGCGACTTGGCCCATGTTGAGCGGCCAGAGGTTGTCGAAGGTCTCAGCAAAGCGGTTTTTGATGTGGCTGGCAGTAGCGGGCTCTTCACTCAGCAGCGCAAGCACGGAATGTTTGACGGACATGGTCACCTCCTTGGCGGAGGGCAAGGGAGGAAATCTTTCGGTACATACCCAGTAAGTTACTGGGTAACCTTCTGTCCGGTCAACGGTTGGGGCAGGCGGGGGTGGAAGGTGGGGGAATGCACAAGGCGGTATAGGGCAACAGTGCCCTATACCGCCTTAGCGCTGGAGGAAGGATTTAAAAGCGTGGCTTAGCTGATGTTGATGCCGCGCTCTGCGAGCCACGGAATCGGGTCCACGGCGCCCTCGCCGGTGGGGTGAATTTCGAAGTGCAGGTGAGAACCGGTGGAAAAGCCCAGGGAGCCCATGCCGGCGATCTTCTGGCCAGCGTGGACGCGCTCGCCCACGGCGACGTCGAGGGTCTGCATGTGGCCGTAGACGCTCATGGAGCCATCATCGTGCTTGATGCGGATCCACTGGCCGTAGCCGGAGGCCGGACCGGAGTCGATGACGGTGCCGCCCATAACGGCGAGGATGGGGGTGCCCACGGCATTTGCGATGTCAATGCCGGAGTGGAAGGAGCCCCAGCGGGGGCCGAAGCCGGAGGTGAAAGTGCCCTCTGCGGGGCGGGCGATGGTCGGCGCGCGGTTGGCTTCATCGGCGGCGGCGCGGGCATCGGCGGCCTGGATGGCCTTGTCGAGCTGCGTAGCCAAGTCGGCGACCGGCTTGGACTCGGCGATGGCGAGGATCTGCGGGGCTGCGTCTTCGACGGCAGCCTGCGCGTTCTTCAGCGGATCGGTATCTGCCTGCAGGGTGTAGTCGACGGACTGTGCCTTGGTTTCCCCGGCGCCAGCGGATTGGATAGTACCTGCTGCTGCGCCGCCAACGCCTGCGGTGGATACGGCGCCTGCCGCAACAGTCATCACTGCCAGACGTCCCTTCGCGGTCTGTGCGGTGGTGATTTTGCGGTGGCGTCCTACGCTTCGCTGAGTCTTGCTTCGCATGAACTCTTCTTCCGTCCTCAATTCACTATCGCCCGCCCAGAGCAAACGTTACGTTTCAATCTGGGTGGTTATCCGATTGTGACCTTCCTGTTACCAACGAGATGTAACAGTAGCGTCTCGGCGAATGCAGAGCAAGCCAGATTGCGGTTTTTCTTCTGGATATCTGGGAAGAGCCGCACATAATGAAACGACAGCTGATTCCTGTGAATGAAGTGAATCGATCTCCGTGGAGTCGCCGGGGCTTTCCGTGGTCGGCATGAGTAGTGCGCACTCGTGAAGTTTTCCTTCGGGGGTGCACCGCACCATTTAGCGCTTACCTCGCCGCGCCACCCCCGGTGGGGGAGGGGGCCGTGGCAAAGTGGACGCCGATGAATAAGAACACGAGTCCCCAGTCCAGATCGTCAGCGCGCCCACGCGCGCACGTGCGTGGGCGCGGTGATAGTGCTGAGCACTCTGAGCGCGGGCACCGCAGAGATCGTCGAGATCCAGCGCAGCGCATCAAAGGGGTCGAGTCCGACAAAGCTCGCGCCCGCCGCGCGCAGGCCCCTACCACGCTCCGCGGGCGTATTCGCCGCATGCTCATTGTCGTCGGCGTTCCGAACCTCGTCGTCGTGCTGGGCATTCTCGTGGTCGCTATCGCGGCACTGCTTCTGACAAGTTCCCCGTCGGCATGGCTGCCCACCATCGTCGGGGAAGCATGGATGGTCTTTAACCTTGCGCCTATCCGCGCGGGCGGTGTTGACGTGGGCTTTATCCCGGTTCTGCCTGCGCTGCTCCTAACCTGGCTGGTGGGGCGGCGCGTGCGGGCGGCGGTTAAGGATAAGGCAAGCATTAATGACCTCATCGTTTTGAGCGTGTGCGTGTTGCTGGTTCCCTTAGCCCTTACTGTCATCGCATGGCTGATGCTGTGGGACGCTGGCAAGGTCTACGATGTTTCCCCTCCGGAGCTGTACCGTGTGCTTCCCCGTATGTTGTTATTGCATGCGGTCGCCCTCATTGGTGGAATGGGCCCACGCCTGTGGAAGGCCCTGGCCAAGCGCAGCGGGGTCCCCCGCGTGTTCGTCGATGCCGCCCAGATAGGCTTGAGCTACCTCGGATACCTTTTTGCTGCTGGTTTCATTCTCGCGGTGGTCTTGTGGGGAGTCGGTTGGACGCGTCAATCAGAGATGCTCGCCGAGTATCCAGTCCTTAATGCATTGGGAACCGCCGGTCTTTTCCTGCTGAGCGTTCTCTACCTCCCGAACGCTGCCGTTGCTGCGGGAGCGGTGCTGAGCGGTTCGGAGCTACACATCGGTGAAGGCACCAGCGTGAGCCTCTTTAGCGGCCACGTGGTTCCGCTTCCACCGCTGCCGTTGGCTGCCGCAGTTCCACCGTCGATTAGTTCCTGGGCTGCTGTCCTGCTGATTGTTCCCGCCGTTGCGGCGGTGGTGGCGTTTTACCGTCGCCGCGCACTGGTCTCCTTCCAGGTTGCGCTCGTGGCCACCGTCACCGCCGCGGTAGCCGCACTCGTGGCTGTGTACGGCGTGTCCGGCGCGCTGGGCGTATACGGCTACACCGGTCCCGAGGTATGGACCGCAGTGGGTCTGAGCTGTCTGTGGTGCCTAGTCGTGGGATGTGCATTCGCAACGGCACAGGCAGTGACGGCGTGGCGTGCGCGCCGCGCGGCTGCCCCTGAAGCGCCCACAGAGACTGAAGAGGCCGTGCACACACCCGTCAACGCGGCGAACGCTGTGCCGGTTTCTGCCTTGCTTGACGACGCCCCCGACACAGCCGTTGTCGCAGAGTCCACGACCGAGACCGAGACTAAACCCGAGGATGACGTGGACGAGGACAGCGAGCCCGAGCCCGAGGCCGAGGCCGAGCCTGAAGCCGAGCCTGAGGTCGGCAGCGATGCGGATGCTGAGGTGATTGACGCCGAAGTCGTCGAATCGGACGAGACCGAGGGGGACGACGAGCAGCCAGTCGAGGAGGCAGAACCAGAGGAAGAAGATGTGTCTGAGGCAGAGGACGAGGCCCCCTCAAAGGAGTAAAATTCCCCGGTTCAGGGCGGCAGCGGCTAGGCTGTAGCGCGTGACTACACCGCACCAGCCCGCTGCTTCTGCCCGCCTTAACGTCGTGGTACTTGTTTCTGGAACCGGCTCCTTGCTCCAGGCCATCCTCGATGGCCAGGATGAGCGCTATGGCGTCGTGAAGGTCGTCGCGGACGTGCCCTGCCAAGGCATCGAGCGCGCGCAGGCGGCGGGAATCGCCACCGAGGTCGTAGAGATGGGTGCTGACCGCACCGAATGGAATAAGCGTCTGGTTGCCGCAGTGGATTCTGCGCAACCAGACGTTGTTGTTTCTGCAGGTTTTATGAAGATCCTGGGGAAGGATTTTCTGGATCGCTTCGAAGGTCGCACCATCAATACCCACCCCGCGCTCTTGCCCGCCTTCAAAGGCGCGCACGGCGTGCGCGATGCGCTGGCCTACGGCGCCAAGGTCACAGGCTCGACCGTCCACTTCGTAGATGCCGGCGTCGATACCGGCGCCATCATTGCCCAAGAGCCCGTGCGGGTCTTGCCGGGGGATGATGAGGCCAGCTTGCACGAGCGCATCAAAGTGGTCGAAAAAGAACTCATCGTTGCCGTCCTTCGCGCCACGCGCGTGAAGGGCGAGGAACTCAGTATTCAGCTCTAACTACCTCTCATTACCGCAAGGAAGGCTTAAGTCCCCGTACCATGAGCGAAGATCGTAAGAACATCAAGCGCGCACTCATCAGCGTGTACGACAAGACCGGTTTGGAGGACCTTGCCCGGTCCCTGGATAAGGCCGGCGTGGAGATCGTTTCCACCGGTTCCACCGCGAAGAAGATCGCGGACTTGGGCATTGAGGTCACGCCCGTCGAGAAGCTCACCGGCTTCCCGGAGTGCCTCGAGGGTCGAGTCAAGACCTTGCACCCGCGCGTGCATGCGGGGATCCTGGCGGATACCCGCAAGGAGGACCACCTGAAGCAGCTGGAGGAGCTGGAGGTGGATCCGTTCCAGCTCGTCGTGGTGAACCTGTACCCCTTCCGTGAGACGGTGGCTTCTGGCGCAGACTTTGATGGCTGCGTGGAGCAGATCGATATCGGTGGCCCGTCCATGGTGCGCGCGGCTGCCAAGAACCACCCGTCTGTTGCTGTGGTCGTGGATCCGGCTCGCTACGGCGAGGTAGCTGACGCTGTGGCCAACGGCGGCTTTACCCTGGAGCAGCGCCGCGGTCTGGCCCGCGATGCCTTCCTGCACACCGCTGATTACGACGCCGCGGTGTCCGCATGGTTCGTCGATCAGCTCAGCGACGGTGACGTGACCACGCCGCTGCGCTACGGCGAGAACTCTCACCAGAAGGCAACCGTGACCCGCATCGGTACCACTGGTTTGGCCAACGCGAAGCAGTTCAACGGCAAGGAGATGAGCTACAACAACTACCAGGATGCCGACGCCGCCTGGCGCGCCGCTTGGGATCACGAGCGCCCGTGCGTGGCCATCATCAAGCACGCCAACCCGTGCGGCATCGCGGTGTCTGAGGAGTCCATCGCGGCTGCTCACCGCGCGGCTCACGCCTGCGACCCGATGTCTGCCTTTGGCGGAGTCATCGCTGTGAACCGCGAGGTCACCGTGGAGATGGCCGAGCAGGTCAAGGAGATTTTCACCGAGGTTATTGTGGCTCCGTCCTACGAGGAAGGCGCCATCGAGGTCCTCAAGGCCAAGAAGAACCTGCGCGTGCTGCAGGCAGAGCATGAAGCGCCCAAGGAGGAAGTTAAGTTCATCTCCGGCGGCATGCTCACCCAGGAGCCGGATACCTACCAGGCAGAGGGCGATAACCCGGCCAACTGGACCCTGGCTGCTGGTGAGGCTCTGAATGAGTCCGACCTGGCGCAGCTGGAGTTCGCCTGGCGTTCCGTTCGTGCGGTGAAGTCCAACGCCATCTTGCTGGCCAAGGACAACGCCACCGTGGGCGTGGGCATGGGCCAGGTCAACCGCGTGGACTCTGCAAAGCTGGCAGTCGAGCGCGCTAACACGCTTGCCGACGGCACCAACCGCACCGAAGGTTCCTTCGCTGCTTCCGATGCCTTCTTCCCCTTTGCCGATGGCCTGGAGGTTCTCCTCGAGGCTGGTGTCAAAGCCGTGGTTCAGCCGGGTGGTTCCATCCGCGATGAAGAGGTCATTGAGGCCGCTCAGAAGGCTGGCGTGACCATGTACTTCACCGGCACTCGCCACTTCTTCCACTAAGCCTGGCAAAGGCGCTGCCATGGGCAGCACACAGCCGTCTCCTTCATTCTTGCGCACCACTGCGTGGGAAGGGGAGGCGGCTTTCGCATGCACGCGAGCTATCCCTCGAGGACAATAACTGCCCTAAACGACGAAGTTATGCGCCGCCACCGCGGTCAGAGCCTATAACTTTGGCAACAAGGGCAGCTTCGGCGCCACGGCGTGATGGCCCGGCGGTGCGCGCTACTGCGCGTGGAGGGAAGCCACCGCGAAGCCAGAGTTGTCCGCGGGATTGCCGCGGGCGTCCTTATAAGTAAAAGTAAAGCGCAGTTCCTGGTGGTCTGCGATGTTGATGGGCATTTCGAGAGCTTCCTCTGCTGGAACCTCGAAGGAGGCCAGCTCAGCACCGTCAGCGCCGTTGACGGTAACGGTGGCACTGGCAACGTTCGTATTTGCGCGGTCATCGCTAAATCCAAAGACAGCGATAAGTTGGCTGTGTCCTTCGCTCAGCTGCACGTCAGCGATGTTGGTGCTGCCGGACTGCGAGACATAGGAATCCGGGAAGAACGTGCGGGCAATGACTACGCCGCCTGCTTCCAAGTCGGTGTCGATGCGCGCGGACGTGGTGATTGGAGCTCCCGCGAGCGAGGCGGTCGTCGTCGGCTCAGAGGAGGCACCGGTCTGCGAATCGTCGGAGGATTCGCGGCCCCAGATAAACCACGCGCCCACACCGAGGACCACAGCCAGCACGATGAATAGGGAGATCAGCGCCGCAATAGCGCCGCTGAATCGTCCCTTGCCTTGTGGAGGAGCAGGCGCGGAGTACTGGGACGGCTGGGGTTGGGGCGGCGGTGTAGGTGCGCCACCACCGAAGGAGGACGGCGCGGGGGCACCTGTTGGCTGCCCACCAAACGGCGGTGTGTTGCCAAAGCCACTCGGGCGAGCCTGTGGCTGGCCGGGTGGAACGGGAGAACCGCCGGGGCGGCCAAACCCGGGGGAACCGAAGCCGGAAGGGCCGGAGTTATGCGGCGGCGTGCCCGAAGGGCCGGTAGGAAAAGTCATGGCGGGAGAATAACAGCCTTTCCGTGCGCAGGAAGGTGGAGTATAAGAGGTACCTCTAACAATCTAAACTCTGTGACACCGTCTGTGTGGTGTGAGGGACACTCCCGTGGGAGTACTCCCCACCGCGTACGAACGCCACCGTCACCAGTGCGGCTGTGTAAAGATAGTAAAGATAGAAACGTGCCCACAGGGCGCACTCGACATGTCTAGATCTACGGAGGCCTCGGTGACTGATTCAGATCGCAACCATGGATTCGGCTCCCAGCACCCGCAAGGAAATGGTGGCCAGCCACAGCCTTCCCGCAAGGAAACTCACCCGGACACTGTGGATTTTGAGGCCCCGCCCACCCAGGAACGCCCCGTGCACCCTCGGGCCTTCCCGCAGGAAGGTGAGCGCAACTACTCCAACCCCTTCGCCCACTCCGGAGCGCAAGGCAACTACGCCCAGCAGCAGTTTCCCACCCAGCAATTCCCGCCCCAGTCAGCACCGCAGGGCGGCGGCCAGTACGAACAACAGCCGTTTGCTTATTCCACTGCTTATTCGGAGAGCGCGCCGGCGCACCGTGGTTCCGGCAACGGCGGAAAGTATGTGCTCATCGCCGTGCTGATCCTGGCGGTGCTGCTCGTCATTGCCGCGCTGGCCTACCTTATCTTTTTCAAAAATAGCGGCACGGGAACTCAGGCTGATGCGCCCCTGACCACCGCGGCGCAGCTCACCGAGGACAACGACGACACCCAAGAGACGGTTTCTGCGGCGGATGAGGCGGAAAAGACCACGGAGAAAACTACGACGAGCTCCGCCTCACAGAAACGCCCGGAGCACCCCGACTTGCCTGCGGGGGCGATACCGGCGAACGACGCCGCGCGGAAAAATGAGCCCGGCGGCAACTTCAACAGCGTCTACCGCGGCACTGAGGTGACGTCGGAGCCATTCGCCAACGCAGTGCGCGACGAGTACGTCAAGCACTGGGTGGATACCCATGAGTATGACGCCACGATTGAGGCCTACAGCCCAACCACCAAGCAGAACTACACAATGGATTGCTCCGATAACGGTGAATTTGTCACCTGTAAAGGTGGCAACAATGCGGTTGTGTACATCCTCTAATGCGCAGGCGGTCAACGATGAAACAAGCAGCACGAGTGGTGATCGCGGGGATTGCGGTGGCGTCGCTAAGCGCCTGCACCATCGGCGATGTCTCCGCACCGGAGCAACCCACGGCAGCGAGCAGCCCCCAGCCCACCCTGCCTGAGTCCACCCCCGAAAAGGAGCCACCCGTGATTGAGGCCTCCGACATCCACGAAGCCCTCGAAGCCATCGCTGCCGACAACCCGGGGACCGGAATCGCGGTGGCCGGCGCAGATACCGTCGCCGCAGCAGGCATCACAGACCCGCAGTCCGCATGGTCCACAGCGAAGGTGCCGCTGGCCATTGCCGCCGAGCGCGCCGGCGTGGCCGATCCGGAGACCGTGTCGCGGGCGATTACCTTTTCCGATAATGCCGCGGCCGATTCCCTCTGGGAGGCACTCGGCGGGGGAGAGCACGCCGCGCAGGCAACCCAGGAGATCATCGGCACGGCTACTGTCCCCGCCACGCCACCGCGCCCCGGCTTTAGTGCATTTGGCCAAACGCAGTGGCCGGTAGCCGAGCAAGCAGAGTTTGTCGCCGCCCTGGGATGTCAGCAGGGCACTGACCCCGTTCTGGCAGCCATGGGACAGCCCGATCCCGCACAGCAGTATGGGCTGGGCACCCTCGAAGGAGCAGTCATGAAGGGCGGCTGGGGCCCAGCCGAGGACGGGGCCTATGAAGCCCGCCAGATGGGGCTTGTCCCACTGGGCGGGCACACGGTGGCGGTTGCCATCTATGCCAAGGCCGAATCCGGGAACTACGGAGAAGCCCAGCAGATGCTCACGCGCCTAGTCAAGCAGCTCGCCGCCGCCGAGGTGGAATGGCCCGATGCAGGCTGTCAGCAAGGCGCGGTCTAAGGACCCCTAGCGCGGCCAGTAATCCTCGAAGGTCCCGGCCTCGCCATCGATGTCATAGTCCGTGCCGCGGATGGTGAGTACGGAACCGGTGTCCTCACCGCTGGTGGGGTCGAGGATGGAGGCGGTATAGGAGCTGCCTTCACCCCGGGCCGGTCCGAAAGCGGCACCGCTAGACCACACGCCGCGGTAGAAGAGCGAGTCCTGCTTTTCGCAGATAACGATGTGCGAAACCGGATCGGAACCTGCGGCGGCGAAGACCATGTCCTCGCCCTGCTGGCAACGCGCCTCCGGGTAGTCGGACCAGCCGGCGGCGGTAAGGCCCTCTGGGACGTCAGCAGCTCCAGGGCTGGCTGAGGTCTCTGGTGCTTCCTCGCTCGGCGCGCCTTCCGTGTCTTCTTCTTGGTCGTCTTCTGGTGAGGTTTCTTCCACGGAGGCTGGCGTGTGCTCCGAGGATTCGGCAGTACTGGGGGTTTCCTGGCCGGTGGAGCGGACGTGATTCCAGATCACGGCACCGGAAATCAGGAGTGCGATAAGGATGGCGATCGCGCAGATGATCGGAACGAGGTTGCGCTGGTCGGGCTGGGTCTGTTGAGGCCCGCCGTGCACAGGGCTCGTGTGCTCGTAGGGGTTAGTGCCAAATCCTGGGGTGGTCATAGGGTCCTTGGAAAACTATAGAGAACAACAGGTAGCATAACTGGCTCCCGCATGCCTGACTGAACCACGGTGAAGTCCCCTCCATTTGGGGGCGATGGGACATGGCACCCCCATGCTTGGTTGTGCATATGATGCAATGGGGCGGTGACTAATTCCTACTTCGTGCAATGGCTGACCCAGCAGAAGCGGTACACCAACGTGTACCTGCTGGGTGAAGGCGGCATGGGGCAGGTCTTCCATGCCACCGATCCGGATCTTTCTCGTGAGCTTGCCGTCAAGGTGCTGCTGGATGATGTCCGCGATGAAGCCTCCCACGCCCGCTTCAACAACGAAATGAAGGCGCTGACCAAGATTGGCAGTCACCCGGGAGTGGTCCAGTTCTATTCCAAGGAGTCCACGCCGCGCGGTGACGACGTCATGATGATGGCGTTCATCGACGGCGGAACCCTGGCGCACGCCATCCGGGAACGCGCGCAGGAAGGCCGGGGGTTTAGCGTGGCTGAGGTGGTCTACTACCTCACGCCGATTGCCTCGGCGCTGGACTACATGCACCACGAGCTACACCCCGGGTGGGTACACCGCGATATCAAGCCCGCCAATATCCTGCTTCGCAAGGACCCGGGCAGCCTGCCGCCTGCCGTGCTCAGCGATTTCGGGATCAGCATCGAAGAGGGGCAATCCCGTCTGACGAAGGTTGGCCACATCGTGGGCACTGAAAAGTACCTGGCCCCGGAAAATAATGGTCATGCCTACGGCGATGACGATATGTCGGCGCGCGCGGATGACTACTCGCTAGCGCTTATTGCATTCGAGATGCTCACGCTGCATCACCTCAAGGACACGATGCCGCGCAGTGAGTGGGAAGGGCAGCGGCGCATCCCGGACTTGTCCAGCGATGCTTTCACGACGTTCCTCGCGAAGGACACCGCACGGGTGGTGACTCAGGTGCAGACTGTCCTGAACAAGGCGCTGGATAGCGTGCCCATGCAGCGCTATGCGCGCGCCCAGGATTTCATTGCCGCGCTTGGCGACGTCTCCCGTTCCCAGCCCACCACCAACCGGGTGACGGAACCCGCGCAGCCACGGCAGGCAAAGACCCCTGGGCAGCCGACGCAACACTGGCCGCGACCTGCCGGTTCCTTTGGGTCTGTCGAGCAGGCTATACCGACCGGTTTTGTGGCTCCCGCCAACCCGGTCGCCTCACCCGGGACGGTATCTCCCTCCACGCCGGTGACTCCTGCGGTACCGGGGGCTACCGTTCACAAGCGTGCCGCGGCAGAGCCTAGAGCTGCCAAGTCAGCCGCAAAGGATAATCAGAACGCTCTGATCATCACAGTCACCGTTGTTGTCATCATCCTCATTTTCGTGGTGACATGGGCCATCGTGTCCTAGTCCCCAACAAGCTGGGGCAAGCGGCTTGTCCCCGCAGTACTGTGGTGAGAGCCGCTACACTGTAGGGCATTGTTGAGGCATATCGCCGAGCCGAAAGGCGATGTGCGCGAATTTCCAGCCGCCTACGGAGGTGTCCATGAGCCAGCAACAGCCACTCCCATCGCACGACGCGCCCCGAGGGCCCAGGTTGCGCATCGATGACCTGATCGGCGGCGTGCTGGTCATGGCACCGGGCGAGGAAGTCGTCGTCGGTCGCGCTGGTGACTTCCGGGTCGGCGAGGGGGACCTCACCCTGCACCGTCAGCTTTTCCAACTGTGGTACGGCGGTCAAGGCTGGATGATCTGCAACGTAGGCAGCCACATTCCGCTGCGCATCGAGCTGCGCGGGGTTAAGGGATTCTCCCGCATCGATCTCGGCCCGCGCTCGGTGGCGGCCGTGCCGCCGGGCCCGTCACGAATTACGTTTGAAACCCCGGAATGCCCCTACGAGCTTTACATCGATGTCGAAAACAGCAACTACTCGCGTCGGACTAAGCGCGAGCAGGACCTCGATGAGGAGCGCACCCGCACCCGCCATGTGCCCAACGATGAGCAGGAGGAGCTGCTTTGCCAGCTAGCCAGCTACCTCAAGAAGCCGGGCTCAACTGATGCCGATATTCCCTCGGTGCGCGAGATTGCTGAGGCTCTGGACTGGACCGAAAAGAAAACCAACCACAAGATGGATCGCCTCGTGGACAGTCTTCGGGCGGACGGCGAAAAGGCCTATAAACCGTATAAGACCTTCTTGGCGCATTACGCCATCCGGCACGGTCGTTAGCGCGCCGTCTTCTTGCGGTCGGCTGCGGCAGCGGCGGCTGCCGAGATGGAGTCGTTGCGGTTCTTCAGCAGTTCCAAGGTAGTGGCTTCGGCGTTGTCGGGAGGGGTGGTGCCGAGGACTGCTAGGGCGGCGTCGGCAAGCATGGCGGATTGCTCCGGCACGCGCTGCGAGGCGTCGAAAGGCGCGGTGCCATCGTTGGGGCGCATCTCAATGACGGAAAGCGCGATGTGGAAAGGAAGCTCCACGCGCGGGTCATCATCACCAACAATGCCAGCGGCGGCCGTGCGGAAGTGATCCTTGAGGCGATCACGCTGCTCGTGGTACTCGCCGAACTCCGGGGAGTTAGCCACCGGAAGCTGGTACAGGCGGCCCACGTTCCACGCCGAAGTCAAGAGCAGGCGGGACTCCGCGGCCACCAGGGACCACAGGCGCTGCGCCGGCGCTGCATCCGAGGCCGCGAGCTCCTCCGCCAGCTCGAGTGAGGGCTCGATGGTGGAATTCAGCAGCGTGAGGAAGATATCCGTCTTGGAAGGGAAGTGATAGTACAGCGATGCCTGCCGGATACCGACGGCATCGGCGATCTGGTGCGTCGAGGTTGTCGCAAAGCCCTGGGTGGTGAAGAGCTCGGATGAGGCATCCAGGATTTCCTCGCGCGCGGTGTTTCCCCGGCGGCGTGGGCTATTCTTCCTTGGCCTGCCAACGCTACCTGCCATGAGGCGGACTCCCTTCGATAAAATTCACGTAATAACTGACGGCAAGTCAGTAATCGTACACCCCGCCGCGAACGGCGTTCGTCAAAGCGTAGCTTTGACTTCAGCTAACCACATTACCGTGCCGGATCATGATGGATTCGACGGCAGCGGAGACTGTGCGGCACGCCGAGCCGTAGGCGGTGCGGTCCAATGGCGGAAGGTCTTCGAGAATAATGCTGTGCTTATCGACGCCCTCGTACCACCGCCCCAATTCCAGCGCGATGCCCGTGCCCCACGCCAGGCTCAGGCCTTCTGCCTCGGCCGCGGTGAGCAATTCGCGTTCCACGCCAATGGCAAGGCGGTCAGGGGTGGGTCGAGGAGCCGGCGCTGCCCAGCGGGCTATGGCCGAAACGGGGGCGAGTAGGGAACGGCGAATGGACACCTCGGCGGAGCGGTCCGGCAGCCCGTCCACGAGCTTGAGGGGCGCTGGCCGCTGCGATACAGCCTCGGCATAGAGTTCCTCCTCGCCGCCGGTGCCCAGCGGCAGGCCGGCGTCAGCGCGAGTTGAGGCGCATTCCGCGACTGCGCCGCAGGGCAATCCGGCCTCGATGATGACTTGCTCCAGCTGCTCGTCGGCGCCCAGCCAGGTGATGGGAAGTGAGGGGAGAAGATCCCCGCGGGCGGCAGCGCCTGTCAGCCGCACAGGGCTAGCAAGGCCTGGGGAGCGAACAATATCGGTGACCACGCGGGAAAACCACGCCGCAAGCTCGACCCCGTCAGCCCGGTGGGCGGTGGCATTGCGCAGAAGGTCCTGGGCTTCTTCCAATAGTCCACGCGCATGGGCGGGGGAGTGGCAGTGGGCGGCTAGTTCGCTGAGATCGGTAAGGGATTCGTGCAGCGGCATCAGGTGTTAGTTGCCTTTCCGTCAGGGGCTTTCTAGCTCTTCAATGTAGCACTGGGAATTTGCGGGGCGGCAGAGCAACTGCCCTAACCGCGAAAACGACGACCGCCGCCTACCTGCCCCGAGGTGGGGAAGGAGGCGGCGGCCTGAAAGCTCTTTTGTCCTGTCCTAGTGAGTCACGAGTACAGCGGCAAAAGTGCGCTGTTGAAACCAGCTAGTGTTTAGCGGGACGTGAACGGCAGGAGAGCCATTTCGCGTGCGTTCTTGACGGCAGTAGCAACCTGACGCTGCTGCTGCGGGGTCAGACCGGTGACGCGACGGGAGCGGATCTTGCCGCGGTCGGAGATGAACAGACGCAGGGTCTTGATCTCCTTGTAGTCAACCTTCTCAATGCCCTCGGCCTTGAGCGGGTTCTTCTTCGGGCGGCGGGTCTGCTCCATACGGAACTTCTTGTGGTTATTACGCTTGACAGCCATTGTATGGGTACCCCTTTACCAGCTGGACTTGCGAACGCCCGGCAGCTCACCACGGTGAGCCATGCCGCGCATACGGACACGGGACAGACCGAACTTGCGGAGGTAACCGCGCGGACGTCCATCAGCGGAGTCGCGGTTACGGACGCGGACGCGGGCGGCGTCGCGCGGCTGACGGTTCAGCTCGAACTGCGCCTCGAGGCGCTCTTCGTCCGGGGTGTTCGGGTTCTTAATGATTGCCTTGAGCTCAGCGCGACGCTCCGCGTAGCGGGCGACGATTTCCTTGCGCTGCTCGTTCTTGGCGATCTTTGACTTCTTAGCCATAAATTATCGCTCCTCGCGGAATTCGACGTGCTTGCGGACGATCGGATCGAACTTCTTCAAGGTGATGCGATCCGGGTTGTTGCGCTTGTTCTTACGGGTCACGTAGGTGTAACCGGTGCCCGCAGTGGACTTCAGTTTGATGATTGGACGGATGTCATTACGTGCCATCTTTAGATCTTCTCCCCACGTGCGCGAATCTTAGCCACGACGGACTCGATGCCATCGCGGTCGATGATCTTCATGCCCTTGGTGGAAACGGTCAGGGTGATGGTACGGCCCTCAGAGGGCAGGTAGTACCGACGACGCTGCACGTTGGGGTTCCAACGGCGCGAGGTGCGGCGGTGCGAGTGCGAGACCTGCTTGCCGAATTCCGGCTTGCGGCCCGTTACCTGGCAAATAGCCGACATGGGTCTTCTTTCTCCTAGCCGCCCACATCGAAAGCGACTAACGGAGGCCTATTTCCGCGGTGAGGCGCGGCGCTCGAAAAAGTGAGGTTGAGCAGGAGGCTTAATCCGTTGAACACCAGTTGATGGGGGCGTAAAACGATTACTTTGACAACAGCAAGGGGAAATCTTACATGCCACAGCCTGCAGAACCTAATCACCGCCGGCATGCGGGCCGGCGTGGATACCTCTGATCTATACCTGATCTATGGCGCGTTCCTGCCGAAGGGGCAGGTGAGGGGCGTGGTTGTGGATTTTGTCCGTCGGAGCGCGGCGGTGGCGGCCGGAGCGATTTCGGTTTTAATGCTGGTGGCCTGTAGGATATGTCAAGTTGTCGGCACGAGCCGCACAGTTTGTAAGTATAGAGACCCAACTCGGGCACGATCCTTTCACACTTCCTTCCACGCCGGAGATGTGTTGCGGAAGGAACCGACCCGTAGTTCAACCCTGAGGGAATCGACATATGAAGAAAGATATCCACCCGGATTACCACCCGGTGGTCTTCAAGGATGCCGGTACCGGCCACTCCTTCCTGACCAAGTCCACCGCTACCTCCGATCGCACCGTTGAGTGGGAAGACGGCAACGAGTACCCGCTCATCGTCGTTGACGTCACCGCTGAGTCCCACCCGTTCTGGACCGGTGCCCAGCGCGTTATGGATACCGCTGGCCGCGTTGAGAAGTTCAACCAGCGCTTCGGTGCAATGGCTCGCCGCAAGAAGAAGAACGCGTAAGGAGGATAGGAAAAGATGGCAACTCCTAAGTTTAAGAAGTCCCGCGCGAACACCCACTCTCGCCGTTCCCAGTGGAAGGCTGACAACGTCGCCCTCCAGGAAGTCACCATCGACGGCCAGACCGTGCGCATCCCGCGCCGTCTGGTGAAGGCCGCCAAGCTCGGCCTGGTCGACGTGGAGCAGTTCTAAGGCTTTCTAAGCCTCAAGGCTGCGAATTCTGCCCCGAGGGATTCACCCTTTCTGAGTGAATCCCTCGGGGCATTTGTGTTGGCCTAGTTGCCCGCTGCAGTGACTCATTCTCGAGGCTGCAGTGCTTGGCTGCGGTGCCTTTCTTGTCTGGGCGTTCGCTGATGCCACGGGTAGTGGGGTGAATAAAATCTTAAGGGGTGATTTAAGGGGGCGAAAGAACTAGGCCCACTTCGTGAATGCGCCTTAGATAGGACATAATTGGAAACATGAAGATTCTTGTCGTGGATGACGAGCAAGCCGTACGCGAATCGCTTCGCCGCTCCTTGAAGTTTAATGGCTACGACGTAATGTTGGCCGCCGATGGCGTAGAGGCTGTCGAGATGGTCCACAGGGAGAACCCAGGACTGCTCATCCTCGATGTGATGATGCCGAACATGGACGGCTTGGAAGTCTGCCGAACCTTGCGCAGTGAGGGTTGGGACCGTCCAATCCTCGTGCTCACGGCTCGTGATGGCGTGTCTGACCGCGTTGCAGGGCTCGATGCGGGTGCCGACGATTACCTGCCCAAGCCTTTCGCTCTTGAAGAGCTTTTGGCTCGTGTTCGTTCCCTGGTCCGTCGTGCTGCTGCGGAGTCGATCAGCAAGCAGCAGCCCGTTGAAACCCAGCTGAGTTTTGAGGACCTCAAGCTCGATGCCGATACGCGCGAAGTCACCCGTGGTGACCGTCAGATTTCACTGACTCGCACCGAATTCGCCTTGTTGCGCCTGCTCATGGAGAACCCTCGCAAGGTGCTCTCCCGCAACACCATCTTGGAAGAAGTATGGGGCTATGATTTCCCCACCTCCGGAAACGCTCTCGAGGTGTACATCGGCTACCTGCGTAAGAAGACCGAAGAAGATGGCGAGCCGCGTCTTATCCACACTGTGCGTGGCGTCGGCTATGTCATGAGGGAGGCTATCGCGTGATTTTGCGGAGGCCCGCGCCCGACGCGGTGCCTTCTGAAGACCTAGATTCCACGGCGTGGTTGGGCCTGTCAGGTCGTCGCGGCTGGGCTTCGCGGGCGCCGCTTCGGTGGCGCCTTTCTTTGGTTACCGGTGTCGTTGTCGCTGTCTCGGTGGCAGTGATGACGTTGGTGACCTACTGGTTGGTTGCGGCGTCGATGACGGCGAGCGTCGATAAGCAAATCATGCAGCAAGCGGATGTGCTGATGGAGCAGGCGCAGGATCCTCGATTCGTGGAGAATATCGATCAGGAGATCGCCTCTTTTAAGCTCTACAACCCTTCGACGAAGGTCTCTATCTCTCCGCCAGCAGCCACCTTTTCCTATGGTGATGCCTTGCCGGTGGGTGGGGACTTTAAACCGGACGGGGACACCATGGAAAGCTCCATTCGCACCCTGGGTGGTGAGCGCGTGCTGGCCAAATATCAGGAAGGTGGTGCCACGGTAGTCCTGGCCAAAGACCTTGGTTCCACTGAGGAGATCGTGTCCGCGGTGGGCTCCGCGCTGCTGATCATCGTGGCCTTTGGCGTGCTGCTTTCCGTCTTCGCAGGAATGGTGGTGTCCAAGACCGGCATGGAGCCGATCGCTCGCCTCAAGCGGGCTGCCGATTACGTGACGCAGACCAATGACCTGCGGCCGATTGCCGTGGAGGGCAACGATGAAATGGCACAACTTACTGTGTCCTTTAACCGAATGCTTTCCGCCCTGCAGCACGCGCGCGTGCAACAATCGCAGTTCGTGGCTGATGCCGGCCACGAACTTAAAACCCCACTGACGTCCATGCGGACGAACATTGAGCTTCTCATGATGCTCAACAAGTCCGGTGGTGGGTTCGGCATCAGTGAGGAAGACCGGCGTGACCTCGAAGATGACGTGATGGCGCAAATGTCTGAATTGGCCACGCTGATCGGTGACCTCGTGGACCTAGCGCGTGAAGACGCTACTGAGAAGGAACCGGAGCCCGTTGAACTGCACGAAGTGTTGGAGCATTCGCTCAACCGTGCCAAGCGCCGCCGTCCTGACGTGGACTTCCGCGTGCGGTTTATCCCGTGGATGATCGACGGCGATCCTTTTGCCCTGGGCCGCGCCACCCTCAACCTCATGGACAATGCTGCGAAGTGGTCCCCGCCGACGGGGACCGTGCGCGTGTCCATGCGGCAAATCGCTCCTGACAAGGTGCGCCTGCGCGTTGACGATTCCGGCCCCGGCATCGCTCCGGAGGAACGGGATAAGGTATTTGAGCGCTTCTACCGTTCTGCTGAAGCCCGTGCCATGCCGGGATCCGGATTGGGCCTAGCAATCGTGAGATCTGTGGTGGAGAGGCACAACGGAGAGATCACCATCAAGGATTCCGCCGACAGCGGAACACGCATGGAGGTTATCCTGCCAGGGCACCCCACCGAAGGTGATGCATTGGTGGACGGGCTGGAAGACTTGCCCTCCGATTTCCAGTCCGAACTCTCCGCTGAGCAGCAGTCAGCGGGGCAGTTACAAGACCCCGTGGTGGGCCAACCGAAGGAGCACAACGACCGCGGCCATATCTTTGCGGAGCGGTGGTTCAATCAGGGCTAGTGTGTCGGGGATCACCCCAGCTCAAGGCGCACAGGAAACGCCCAGCTTCTCGTAGCACACTGGCAGACTAGTAACAGATGCGCGCCAGCGCGGTGGTGCACACTACCTGACATGAATATGAGGAATTCGAGCATGGATAATCCCATGGACAGCCCGCAGAACTCTGACGGACGGGGACAGCCACAGCAGCGACGCGAGGTACCTTCTGCGGGAAGCGGATCGAATGGCTGGAACCAGCCGCGGTCGGATACACCGAGGCAAGGCGGACAGTCGCCCTACGGAAGCCAGGCGGGGCAGGGAGCCCAGCCTTCGTCTTTTGGCAACCAGCCTTCCCAGGCACCTTACGGGGCGCAGGCGCCGTATGGCGGTTCGAATTATGGATTCGGTCAACAAAATCAGCAGCGTTTGGCAGCACAGCAGCCATCGGCAGGGCAGCACTCGCAGGAGGGAATACAGCCTTATGCCGGTCAGCGCTACACTGCGGCGCATGCTGGTGATCAGAACCAGTTCTTCGGGGGCCAAGAGGGATCAGGCGTACGGGTCGTGGAACCGAGCGATGAGCCTAAGACCAAGCGCAAGGTCGGCCTGGTGTCCATGATGCTCGTAGCCGCCATCGCTGCCGTCGGTGTTACCGGCGCGGTGGTCGGAACGGTGGGCAAAGACAAGTCCTCCACCTCGACGGTCAATGAGGTTCTGGAGCGCCAGCCGGTGGCCAACAGCACCGGTAAAGAGCCCGCCGACGGCTCCGTCGAGGACGTGGCATCGAAGGTACTTCCAGCAGTGGTATCCATTTACTCCATTACCCGCTCCGGCGGTGCCGAGGGCTCGGGCTCGATTATTTCCCCGGACGGCTACGTGTTGACCAATCACCACGTCGTCGCCGGCGCGGATCAAGGCGGGCGCTTGGAAGTGACCATGAATGATGGTTCGCGCCACAGCGCCACGTTTGTGGCCTCGGATGCGACCACGGACGTTGCTGTCATCAAGATCGATGACGTTAACGATCTTCCCTTCCTACAGTTCGGTGATTCGGACGCAGCCGCGGTGGGGCAAGAGGTCGTTGCCGTAGGTTCCCCGTTGGGACTCAACGCTACGGTGACTTCCGGAATTGTCTCGGCGAAGAACCGTCCCGTCCGTGCTTCGCAGGAAGGTGGGGAGTCCTCGCTGATCGACGCCATCCAGACCGACGCCGCCGTCAACCCAGGCAACTCCGGTGGCCCCTTGGTGGACATGGAAGGCAACATCATTGGCATGAACTCGATGATTGCCTCGCTGTCGGGTGGTTCGAATTCCGAGGGCGGTTCCATCGGTCTGGGATTCGCTATTCCCTCGAACTTTGCCAAGCGGATGGCCGATGAGCTCATCAACAATGGCAAGGTCAAACACCCAACCTTGGGTGTTAAGGTCCGCGCGCAAAGCGACACCCTTGGTGCGGAGATCGTCGATGTAGAACGTGATAGCCCAGCCGATAAGGCAGGGCTCAAGTCTGGTGACGTGGTCACCCGCGTCAACGATCGGCTTATTGAAAGCTCTGATGCCCTCATCGCGGCAACCCGTTCCCAGGAGTTCGGCGCGACCGTGACCTTGGAGGTACGGAGTCGAGACAGCGAAGATGTGAGAAAGGTAGAGGTAACGCTGGCAAGCGAGTAAGTTAACAAATACTTGGGCGGTGCGTGAGCGCCGCACGAATACCGCACCCTGAGACCTTGTGAAGAAACCACTACCGGAAGATTCCGTCCCTACCTTTAAGGAGAACCTCCGTGGCAGAAAACACCGACGCAACTGAGTTGCTGGGGCGCGATGCCTCACGCGAACTCGATGATGTCACCGAACCAGATGATGCCTTCCTTATCGCGAGCGAACAAGAACAAAGCGTTCAAGCACCGCGCCGCGCGCTCGTCGTCATCGTTACCGACCACCCAGATGATGCAGCGCAGGACACGTCGCGCTTGGCGGGCGAACTGTTGGCTGAAGCTGATTTCACCGTCGACGGCGCAGTAATCGTTCGTTCCAAGAAGTCCAAGATCCGGCAGGCGATTGAAACCGGCGTGGTTGGGGGCGTTGACTTGGTTCTCACGATTGGTGGCACGGGCGTTGGCCCGCGCGATAAGACCCCAGAGGCGACTCGCGCGGTGCTGGACCAAATGGTGCCTGGCGTGGCGCAGGCCCTGCGCTCGTCCGGCCAAGCATGCGGTGCGGTGGATGCGTGCACATCCCGCGGCATTTCGGGAGTGTCTGGTTCAACGGTGATTGTCAACGTCGCGTCTTCCCGCGCGGCGGTACGTGATGGCATGGCTACGCTGACCCCCTTGGTGCACCACCTCGTTGATCAGCTGCAGAAGTCCAGCGTCTAATGGCTGATTCCACACCGCGTACCCCGCGTGCGCGCCGTCGCGTGAAGCGTCCGTCGACGGCCGAGAATTACGATCGCAGTTTTGATGTTCCTCACGGGCCAATGTCTGGGGCCGCTGGCTCTTCTTCCGTCGCAGGGGCCGATGAGCTGCGCACCGTGAGCTTTGAGGCGGACGCAGGCGGCCCCGGTGGTGACAGCGAGGACGAGGCCACGGGAGAGGCCTTCTACCGCGAGAACATGCCGCCGCATTTTGGCACCACGCAGTAGTGCGTGAGCAGCGGGCGGAGGCATAAGAGAATCCCGCAGAACTGGCTTAAGGGACATTTCGTGTGGATAGATCGATGTGGATTACTGGAACAGCCTGGGATAATGCCTTGATCTTGATTTGGAATCGGTTCCAACGGGCCGATCTGTGAAATCAACACCGAATAACACTAGGTCTGTGGTAGGTAAGCCGCAGCTGGTGCAGTTAGGTCAATTCCTATGGCGACTTCCGCACTGAAGCCCCTGTACCTCCACTGGGGCTAGCCAGGCATCAAGACTTCGGCCGCAATTGGGGAGAGCGGCATACGCGGCCTGGGCAAAAGAAGAACTCACACGACGCGGCCACCCCGACGGGCGACCTGCCACATTCGATACCGGCATCGACAATGAGTGGAACCCCAGCTTAGGCATAAGAAAAGGCTGGGCCGGACGCTCCTAAATCCACACGAAATGTCCCTTAGCGCGA
>NZ_KV805124.1:0-139258 GCF_001811545.1 Corynebacterium sp. HMSC074A09 | reverse complement strand
CAAATCCACACGAAATGTCCCTTAAGCCGCAGAACTTCGGCGAAATGCCGGTTCTGCGGGATTTTTAGGCGTGGGGCTGTTGGCTTAGATGCTGGAGCCAGGCTTGTTGGTGGTGGTGCCACCGTTTTCAGCAGCGAGCAGGTCGCGGATCTCGCCGAGCAGCTGCTCGGTGGTCGGAGCCGGCTCCTCCGGGTCAACGCCCTGGCGGCGCTTAGCGCGCTCGGTGACGGCGTTGATCGGAGCAACGATGACGAAGTAGATGACAGCGGCAACGATGAGGAAATTGATAAGGGCGGTGATGACTGCACCGAAGTCCAGGAAGGTCTCCGGGCTATCGGTAATTGCGAAGCCCAGGCCACCAAAGTCTGGGGAGCCGAGGGAGTTAATCAGCGGCTGGATGATGTGATCGGTGATGGAGGTGACGATCGCGGTGAAGGCGGCACCGATGATGACCGCTACGGCCAACTCGATGACGTTGCCGCGCAGGATGAAATCTTTAAAGCCCTTGAGCATGGTGGTGGTTGTCCTATCTACGGGGGTAGGTGCTTCTTGTGTCTTAAGCGTCTGCTCTGTGTAGTCCGGACTGTGCGCCCGAACGCTGTTCAGAAAAGTCGGAGAAGAGCAGGCATAGAGCCATAATGCTCTCTAAGAGAGGCCCTAGATGCGCAGGGGCGCCAACGTAAGACGAAGCATGTGGAAATACTGGAATAGCGAAAGCCACTTTTGTGCGCCATCCTGCAGGTGGTGCCGCGGGGTCGCGCGGCAGTCGCGAGACTGCAAGAGCATAAAGCGCCTGAGTGGATGTGCCTATAGTAGGCAGAGTTTTCGTGTCACGGCAACATTCTCTAACAACCTTTTTACATAAATGCGGCGATTCTCACAGGTCAAGCTAGCTGTGGGCGCGATCGCCCACAATGACAACCGTGAGCGGTTGTGCCAGTGACGCGGCTGCCACAGCTTCGGCTGCTTCGGCTGGTAGCGCAACGAGGAGTGTGTGCGTGCGGGCATCCTCTCCGCCGGCACCCACCGACACGACGCGTGCGCCACGGGCAATCGTTGAGCCGCGGGCGGGGAGGGAAGCGTCGTCACCACCGTCGAGGGCACCGACAATATTGACCGTATCGCCGTGATGGAGGTTGCGGGCAACGTCTGGCTCGGCGAGCGTGAGCGGGATAAGGTGGCCGTCTTCCATCCCGAAGTCCGCGATGAGATCCGAACTGAGCAGCCGGGTGGTAGTGAGTATTTCGCCGGCGCTGGCCGCCGCCACTAGAACCCGCCCCACCGCATCTTCCGGGTTGCTCCCCAACGCCGTGGCGGGGAGAGCGGAGGAGGGGACGCGGGCCACGGAGACATCGCCAAGCGCCAGCGTCTCCCCGGCGGCGACGTCCCGGGCCATGACCACCACGCGCGGCTGCTCGCGGGTAGAAGCGAGCGCGCTTGCCGCCGCGGCCACGAGCAAGACTGCGGCCGTTACGCGGCGCAGGAGAACGCTGCGGCGATGCCCGGGGGTGCGCAGAACGTGAAGAAAGTCCATACCTTCTTAGACTGTGCTCCGACCCGCACGGTTCCCAGGCGGCGGCATGGAATCTGAGAAGGGGCCGATTAAAGCCAGCGCATCCCGCGCTCGGTGAGGATGCCATCGACGGGACGGTCGTGTCCCTCGAAGGGGACGTCCCGGACCTCGCTGGAGTGGACGAGAGCGACGACGGGCGGGTTCCCAGTGGGAAGCGGGGTGAGTGCGCGGTCGTAGTAGCCGGCGCCTTTCCCGAGGCGCATGCCTGACTCGCTCACCGCCATCGCGGGCGCCAAGATGAGGTCGAGGTGCGCCAGGATTTCGCTGCTATGGCGCTGCCCGTCGGGCTCTGCAATCCCTAATACCCCCGGGCGCATGGCCTCCGGCCCGCCATACAGCGTCCACAAGAGCTCACCGTTTTTGCCTGAAATGGGAAGGTAGACCTCCTTGCAGAGTGTGGACACGGTCTCCACGAAGTCGGGGCCACCCGGCTCTGTGCCCAGGGGATGGTAGGCGGCAACACGCATCGCAGGAGTGAGTAATTCACCCACACCGGCGCACCACGCGGCGTTGTCATCAGCGCGCTGCTCGGCGCTGCGCTCGCGCCGCGCGTTAAGGAGTGAGGATCTTAAGGCGTCCTTGGGGGAGGTCGTCATGGTTGTTAATCATAGCGGGACGGCGTAGCGCAGCACGGGAGCGCGAAGGGCGCATTGTAAAGTGGAACTTATGGCTATTGCACACGAGGATTCCCACACCGGGATCGCTACGGTCGTTGTCCCCGCTGCTGGCATGGGCACCCGCTTCTTGCCCGCCACCAAGACCGTACCGAAGGAGCTGCTCCCCGTCGTTGATACGCCGGGTATTGAACTCATTGCGGAAGAGGCCGCATCCGTGGGCGCCCAGCGCCTTGCGGTGATTACCGCGCCGAACAAGCAGGAAGTGATGCGGCACTTCGATGAGTTCCCCGATCTCGTCGAGACCCTCGACGCCCGCGGCAAAGACGAGCAAGTGGCCAAGGTCAAGCGTGCTGCTCAGTTGATCCACCCGATTTCCGTGGAGCAGGAAAAGCCGCTGGGTCTGGGCCACGCGGTGGGCTTGGCGGAAACCGTCTTGGAGGATGACGAAGAGTTCTTCGCCGTCATGCTCCCGGATGACATTGTCCTGCCGGCCACCGTCATGGGGGAGATGGCCCGGGTTCGTTCCGCGCTGGGCGGCAGCGTGCTGTGCGCTTTCGAGGTGTCACGCGAAGAGACCTATAACTACGGCGTCTTCGACGTCGAGGACACCAACGCGCCGGGAGTGAAGAAGGTCGTGGGCATGGTGGAAAAACCGGACCCGGCTGATGCGCCCTCGAACCTCGTGGCTACTGGGCGCTACCTGCTCGATAGGAAGATTTTTGATGCCCTTCGCCGCATCAAGCCAGGTAAGGGCGGGGAGCTGCAGCTGACTGACGCCATTGAACTTCTCATTAAGGAAGGCCACCCCGTTCACGTCGTAGTCCACCAAGGCAAGCGCCATGACCTGGGTAACCCGGGTGGGTACATTCCGGCCAATGTTGACTTTGGTCTGCGTGATGAGAAGTACGGTCCTGCGCTCTACAAGGCGATCAAGAAGATTGTGGAGGACTACGAAGAAGAAAAGGGGCTGAAGGGCTAAGCCTTCACACGTCCAGCGCGCTAAGCTCTACTCCAGTAACTTCCATCCCTTTAGGCCCCACATACCCCAGAGTAAAGGCAGGCGGTACATGCGTTCGGTCGATGACCAGATGGCGTTCATTCTTGATGCAGCGATGACACCTGAGCCGGTACGCATCGCCATCGCGAATGCCCTAGGTCTCAAGTGCGCGGAGGAGGTGCAGGCAAACCAGCCGCTCCCGGGGTTTCCGCAAGCAGCCATTGATGGCTATGCCGTGCGCGCCGTGGACGTTGGGGGAGAAAAAGCCCTCAAGGCACGCTCCCGCCACGACGTTGAGGATGCGGATGCACCCGCCACCGAGACGGAGATTGAGCGTTCCCTGCCTGTAGTGGGGGAGGTTCCTGCAGGGTCGCGCCAGCCTTTGCGTTTGCAGCCCAAGCAAGCGGTGCGCGTGTACACGGGCGCGCCTCTGCCGACGCTTGCCGACGCCGTCCTTCCCCTCGAGTGGACCGACCGTGGCCGCAAGCGCGTGACCTCGCACCGCCCGGTGCGCTCGGGGGACTTCGTGCGCCGCGTGGGCGACGATATTCAGCCCGGGGATGTAGCCGTGTCCTCCGGTACCATCTTGGGCCCAGCGCAGATTGGCCTGCTCGCGGCGGTGGGGCGTTCGAAGGTGCTGGCGTACCCCCGCCCGCGCGTGACCATCGTGTCCTTTGGCAAGGAGCTTGTCGACGTCGACCGCGAGCCCGGCCTGGGGCAAGTCTTCGACGTGAACTCTTATTCGCTTGCAGCGGCTGCGAAGGAGGCCGGCGCCGACGTGCACCGCGTCGGCATCGCCGCCGGCGAGCCGCGTCGCGTGCGCGAGGCTTTGGAAACCTACTTGGCGCGCAGCGAGGTGCTGGTGATCTCCGGTGCCGTGGGTGGCGCGGGTTCGGAAGAAATCCGCGAGGTCCTTGATGAGTTGGGAGATGTGGATACCTCACGCGTAGCAATGCACCCAGGATCGGTCCAGGGCTTCGGTCTGTTGGGGGAGGAGCGCATCCCGACCTTCCTGTTGCCCTCGAACCCGGTGTCCGCGCTGGTTATCTTTGAGGTCTTTGTGCGCCCGCTGATCCGTCTCTCCCTGGGCAAGCGCAGCGGCCAACGCCGCGTGGTGCGCGCACGCGTGCTCAACCACATGGAATCCCGCCCGGGACGCCGCGGCTACATCCGCGCCCGGCTCATGCGGGATGCCGAAACCTCCGACTATCTGGTGGAAGGACTGGGCGGTGCGGCGGGCGCGCCGGCGCACCTGCTCGCAGGGCTCTCGGAAGCGAACGCGATGATCCGCATTCCGGAGGAAGTTACAGAGATCCGTCCCGGGGACGTGGTGGACGTCCTGTTCCTGACCCAGCGCAGCTAGCCGCCGGCACACACGTCATGCTTGATCCTTTTGGTACCGCCGCGGGGCGCTTTTCCACCCCCGCCACCGGTGGGGTCAACCCCGATCATCCGGGTTGGCCAGAAGCTACACCCGCGGTACGGCTGCGGGAGTCTCGCGTTTTCCCACGCGGGGCGACGCTACGTTTACGCCCCCTGTTGCGGAGGGACGGTGCGGCGTGGCGACGGCAGCGCATCGAGGATAGGGATTTCCTCAAACCGGTGGAGCCGACGCTGCCGACGGAGTGGGATGCGGCGCACTCCCAGTCGGCTTGGTGGAATCACCTGATGTTTCTGCGTGACTCGGCCCGGGCCGGGACAGTGGTGCCGCTGGTCATTGAGGTTGATGGCCACTTCTGTGGGCAATTGACCTTAGGAAATATCCAGCATGGAGGGGTCAGCGAATGCTGGATTGGCTATTGGGTGCATTCCGCGGTGCACGGTGCGGGCGTGGCTACTGCTGCCTGTGCTCTTGGCGTGGACCATGCCTTTTATCGTGTGGGGCTGCATCGTGTGACGGCGACCTATCTGCCGGAGAACCCCGCTTCAGGCAAGGTGCTGCACAGCAACGGGTTCCGCGATGAAGGGTTCCTGCGCCGCAACCTGCATATCGACGGCGCGTGGCGGGACCATCACTTTTTGGCTCTTAATCGCGAGGATTTTGCCTCTGGGGCGGTGGAGCGCCTCCGTGCGGCGGGACGAATCGCGGGGGCCTAGCAGGTGGCTTAGCAGTTGGCTTAGCAGGTGGCTTAGCTGTTGCTAAGCCGGTGATGGGTTGGGGGATTGTTTCGGTCAACTACCTCTGCTTTCACTTGAGTAACAACCTTGTAATTTAGGGGTTCGTTGGTGCCCACGGGGCGGGGTTGGGCAGCTAGAGTAGGGGCCTAGTTATATTCCCTTTTTCGTCGACCCCTGAAAGTGGGACTCAGCCACATGATGACTGCCGTGCCGATCATTCTCGTAATCGTGCTGTGGCTCTTCATCCTCGCTCCGTTGCTTTTGCGCTCGCAGCGTCCGATGAGCCACACAGGTGAGGCCTTTGAAGAGACCCGCGTGCTCTTCGAAGGAGATTCCGGCTCCGTGCCGGGCCGCCGTAAACCGCGCCTGGGCAAGGACGATATCCGCCCGCACACCCCGGCAGCAGCGGAGGCCAGCGATGAGGAAGCCGAGTATGAGCTGGTTGAGGCCGAGGGGGTTGCTGATACCGCGGAGTCGTTCCGGGGCGATGCCGAAGGAAAGAGCGCTGCCGAATCCGTAGTGGCGGACACGATTGATGGCGAAGTCGTAGAAGCTGAGGACGCCGAGACGGACTTCGAGCTCGAGGACGATTCCGACGACGCTGCCGAGGATGATCATGGGTCGGAGCAGGAGGCTGAGAACGTTGAGGCGGATGCTGCGGAGGTATTCACGGCTCCTGCCAACGCCGGCGTGGCCGAGGATGCCTATGACTTCGATGAGACCTATACCTCGCCGGTTGATCTGATGTATCCGGGAGCCATCGACACGGTGGAGAAAGAGCCGGCTGCGGCTGATGCGAATAGCGCCGACGAAGCAGCGGTTGAAGCGGAGAGCGCTGATGCCGAAGACACAGAGGAAGGCTCGGACGCAGTCCCGCACGGCGGGGACCTTGTTGCTGCTGAGACTGAGGACGAGGATGTGAGCGGAAGCGATACCGAGCTGTCCGCCGAGGAACTGGCCTTCGCCCAGCGCCGCCTGGGCCGCGGTGGCTGGGATCCGGTGAAGGAAAAGGAAGCCTCCGCCACGCGTTATCAGCGCCGCCAGCGCACGCTCATCGGCTTGGCGGTAGCAGTGGTGGCCACGGTTTGCCTGGGTATTGTTGTCGGGAGCTGGACGTGGTGGCTGGCGGGTATTGCCGGCATTATGACCATGGTCTACCTGGTGGCCCTGCGCGCCCAGGTGCGCCGCGAGCGGGAGCTGCTGCGCCGACGCGTCTACCACCTGCGCCGCGCCCGTTTGGGTGTGCGCAATGCGGAGAACCCCGCCGAGTCGCTGCCACCCAACCTGCGCCGCCCGGGCGCACTCATCTTGGAAATCGATGATGAGAGCCCGGACTTTGACTACCTGCCCGTCTACTCGGAGGGCGATAGCGACGATGGCTTCGACGGTCCCCATCCCTCTTCGCGCCAGCGCCGCGATGACCTAGCAGCCCGCCGAGTTGGTTAATCCACCCGGCCCCTAGGCCGGCCAGATGCCGGATGTGCCGCGGCGATGGGAGCCTACTAGGTGGGCGTCAACCATCCCGATGGCCGTCATCAGGGAGAAACACGTCACCGGGCCGACGAACTTGAAGCCGGCCTTCTTCAAAGCCTTGGACATGTCCAAGGCTTCTTCTGTGTATTTTGGAATATCCTCTTCGCTTTCCGGCGCAATCGTGTCAGCGGGCAGGAAGCTCCAGATGAATTCATCGAGCCCGCCTGTCTCCCGCAAGGCCACCGTGGCCTTCGCGTTGTTAAGCACCGCGTTGATTTTCAGACGGTTGCGGATGATCCCCGCATTGTTCATGAGGCGCTCGACTTCTTCCTCCCCGAAGCTGGCCAGTAGGTCTGCATCAAAGCCCACAAAGGCAGCGCGGAAGGCTTCGCGCTTGCGCAGCACTAGTTCCCAGCTCAACCCGGCCTGGAAACCTTCCAGGCAGAGGCGTTCCAGCAGGGCGGATTCCTCATGGACGGGCATGCCCCATTCGGTGTCGTAATACTCTTGGAGAAGCGGGGAGGTCATTGCCCAGGCGGGGCGGCCAAGCCCCGCGGAGTCATAAACAAGTCTCATATCGTTTGCCATCTGTGTACTAGTCATGCCTTCTTAGACTGCAGAATCCGCTCATTGGTTCCCCACGGCTCTCACGGCCTCGTGCCGCAGAGCGTGGCCTCGTGCTCCAACAGCATCTGCTTCGCGGCTGTGCCCCCACGATAGGAACCGAGGCCGCCGCTTGCCGGAACGACGCGGTGGCACGGCACCACGATGGGAAGCGGGTTCGTAGCACAGGCGCTTCCAGCAGCGCGGGCGGCCTGCGCACTACCGGCGGCGCCAGCGAGGCGCGAATAAGTCCAGCGCTCGCCGAACGGGATAGCGCGCAGCGCACGTTGCGCGCGGTCGCGGAATGTGTGCGGGGATGCGGGGACGTCGAGAAGCAGCTCAAAGTCCCTGCGCGTGCCCGCAAAATATTCGGTGATCTGCTGGGCAGCGGCGACGAGAGCGTCGGCCCCCGCAACACCAGCATTCGCAGTACTGGGGTGTCGGGCGCTGGTAGGGCCATCGGGGAGGCGCTGCAGACCGCTGAGATCTGGGGATTCACCGGGGAAATACACCCGTGACAAACCCCGCTTAGAGGAGACAAGGAGAAGACGGCCGAGCGGAGTGTCCAGCGAGGTCCACATGTGCATGGTAGGAGGGGAGTCCTTTCGGAGGGAGGTGGTCATCCAGGGTAGTCTATGAACCATGAATAGACCCGCCGTACGCGATGCCGCGCTGCTCATCTTCCGCGCGGTGCTGGGAGTTATCTTCGTCGCGCACGGTGTGGACAAGATGTTCTTTAGCGGTATGGACGAGGTAACCGGTCAATTCTCCGCATGGGGCGTCCCGCAGCCGCAAACCTCAGCGTACTTGGCTGCCTTCGCAGAGATGCTGGGCGGGGCGGCCCTCGTGGTCGGCCTGCTCACCACCTTTGTGGCAGGGGCATTGGCGCTGCTTATGGCATGTGCGTTGTACTTCGTGCATATGGGCAATGGCCTCTTCGCCGCCGATGGTGGCATCGAGTACCCGCTGGTTCTCATCGTGTCGCTGCTCATGATCGTTGTCTTCGGCTCCGGCCGGGCGAGTGTGGATGGGGTGTTGAGCCGTGCTGACGCATGAGCAGGTGCAAGCGGCGATCTCCGCGCAGCTCGATGGGGAAGCCCCGCAGCTGGCGCCCGATGTCATTGACGCGCATGTCTCCGGCTGCCCGGAGTGTGCCGCCTTCCGGGAGAAGGCGGCGGCCTTGTCTCGCTCACTGAGCCTCGTGGAACCTGAGGGCCTCCCGCCGCAGGACTTGTCGGAAGTCATCCTGGCTGGCGTGGAGCCGGAGTGGCAGCGGGCCTCCAGCGCGCGGCAGGCATCGCTCACGCTGGCTCGGGTAGCTCTCGGAGTGTTGGCCGTGGCGTTTCTGATCTGGGCGATCGTGGTCGTCGTCAGTGCTTCCGGCTTGACCACCCTGGGCAGTGAAGGAACCCTCGCGGAAGGGGCCGACCCGGAGCGCGCACACCTTCTGATGGAGGCTGCGGCGCTGCGCTTCGGCCTGGCGAGCGGTTTAGTTTTTGCTGCCTGGCGCCCAGCCTCAGCGCCTGGATTGCTGCCGGTGGTCTGCACGATATTCGCGTTCTTGTGCGGCTTTACCATGCGCGACTTTGCCTTGGGCAGCGTTGTCGCGGAGCAGGTTTATATCCTCATCGGCACCGGTCTCGCAACGGCCAGCCTGGGGTGGGCGTGGGCGGCCGACCGGGGCTTCTTGCTACGGGACGTGTATAGGACGTTGTCCGCTAACCCGCGCTAAGCCTTAAAGGCCACGTCTACGAGGCCGAGTCTAAGGGCCCAAGCCTAAGTGGCTTGGGCCAGAGGGGGTAGGGCCAGGGGCTTAGGTCCAGGACGGTAGCCACATCATGGAGTGATACCAAGAATCCGGGATGAGGTAGCCGTAGAGAATCGGGGAGAAGTAGGCAAACATTGCCACGACGAGCGCGGCGTAGCATACGGTAAGGAAGGTGCCCAGCGGCATCGCGGCCCCAAAAAGCTCCGTGAGCCAGCGCCATTGCAGAACCCGTCCACGTCCAATCATTTGCCCCAAAGCCAGGGAGATCAGCACGATGACGAACGGAATGAACGCCGTGGCGTAGAAGAAGTACATCTGTCGGTCGAAGACCATGAGCCAGGGCAGGAAACCCGCCGCGGCACCCACGAGCGGGATGAGGAAGGCGCGGTTGCGTCGCACGAGCAAGGACCACAGTCCCCACAGCACCGCCGGGATGACCAGCCACCAAATGACCGGGGTACCAAAGAGGTACAGCATCCTGCGGCAGGATCCGCCGTCTCCGCAAGAGATGTCCGTGGAGGAGTAGTAGAGGATGGGGCGTGCAGCCACCAGCCAAGCCCATGGCTTGGAGTCCCAGGGGTGGCTGTGGCCACCTGAGGAGGTCAAGGAGGCGTGGAACTCCAGCACAGAGGAGTGGTAGTAGAACCAACCGGCAAGAGGCTCGGGGAGGTGGAGCAGCCAAGAGCCATCCTCGATCGTGCCGTCAACCTTGGCGTGGCGGTAGACGGCGGTCTCATCGGCGAACCAGGCGCGCCAAGACCACGCATACAGGGCTACGGGGACCGCAACGAGTGAGGCCAGGGCTGCTGGGGTATCGCGTACCAGCGTGCCCAAGATGTAGCGGCGTACACCATACAAGCGGCGCAGAGCGAGATCCGAGAAAACGCTCATGAGACCGAAGAACATGATGTAGTACAGGCCGGACCACTTCACGGCCAGCGTTAGACCCAGGAAAACGCCGGCAGTAAAACGCCACCACCGGAAGCCAAATCGTGGGCCGAAGTCCGAGTCCCCCATCGTGCCTGACAGGAAGGCGGCGTGCAGGCGCTCGCGCATCTGCTGGTGATCCCGCGCCAAGGCCCAGGCGGCGGCGACAATGAAGAAGACCTGAAAGATATCAAGCATTCCGAACTTGGAGGCCACGAGCAGCACGCCGTCGCACATGGCGAGCAGGCCGGCGAGGAAGCCCACCTGCCAGGAACCGGACAAGCGGCGTGCCAGCGCCATGGTGAGTAGCACGGTGCCCACGCCAAAGAGCGCGGCCATGGCCCGCCAGCCCAGTGGGGTGTAGCCGAAGATGGCCTCCGATATCGCGACAATCTGCTTGGCCAGCGGTGGGTGCACAACCAGGCCGTAGCCCGGGTTGGACTCGATGCCGCCGAGGAAGAGGTTGTGCCAGCTGGTGACCATATCCCATGCCTGCGGCACGTAATGCTTCTCGTCGAAGACGGGAGTTCCCTCGGAGACCGGTGCGGTGAGACCTGCAAACCGCGTGATGAATGCCAGCACAGCGATGATAGCGGTGCTGATCGTGTCGGCCTTGGTCCAGGTGTAGTGCCGGGGAGCAGGGGGAGCTGGCCGGGTATGGATGCCGCGGGCGGCGGGGACGCGCGCGCGGCTGGTGTGGCCAGATCGATCAGTAGGGATAGCGATACTCACGCGGAAGAGTCTAGCGTGCGTGTGCCATGCTGGGGGTATGAGTCTTCAGCTTGAACCCCTGCCGCGTGGAGTCATCCTGGCCGCCACGCCGCTGGGAAATCCCGGTGATGCTTCTGCCCGATTGATGCAGGCGTTGGGCCACGCGGATGTGATCGCTGCGGAGGACACCCGCCGCGTTCGTAACCTGGCCCAGGCGCTGGGGGTAGAGATCCGCGGCAAGGTGGTTTCCAATTTCGACCACAACGAAGAGGAGCGCTCGCGCGCGCTCGTCAACGCTGCCCGGACGGGCACGGTTCTCGTGGTGTCGGATGCTGGCATGCCGCTGGTCTCCGATCCTGGGCACTCCATCGTCACCGCTGCGGTGGAAGCGGATGTGCCTGTGACCTGTTTTCCGGGGCCCTCGGCGGTGCCGACTGCGCTTGCACTTTCCGGACTGGGGGTGGGGCATTTCCTCTTCGATGCCTTCCCGCCGCGCAAACCCGGACCGCGTAAAGCCTGGCTGGAGTCCCTCGTGGGGGAGCGTCGTGCCATTGCTTTCTTTGAATCCCCGCACCGTCTAGCGCAGACGCTTGGCGACGCCTCAGCGATCCTCGGCGCGGAGCGCCGCGCTGCGGTCTGTCGCGAGCTAACGAAGACCTATGAGGAAATCAAGCGTGGCACCTTGGGCGAGCTTGCCGAGTGGGCGCAGGAGTATGCGCGGGGTGAAATCACCGTCGTCATCGAGGGCGGGGATGCCGCACCCGTGTCGTTGGAGACCCTCGTGGAGCAGGTCCGTGCGGAGGTTGAGCGGGGCGTGCGGGCCAAGGATGCCTGCAAGCAGGCAGCAGCGGGAACCGAGTGGTCCAACCGCGAACTCTATGATGCATACCTCGCCGCGCGCGGCTGAGCTTTAACAATAAATTCTGGTGATGCCCGTCTCTTTTGGGCCAATCGTTATGGCATCGTTATGTGACCCGGCGTGGCCGCGGCATGCGCGGTAGGGATGCCATACCTCGGAAATGCCTCCGAACAAGCTGGCAAGCTGCACAGTTGCGGTACAGATTCGGCAGCTGCGGTGGAATAGCGGTCGTTCAAAGAAGCTCGTGAGAGACGCTTTAGGAACGCTATATGCCCGAAATGCATGTGGTGAATAGTCTTTTTGTTTCCGTTTTAGTTTGACTAGTTGATGAGACAGCACCAAGGTCGGGAGGTATGACAGACTCGACGAATGCAGACAATGTAAAGGATACGGGGGTGTCTTCGGCTGTGCCCCAAGGCGAGAGCTCGCCGGCCGCGGTAGAGGAATACCGCACCGTCGACGAGCGCCTCGAGGCTTCCTCGGCCACGAGCCAGCTTCAGGATATGCTCACCAACAAGGCGTTCAATCCTGAGGCGGCTCCCGCGCCAGTGGAGGAGGAAGAGGACGAGAAATTTGGCCCAGGCGGCATTGATTCACCGATCGACTGGACCATTGTGGGAATCGCCGGCCTGCTCGTTGCCGCCTTTGTGGCATGGGGCTTGGCCGCTCCAGAGAGCTTTGCCTCCTTCTCCAGCAATGCTCTGAGCTTCGTGGTGAATAACTTTGGCTGGGCCTATGTGCTCTTCGGGACCATTTTTGTGGTTTTCGTTATCTGCGTTGCGGCCTCGAAGTTCGGCACCATTCGTTTGGGCAAGATTAACGAGGAACCGGAATTCTCCACGGTCTCTTGGATTGCGATGATGTTCGCTGCCGGCATGGGCATCGGCTTGATGTTCTATGGTGCTTCCGAGCCGCTCAACTACTTTAAGAACGGCGTTCCGGGCCATGGTGAGAATGAGGTAGGAACCTCAATGGCCACGGCCATGTTCCACTGGACCCTGCACCCATGGGCCGTGTACGCCATCGTGGGGCTTGCCATCGCTTATTCCACCTTCCGTATTGGCCGCAAGCAGTTGTTGAGCCAGGCCTTCGTGCCGCTCATTGGCCAGCGCGCCGCCGACGGATTCGCAGGCAAGATCATTGATATCTTGGCCATCTTCGCCACCGTCTTTGGCACCGCTTGTTCGCTGGGCCTCGGCGCGATGCAGATTCAGGCAGGCCTGCAGGCCTCCGGAATTATTGAGAACCCCACGCAGAACGTCGTCATCGGCATCGTTCTCGTGCTGACCTTGGCCTTTATTCTGTCGGCCATGTCGGGTGTAGGCAAAGGTATTCAGTACCTCTCTAACACCAATATGGTCTTGGCGGCTCTGCTGGCCATCTTCGTGTTCGTCTTCGGCCCAACCGTGTCGATTTTGAACCAGATCCCAGGCTCCATTGGTAACTACCTGGCGAACTTCACCGAGATGATCGCTCGTACCGCTGAGTCCGATAACGGAAACGCTGGCGAGTGGCTATCTACCTGGACCATTTTCTACTGGGCTTGGTGGGTTTCCTGGTCGCCGTTCGTGGGCATGTTCCTCGCCCGCATTTCGCGCGGCCGTTCCGTCCGCGAGTTCTGCGTTGGTGTGCTTCTCGTCCCGGCTGGTGTCTCCACGGTGTGGTTTGCCATCTTCGGCGGTACCGCCATCCACATGGAGCAGAACGGCAACTCCATCTCCGGTGAGTCTGCCGAGCAGGAGCTGTTCAACCTGCTGCAGAACCTCCCCGGTGGTTTCATCGCGGGCATCGTCGCCGCCCTGCTCCTTGCCACGTTCTTCATTACGTCGGCCGACTCGGCGTCGACAGTCATGGGCTCGATGTCCCAGTCTGGCGCTACCACCGCCAAGCCGTGGCTGTCCGCGGCATGGGGTGTGCTCACTGCGGCTGTCGGCCTGACCTTGCTGCTGTCGAGCGAGAATGCCCTGTCGAACCTGCAGAACGTCACCATCGTGGCGGCGCTGCCATTCCTCTTCATCCTCGTCGGCCTCATGTTCGCTATTTACAAGGACTTGAGCAACGACGTAATTTACCGCGAGTACCGCGAGTCCCAGGCCTTCCAGCGCAAGCTGGCGCGTGAGCGTCGCCTGCACCGCGAGTTCCAGCGCGAACAGGCCTACAAGGCCCGCCGCCGCCAGCACAGCCACAAGAACTAGTTCTGGCGCGAGCATTTCTCTCATACACCCCCTCACTGCATTGCCGGTGAGGGGGTGTTCGATAGAGTAGGGGCCATGACTGAGACAGTTGTCGTTAATGTTGCTTGGCCCTATGCCAACGGACCCCGCCACATCGGACACGTGGCGGGTTTCGGTGTTCCTTCCGACGTGTTCGCCCGTTTCCAGCGAATGCGTGGCAACGACGTCCTCATGGTTTCCGGTACCGACGAGCATGGCACCCCGTTGCTCGTGCAGGCGGATAAGGAAGGCGTGACGGTTCGTGAATTGGCGGATCGCTACAACCGCCAGATTGTCACCGACCTGGCTGGGCTCGGCCTGTCTTATGACCTCTTTACCCGCACCACCACTCGCAACCACTACGCGGTGGTGCAGGAGCTGTTCAAGGGGCTGTACGAGAACGGCTACATGATTAAGGAGACCACCCAGGGCGCCATTTCGCCGTCCACGGGCCGTACCTTGCCTGACCGCTATATCGAGGGAACCTGTCCGCTGTGTGGTGCCGATGGCGCGCGCGGTGACCAGTGCGATAACTGCGGCAACCAACTCGATCCGGTAGATCTCATCAACCCGGTGTCCAAGATCAACGGCGAAACCCCGAAGTTCATCGATACCGAGCACTTCCTGCTGGATCTTCCTGCGGTCAAGGACGTCCTCGAAGAGTGGCTGAAGACGCGCGAGGACTGGCGTCCCAACGTTCTCAAGTTCTCCCTCAACCTGCTGGAGGATATGCGCCCGCGCACCATGACCCGTGACATCGACTGGGGCATTCCCATTCCGGTCGAAGGCTGGGAGGATAACGGCGCGAAGAAGCTCTACGTGTGGTTCGACGCGGTGATTGGTTACCTGTCTTCCTCCATCGAGTGGGCCCACCGCACCGGCAACCCGGAGGCTTGGAAGGACTACTGGCAGAACCCGCAGGCACGCCACTACTACTTCCAAGGCAAGGACAACATCACCTTTCACTCCCAGATCTGGCCAGCAGAGCTCTTGGGCTACGCGGGCAAGGGCTCCAAGGGCGGTGAGCTGCACACCTACGGTGAGCTCAACCTGCCCACGGAGATTGTGTCTTCGGAATACCTGACCATGTCCGGCTCCAAGTTCTCCTCCTCCAAGGGCGTCGTTATCTACGTCAAGGACTTCCTCGAGGAGTTCGGCCCAGACGCACTGCGCTACTTCATCGCCGTTGCCGGCCCAGAAAACAATGACACTGACTTCACCTGGGATGAGTTCGTGCGCCGTATCAACAACGAGCTTGCCAACGGCTGGGGCAACCTGGTCAACCGCACCGTGTCGATGGCCCACAAGAACTTCGGCGAGGTCCCGGCCCCGGCCGCGCTGGAGCAGGCAGACAAGGACATCCTGGCACTGGCGGAGGAGACCTTCACCACCGCCGCGAATTTCCTCGAGCAGTCCAAGTTCAAGCAGGCCATGACCGCCATCATGCACGTCGTCGGCGAGGCCAATGCCTATGTCGCGGCGATGGAGCCGTGGAAGCTGGCCAAGGATGAAACCCAGCGCGAGCGTCTGGCCACCGTGCTGTGGACCGCACTGCAGGTGGTCTCCGACTGCAACGTAATGTTGACCCCGTTCTTGCCCTTCACCGCACAGAAGGTGCACGAGACCCTGGGACGTGAGGGCGTCTGGGCCGCACAGCCGCGCATTGAAGACGTGGTGGATGATATGCCGGTCGAACTCGTTGGCGTAGACCTCCCGCCGGAGAATCACCCGTACCCGATCATCACCGGTGACTACGCGGCGCAGCAGGCTGCGTGGAAGCGTGTCGACATTACGCCGGGTACAACGCTGCAGAAGCCGAAGCCGCTGGTGGCTAAGCTCGACCCGGAGCTTGGTGAGACCGGCCCGGAGTGGGCCCCGGTTCAGAAGTAAAGGCGTGGGCTCGGCGTTTCGGCGCTCCCTGGCGCCCGTCCTACTCTTTGTTGTTGTCTGCCTGACCGCGCTGAACCTACGGACGGGCATCGCGTCGGTGGCGCCGGTGCTGGGTCAAATCCAAGATTTCTTTGAAATCAGCTCCGGCCAGGCGGGTTTGCTTACCGCACTTCCGGGGCTGTGCTTCGCGGCCATGGGTTTGGCCGCCGTGCCCATTGCTCGGCGGGGCGGGCTCAGCCGTACCTTGGCCGGCGGCACGCTGGCCCTAGTGGTGGGCCTGGCGCTGCGTCCGTGGGTGAGCAGCTTCCCGCTGTTTATTGCGTTGACCCTGGGCGTTGTCGGCGGCATCGCTCTAGCCAACGTTCTGCTTCCCGCGTGGATCAAGCAACATGGTTCGGGCCGCACGCTGGTGGCGTTGATGACCACCTACACCACGATGCTGGGCGTATCCAGCGCCCTTGGCCCGCTGTCCGCGGTGATGCAAAGCACGTGGCAAGGTGCGCTGTGGATCTGGTGCCTGCCCGCCATCGCGCAGCTGGTGGCGTGGATAGTGGTTCTGCCGCAGGCTGGCAAGGACGTCGCCCACGGGGCGATCGACGGTGCCGGCGCGCCAAAGCCCATGTACACTTCGCCCACGGCGGTGGCCATGCTCTTTTTCTTCGGGCTGCAGTCCTCCATGGCCTATGTCCAAATGGGTTGGCTGCCGCGCATGCTGGTAGAGAAGGGCGTGAGTGAGGATACCGCCAGTGTGGCACTTGCTGTCATCGGTGTCTTTAACATCGCCGGCGGCGTGATCATGCCCTGGCTAATTTCTCGCCTGGACCGCCTAACACCCGTACCGATTGTGCTGGCGCTGTGCACCTGTGCTGGGTGGGGTGGGGTCCTTGTGGCTGCCGACGTCGCCCCGCTCGCCTGGGCCTGCATGATGGGGATCGGCGGTATGTGCTTCCCACTGGCTCTGGCATTGCTCACCGCCCGCACTCGGAGTGCGCTGACGACCGCACGACTCTCCGGTTTTGTGCAGCCGGGCGGCTACATCTTGGCGGGGCTGTTGCCGCTTTTCGTGGGCGTTGTGCGCGGCGCTACCGGTAACTGGACGGCCGTCCTGATTGCGCTGATGGTGCTCAGCCTTTGCATGCTGATGGCGGGTTTGCGCGCGACTAGGCGGGTCTACATTGACGACGAGCTCGCTGCCTAGCGGGGTCCTCCTTAGTTGCGGTAACTTTTGTATTGCAGCGTTAGTTAGAGTTAACGCCTCGCGTTATTGACGTGTCGCGTTATGGGGGGTATGGTGCATTTATGATTCAGTCGTTCGCGGATAGGGATACAGAGCGCTTATGGAATCGAGAGAGGGTGTCCTCGATAGATTCACGTATTCACTCGGTAGCTCTTCGCAAACTGAGGCAATTGGGCTATGTGCAGAGGCTAGATGAGCTTCGGATTCCTCCGGGGAATAGGCTCGAAGCGTTGAAGGGCGATCGGCGGGGTCAATATAGTATTCGTATCAATGACCAATGGCGGATCTGCTTCCGGTGGACCGCTTTAGGGCCAGAGGAGGTTGAGATCGTTGACTACCACTAAAAAGCTCCCCCCAGTGCACCCAGGTGAAATCCTGATGGAAGATTTTCTTAAGGAAATGGGGATTACCCAGCACAAGCTCGCTGTTTCGATAGGGGTCCCGCCTCGACGTATTAACGAAATCGTCCACGGAAAGCGGGCTATTACCGCCGATACGGCTCTTCGCCTTGCCAAGTTTTTTGGAATGTCCCCACAGTTCTGGCTGGGGTTGCAGACCCATTACGACTTGGATGTCGCAGAGGACAAAATTCTTGCCGAGCTGGACGATATTGTGCCGCTTCAGGCAGCGCCGGCTTAACGCGTTTGCCGTCTGTGACCGCGTAGCGCAGGGTGAGTTGCTCAAGCCGAAGTCGCCGTTGTTGCCAAAGTTTCTCGCCTCGCCGCGGGATCTGGCCAGATCTTTGGCAACAATGGCAGTGCCGTCACTGGTGGTGGGGCGGCTGGCACGCGCCTCCCTGAGTTAGTGGCCATCAAACCGCTTTAGGAGCGGTCGAAGTCGCGCTGCAGGTGCACCAGCCCGAGGCGCACGCCGTCCTTGGTGTGGATATTGGGCATGCGGCCGGTTTCCACGAACCCGAACTTCTTGTGCAGGGCAATGGAGGACTCGTTGGTGTCCACGATGTAGGTAATCATCGTCTCCACGTAGTCATTTTCCTTCGCGTGGTCCATGAGCGTGTCCATGAGCTCGCTGCCCACGCCCTTGCCCCGTGCGGACTCCGCAATATAGATGGAATCCTCCGCCGTGCCGTAGTAGATAGCTGGGGTGACAAACTGGAAGTAGGCGGCCCAGCCAATGATTTCGTCATCGTCCACCGCCACATAGACGGGAAAACCTTCCTCCTCCATCTGTGCGAGCCACTTTTCGCGGTCCTCGACGGACTCCTGCCACGTGACTAGGTTGGTGGCCGGCTTCGCGGCGGAGGCGGCATTATAGATGGCGGCGATTGCGGGGGCGTCGGCAAGCTCTGCGGGACGTACGTGCATGATGTTCCTTAAACCATGAGTTGCAAGTGGGTGAGGTCTATCCAGCGCCCAGCTTTGCGGCTGACTTCTTTTAACGTTCCTACAGTGGCAAAGCCGAACTTCTCATGCAACTTGATGGATGCGACGTTGTCCGCCACGATGAGTGCCAGCAGCGTATGGACCTGCTCCGCCTCGCGGGCATGCTGAACGACTGCATCGAGCAAGCGCGTGCCTACCCCGCGGCCGTGGGCGGTGGGATCAACGTAGATCGTCGTCTCGTAGCAGCCCAGCCACACCTTAGGATCGCGGTAGGGGCGGTAGAGTGCCCAGCCCAAGTACGCGCCATCGTCATCGAAAGCCACGAAACAAGGACAGGCTTCGCGGCGCAGCTGGTGGAGATACTCGGTGCGCTCTTCCACTGTGGCGGGTTCGCTGCGAAAGATGAAGTGGGTCTCCCGGATGGCCCAGTTTAAGGTGGCGGTCATTGCGGGGACGTCGGCGTCCGTCGCTTCACGGATTATCATGCGCGCAAGACTACACTCGCAGCCATGTCTAAGAAGAAGCCACGCCCCATGCCCGTTCCCGCCGAAGGTTTGAGCCAGCTTATCGACGCCCACACGCACCTCGCCTCTTGCCGCGACGCTGACGCCGACCTCGTTGAGCGTGCCCGTGCCGCAGGTGTTGAGCGCATCGTCACCGTGGGCGATGGCCTAGCGGAGGCGGAGAAGGCTTTGGCCGCGGCGCAGGAATTCGACAACGTGTACGCGGCCTGCGCTATTCATCCCACCAAGGCGCATGAACTCGACGAGGCCGCCCGTGCGCGCCTGAGCGAAATGGCTGCGGACCCGCGCTGCGTGGCCATCGGGGAAACGGGTCTGGATACCTACTGGATTTATCATGAGCCGGAACGAACTGCACCCCTTGACGTCCAGGAGGAAGCGCTTCACTGGCACGCCGAGTTGGCGGCGAAGGTGGGCAAGACGCTGATGATCCATAATCGCGAGGCAGATGAGGAGCTCATGCGCGTGCTGGGGGAGTGCGCTCAAGTGCCGAAGGTCATGTTGCACTGTTTCTCCTCGCCACTTGAAGTGGCCAAGGAGGCTCTGGAGCGTGGCTACGTTTTGTCCTTTGCTGGCAACGTGACGTTCAAGCGCAACGAGGAGATGCGTCAAGCCGCAGCGCTCGCGCCAGCCGGGCAGCTGCTCATTGAGACGGACGCGCCGTACATGACCCCGGAGCCCTTCCGTGGTGCGCGTAATGAACCTTCGTTGATTGGTCATACGTACCGCTGCGTGGCGCAGGCGCGCGGCCAAGAAGTGGAAGACTTGGCCGCAGAGGTGGCTGAAACCTTCGCCGAGGTCTTCGGAGTGTGATGATCTTCACTCAAAGCAAAGGTGCTGCTCAACGGTGGCGCGCGTGTTTGGTGTGACGAGTGTGTTGCCAGTGGTGGCGGCGTGTAAGAACGTCTCGATCGTTACGCTCTGTTACCGTATCGTTATCCAAAGTTAGTCCGGCCTTGATGTTGCCGGCTGGCGTGCATTCGCACGCCACGTCAGGTGCTGAGGAGAGTTCAAAGACCTCTCTGGGCACGAAGCAATGCAGAGACGAGTAAAGGTTTATGTCCCCGAAGAAGCAGATCAAGCGAATCAACAACTCCCGCTCCCTGCCGCTGCGCATGGCCACCGGCGGTGTGCTCGGCACGTTGGCTGTGGGTGGTGTCGTTGCCGTCGGTTCTCAGAAGGACATCACGCTCGACATCAACGGTGAGACCACCCAGCTGGCTACCTTCGCCGGCGATGTTAACGCGGCTCTCGAGGCTGCAGGTGTGAGCGTTGGCGGGGAGGACGTTGTCTACCCGGCGCTTTCTGAGCAGGTCTCCGATGGTGACTCGATTACCGTTCGCACCGCCAAGCCGGTTGCGGTGACCATCGATGGCGTGGAGACGAAGATGTCCTCCACTGACCTCACCGTGTCTGACCTGCTGGGCGGCCTCGACGGCATCGTCCCAGGCGCTGCTATCACCTCCGGTTCCAAGACCGTCGAGGATGATGAGGTTCTGACTGAGGGAATGAACCTTGAGGTGGTATCCCCGAAGATTATTAAGCTCTCTGACGGTGGCTCTGTGTCCTACGCCAGCGTTGCGGCTAAGACCGTGAAGGACGTGCTAGAAGCCCGCGGTATCACCGTGGGCAAGGATGACCGCGTGTCGCCGGACCTTGACGCTCCCGTCAAGGCCGGCACGGCCATCACCGTGGACCGCGTGGACATCTCCGAAGAGGAGAAGACGGAGGACTTCGACGCACCAGCTACCTACGTTGATGACCCGGAGCTGGAAGAAGGCACTGAGGAAGTCCGCGAGGAGGGCACCCCAGGCTCGCGCACCGTGACCCGCAAGATTGTGAAGGTCAACGGTGCGGAAGAGTCCAACGACATCATCAAGGAAGACGTGCGCACCGAGGCCGTCGCCGCAGTCATCGCGCGCGGTACCAAGCCGAAGTCCACCGCACCGGCCGTTGCTGAGGGCTCCGTATGGGATGCCTTGGCACAGTGTGAGGCCACCGGTAACTGGTCCATCAACACCGGTAACGGTTTCTCCGGCGGCCTGCAGTTCACCCCGTCGACCTGGGCTGCCTTTGGCGGCACCGAGTACGCCCCGCAGGCCTGGCAGGCCTCCCGCGAGCAGCAGATCGCCGTGGCCCAGAAGGTTCAGGCCGCACAGGGCTGGGGCGCATGGCCCGCCTGCACCTCGAAGCTCGGCCTGCGCTAAAGCTTCAGCGCCCTGCGTATTAGTCTGGATGACATGACACAACCCCACTTGCTGGGCCCGGTGGAGATCCGCGAGCTCGCCGCTGAGCTCGACGTGACGCCGACAAAGAAGCTGGGCCAGAACTTTCTGCATGATCCCAACACCATCCGGCGCATCGTGGCTGCCGCGGACCTGCAACCGGAGGACCGCGTGGTGGAGGTCGGCCCTGGTTTGGGTTCGCTGACCTTGGGACTACTGGGTGAAGTCGAGCACGTGACGGCCGTGGAGATTGACCCGCGCCTGGCAGGCAAGCTCCCAGATACCGTGGCGGCGCGGGCAGCCAACTTTGCGGATCGCCTCACCGTGGTGGAGAAGGACGCACTCACCGTTGAGGCAGGGGAGTTGGGGGAGCCGACCGCCTTGGTAGCTAACTTGCCCTATAACGTGGCGGTGCCGGTGCTGCTCCACCTGCTGGAGGTCTATCCATCCATTCGTCGTGTCCTGGTCATGGTGCAGCTGGAAGTAGCTGAGCGCCTCGCCGCCGCGCCAGGCAGCAAGGTCTATGGCATCCCCAGCGTGAAAGCATCCTTCTATGGACCGGTTCGCCAGGCCGGCACGATTGGCAAGAACGTGTTTTGGCCGGCACCCAAGATTGAGTCAGGGTTGGTGCGCATCGATTGCACCCGCCCCTTCGACGAGACACTACGGCCGCGGCTCTTTGCGCTGATCGACGCCGCCTTTGCCCAACGCCGCAAGACACTTCGCGCCGCCCTGGCAGGTTTCTATGGTTCCGCCGCAACAGCCGAGGAAGCGCTGCGCGCGGCGGACATCGATCCGCGCCTGCGCGGTGAGAAGCTGGGCGTGGAGGACTTCGTCCGATTGGCGGAAGTCTCATGAGTAGGACAGGAGACGACTCCCCGCAGATCTGGCAGGCGCGCGCCCACGCCAAGGTTAACCTGCACCTGGGGGTGGGGGAGGCCCGCGCGGATGGTTTCCATGAGCTGGCTACGGTCTTCCAGTCCCTCGACGTGCATGACCGCATTAGCTACCGCTGGGGCGAGGAAAGCAGCGTGGTGGTCACCGGCAACCACGCGAAGGGTGTGCCGGCGTCAACCGAGAATCTGGCGTGGCGCGCGGTAGAGCTGGTGGCTCACAACCTCATGTTGCCAGCTGCCGGCACGCTCACGATGGAAAAGAACATCCCCGCCGCCGGGGGCATGGCCGGTGGCTCCGCTGATGCCGCGGCCGCCTTGCTTTTGGCCAACCAAGCTTTGAGCACCGAATTCGGCCGTGAAGCCCTCAGCATGGAGAAGCTCTACGAACTCGCCGCGGAACTGGGCTCCGACGTGCCTTTTACCCTCATGGGCGGCACCGCCTTGGGGCGCGGGCGCGGCGAACTCTTGACCCCGATGCTCTCGCGCGGGCGCTATATCTGGGCAATCATCACCAATGCGGAGGGTTTGTCCACACCCACTGTCTTCCGCAAGCTGGATGAGCTGCGCGCTGCCGGCCGTGGAAGCACACCGCACTTGGACACGGAAGCCGTGGGCCAAGCCCTCGTCGGCGGCAACCCCCACGAGCTTGCCGCGGTGATGCACAATGACCTCCAGCCGGCAGCACTCTCTTTGCGTCCGGACTTACGCAAGATTCTCGACACCGGTGAGGCCGCCGGCGCCCTCAAGGGCATCGTTTCCGGGTCTGGGCCTACCTGTGCCTTCCTCTGCGAGGACGAGGAGACCGCACAGGAAGTGGTGGCCCAGGTCTGCGCCGATAACCGCGGAACCCGTGGCCTGGTGACCGCAGGCCCCGCAACCGGAGCAACGCTGGTCTAGCGCCAGCGCTGTAGGTAGCGGTCCTTAGAGGACGGCCATCTCCACGGGCTTGAAGTCGAGCTTGTAGCGCTGCGGCTCCTGGTCACCGAGGAGGTCAAGGACCACCAGTTCTTGCTTGTTCGCATCGGTGACGTAGGCATAGCCGTTTGCCGCCTTGAGGATCGGACCCGGCTGCTGCCACTCCTCGTTTTCCTTCCACGGGGAGATAGCGTCAATCTTCTTTGTTACCTCGCCGGAATCCGGGTCGATGACGTTGAGCTTGCCGTCGGTCGTGAGGACTAAGGCCTCGCCCAGGGGACCGCGGGCCAACGAGCGGAACCAATAGGATTCGCCCAGTTCAACCTTCTTGGCAGAGTAGTCCTCCGTATTGATGAGGGTCACTGAGGTGGGACGCTCGAAGTCGACATCCTTGTCGGTCTTGTTGTCTGCCAAGATGATGTTGGATTCCTCCGAACCCGCAGAATTGCCGGAGCGCTGGTATCCGTCCTTGCCCGCGTAAGCGGAGACGTCGATCTTGTGGAATTCGGTGCCGTCGAAGACGACGGGCCCATCCTCGCAGCCGAAGAAAAGGGAACCGTTGCCGGCGGCAGCTTCGCCGTGGACGCCAGGACACTCAGTGGTTTCCGCAAGGACCTTGCCGGACTTGTCGAGGTGCTGGATGGTGTGGCGCTCGTCTTCCGTGCCCTTCGTGGTGACCACGGAGCCGTCTTTCAGCGGGACGGCCACACCGTGGTGCGCAGCGCCTGTCTCGACGGTGTTGACGGGCTTGGCGTCTTCCTTGCCGATGTCCTCGGTCTTGTAAATCCGTGCCACACCATCGCCGTCGGAGAAGAGCGCGGTAAAGCCGTCGTGGTGAACCACGTGACCGGCGTGCGGTGCGTCGATGGCTGCGCTGAGAAGCTGCGGCTGCGCCGCGTAGTAGTGCTTGTGGTCGCCGTGGGGCTTGGTGATGCGCCCCGTGTCGAAGGTGAGGAAGCTATCGCCCTTGGTCACCATGATGTGGCGGTTATCGCCGGCATCGCTTAGACGGAGGAATGCTTTCAGATCTTCGCTCTCGATGACCTCACCGGTTTCGCCGTCGAGCGTGGTGAGGCCGTTTTTGTGGGAAAGAAGGATACGGTTTGGCAGCTCAGCTACCTCAGTCTCACCTTCCGCGGCTTCGAAGCCGTCATGGCTGTGCTCCCCATCATGGTCATCGTCGTGCTCGGCATGCGCGTGGGAGGCTTCAGCGCTGGAGGGCGACGTGGATTCCTCGCTGTCAGGGGAGGAGCAAGCGGACATGGTGAGGATCGTGGCGGAAAGTGCGGCGCACAGGGCGAGACGTTCTTTTTTCATAGTGCGCCAGAGTATTGGAAGTGAAAATCAATAGCAATAAAGGTAATGGTGCGGGGGTAACCGCGCCGAGGCACTAAGATGAACACTCGATATGGCGAACCTCATTAACCTTGAAAACGTAACCAAGTCCTTTGGGCTTAAGACCCTGCTGGACGGGGTCTCCCTCGGCGTGCAAACCGGTGATCGCATCGGCATCGTCGGCGTCAACGGCGGCGGCAAAACGACGCTGCTGGAAGTTCTCACCGGTATCGAATCCCCAGACTCGGGCCGCGTGTCCCACAACTCGGAATTGCGCATGGCGGTGGTGACCCAGCGCTTTGAATTAGAAGAATCGCTCACCATCGCCCAAGCCATCATTGAGCCGTTGGGCTTGGAGACTTTCGAGTGGGCATCCAACGCGAAGGTGCGCGATGTCCTCGGCGGCCTCGGCATTGTTGACCTAGGGCTAGACACCCCTGTGGGCTCGCTCTCCGGTGGTGAGCGCCGCCGCGTCAACCTGGCTGCCGCACTCGTTCAAGACCTCGACATCGTGGTGCTCGATGAGCCGACCAACCACCTCGACGTCGAAGGTGTGCAATGGCTGGCCAGCCACCTGCTTTCGCGCAAGCTAGCGGTCGTCGTCGTCACGCACGACCGCTGGTTCCTCGACACCGTGGCCACCACTACCTGGGAGGTGCACGACGGTGTCGTCGATGCCTACGAGGGTGGCTATAACGACTGGACCTTTGCCCGCGCCGAGCGCGCCCGCCAAGCCGATGCTATTGAGCAGCGCCGGCAGAACTTGGCCCGCAAGGAGCTGGCGTGGCTGCGTCGCGGAGCGCCGGCGCGTACCTCGAAGCCGCGCTATCGCATCGAGGCAGCCGAGGCACTCATCGCCGACGTCCCCGCACCGCGCGACAAGGTCGAGCTCATGGCCTTTTCCAAGCAGCGCCAGGGACGAGTCGTCATTGAGCTCGAGGACGCAAAGGTCACAACCCCGGACGGTCGCACGCTCGTGGATCACCTCACCTGGCGCTTGGCGCCGGGCGAGCGCATCGGCCTCGTTGGTGTTAACGGTTCGGGCAAGACCACGCTGCTGCGCGCCCTTGCTGGTGAAGTCGAGCTTGCCGCTGGCAAGCGCATCGAGGGCAAGACGGTGCGCCTGGGCTGGCTGCGCCAGGAGCTCGATGATCTGGATCCGGAGCGCCGGCTTCTCGACGCCGTCGAAGACGTCGCCACCTACGTTCACCTAGGAAAGAAGGAACTGTCCGCGTCCCAGCTCGCGGAGCGCCTGGGTTTTTCCGCCAAGCGCCAGCGCACGCCGGTCGGCGACCTCTCCGGCGGTGAGCGCCGCCGTCTGCAGCTGACCCGCGTGCTTATGGCGGAGCCAAACGTGCTGCTTCTCGACGAGCCCACGAACGACCTCGACATCGATACTCTCCAGGAGCTGGAGTCTCTTCTGGACTCGTGGCCGGGCACCTTGGTGGTCATCTCGCACGACCGCTACCTCATCGAGCGCATCGCGGATAACACCTATGCGCTGTTTGGGGATGGCAAGCTCACCAACCTGCCGGGCGGAATCGAGGAATACCTGCGCCGCCGTCAGGAGATGGAGGCCGCCACCGCCCGCGGCGTCCTTGATTTAGGAGAAGCCTCCAAGAACTCTGACGAGCAGAGCGCGGATGCCGCCCCGGCCAAGCGGTTGAGCTCCCAGGAAGAGCGCGAGCTGACCAAGAAGATGAATGCGCTGGAGCGCAAGATGGGCAAGCTCGACGATAAGACGGCGAAGCTGAACGAAAAGATGGCGGTGGCTGCAGAGAAGATGTCCTCCGGTGAGGGGGACAGCGGTGAGCTAGCGAAGCTCGACTCCGAGCTCAAGGCCATTGCCTCTGAGCGCGAAGAGCTAGAAATGGAATGGCTGGAGTTGGGGGAGAAGCTCGAGGGGTAGGCCCAGCCCTACCCGAAGAGAGCCGCGATGCCCAGCATCGCCGGCAGCGAGAGGAAGGTGGTGAGGAAGACCGTATCGCGCGCCACCGTTTCTCCCGACTGGTAGGTCGCGGCATAGTTGTAGACGTTCTGTGCGGTCGGAAGCGCGGCCAAGATCAGCGCTGTGTAGAGCTCGTTGCCGCTCAGCCCCAACGCCAAGCCGGCCGCCAGCGCAATCGCCGGCATAGCAATGAGCTTGAGAACCGTGGCGGTAATCGTCGGCAGGCGGTCAACGGCTAACAGCCCGTCGCCGGTGAGTGAGGCGCCAAAGCTCATCAGGATCATCGGGATGGAGGCACCACCAAGGATCTCGAGCGGAGCCATAATGACGTCGGGGACGTGCCAGCCTGCGGCGGACACGATGAAGCCGGCGATCGCCGCGATGACCACTGGGGCTGTCAACCCTGAGACCACGGAACTTAAAATCGAACGCAGGCTTGTTCCCTGGGCGTTGAGGCCGGCAATGATGAAGGGCGAGAGGACTGCCATTTGCAGCACGAGCGCTGGCACCACAAAGGTGGCATCACCGATGACATAGGTGGCGATGGGCAGCCCGATGTTGACCGAGTTGTAGTAACTGGCCGCGGCCGCGCCGGCCATGGTTTCCGCTCCGCTACGCCGGAAGAATAACGCGCTCAGCACCCAATACAAGGCCATCGTGGCGACCGAAGCTATCGCGATGACGGCGACAACCGGCGAGGCAAAGGCCGAGGTGTCAGAGGTGGCCACGCTGGAAAAGATCAGCGCTGGGGTCGCCGCCCAGAACGCCGTGCGATTGAACTGCAGGCGCGCCTCACCTTCGCCGATAACGCCGCGCCGAGCCATGATGAAGCCCACGCCGATAACCACAAAAATGATGGCGAAACCGGTTAAGACGTCCAGCAACAGTGATCACCTTTCGGATACTCGTTAAAAAATCCATACTAAAGCCAGCCTTGGCTATTCTTCCATGCCGGCATGCAGCCACCGGCAAGTGATAACAAAGTGGTATCGAAAATCCCACATGAGCGGGAAGTCTTTTTCCGCCGAAGCATTTTTGTGGCACGGTGGAAGGCATGAATTCTTTCCGTCGTGTTTCCCGCATGTCCGCCACCGCCGCCGTGGCAGCTACCCTCACCACTGCTCTGTCGGTGTCCGCTGCCCAGGCCGCCCCGGTTAACTCCTCTTCCGCACAGCTGCAGGACGTAAACCAGCTGTCTTCCCAGGCCGTTGAGCAGGTCAACTCTTTAGAGATCGAGCTGCCTGCGCAGGCCTATGACCTGGCGAAGCAGTTTAACGTCCAGTTGCCGGGCTTCATTAAGAAGCCGACCCCGGCCGTCGCCGGCGAACTCGTTGGTGCTACCCACGCCCACCTGCTCAAGCAGGGCCACCACGAGGATGCCAACGCCAAGAACATCGCGCAGGAGTGGGCAAACCAGGCAGCAGCTGGCAAGGTCACCTTCCACGACAATGCAGGCGATGGGCTGACCCACCTGGAGGAGGGCAGCGGCAACATTTACAAGCTCACCGAATCTGAGGCCAAGGAGCGCGTGGACTGGCTCAACCGCGACGTGCCCGTGACCAAGACGGATGGCACCGGCTTCGGCGTCGCCCAAGCTTTTGACGGAACCTACGTCTATGTGGCGGAGTACTTCTTCAACAAATAATCCTCCCGAGAGGCTCTTTTTAAGGCCCTGCTGGAATTGGGCTAGCTCAGTTCAGCCATTGGCGGGGCCTTCTGCACGTTTTCGTGGAGAAGGTTACAGTGGGGCCCATGATTTTGATCAACGTACAGTTCCACGTCAAGCCCGAGTATGCCGAGACCTTCCTCGACGAGATCGACTGGTACACCAAGGCCTGCCAGGCTGAGCCCGGCTGTATCGATTTCAAGTGGTTCCGCGATCCGGAAGACAAGCAGCGCTTCCTGCTCCTCGAGTCCTACAAGGACGGCACCGACGTTGACCACGTCAACACCGAGCACTTCAAGCGCTCCTGCGAGGAGCTCCCGAAGTACCTGGTGGAGACGCCGGACATCATCAACACTCACATCGATGGAAAGACCAATTGGGATAAGATGGCTGAATTCTCCGTATAGGAGAGTGAGCAGCTTGGCTTCCAGTAAGAAGGAAGCACACAAGTAACGGCGAAGCGAGAACGGCCGGGGAGGCACATCCCCGGCCGTTTTCTATGTGCTCAGACCTAGAGGCGAATCACGTCAACTGCCCGAGTTGCCAAAACATGTGCTCCCGCCGCAGGATCTGGCCAGAACTTTGTCAACTTTGGCAGTGCTGCTGGGACAATGCTGCTAGCGCACTGCCCTGATTGGAGAGCAGCTGACTCGAGAGCGGCCGAAGGCTAGAGCGAGCAGGCCGTGGTGCTGGACTTGTCCCCGTTGGCGTACTGCTCGAGGGCGTCGGAAAGCGCCTGCACATACAGCGCTGCGCCCTCGGCCTGTGGGTGCACGCCGTCGTCGTAGAGCAACGCCGGGTTCTCTTGGGCCATGCCGCACCAGTCGGCCACGTAGACGTTGTCGTGCTCCTTTGCGGCCTCGATAATCTCTGCGCGCGCCTGACCCATCCAGTCGCGCTCGCCGTAGGGCACGACGAGGATAACCGTGCGATCGGAACCGAGGATGGTGAGGAGCTCGTCCATCTCGCCGTCCGCAGCCGGCCCGTTCGTTCCCAGCCCCACAAAGACGGTGGAACGTAGCTGTTCAGAGTCCTTCAGCTGTCGAATCGCAGGAATCGCCTCCCCATACTGGCGGGAAACCGCCGCATCGATGAGGATTCCGGGGAAGCGCTCGTTGAGGGCTTCGGAAGCAGCAAGCATGACCGAATCACCCACCGCGTTGATCTCCGTGCCCGCAGGTAGCGCCCGCTTCTCCTTCGGCTTCGTGGTTTCTGTCGGTGTTGCCGGGGCCGATGCCGCTGCCTGCTCGTTGGCTTGGGACATGCGCTCCAATTCTCGCTCCAGCTCGGTCTGGTCCTGTGACGTGACCAGCCCATAGGCCACGCCCAGCGCGGAGAAGATCACCATGGCGGGCACGGCAGGCCACATGGCCTTGCCGAACCCTTCCTTCATCTCTCCCACAGTGGGGCGCGAAGCCCAGTAAGTGCGCCACGTGGCGACATATCCGGCGCGGCGGAAGGGGTTCTCAACGAACTGATACGTCACCTCAGCCAGCAGGCAGGACACGGGAAGCGCGAGTAGTCCCAGCAGCCACGCCGGGGCATCAGACAGCTCGCGGAGGATCATCACCACCGGCCAATGCCACAGGTACAGCGAGAAGGAACGCTGGCCCAGCCACCGCATCACCCGGGTGCGGAAGAGCCATGTGAGCGGTCCGGTCTCACGCACCACGCCCCAGATCATTGCCGCGCCGAGGAGGCTGGTGAGGACCAGGCCGCCGCGGTAGGTGAATTCAAGGTCCGCGCCCATCCACACCAGCTGCGTCAGGTATCCGATTAAGGCAAAGGACCCGATGGTGCCGGCGATAACGCCTGTGCTTGTCGACGCCCATGAGTCCGCCTTCGCCTCCTTCGACGTCGAGGTGAGTAGAAGGGATAACAGCGCACCGATGAGGAGGCCGAAGGCATGGGTATCGGTGCCGTAGTAGACACGGGTGGGGTCTTCGCCCGGAGTGAACAGCAGCGCCATCGCGGCAGCGGAGGCGGCTGCGAGGACGAGAGAGAGCGCGATGGGCAGGCGCTTGGGTTGGCGTCGCGACAGCGCGAAAGCGCCAAACATGAGCAGAGGCCACAGGAGGTAGAACTGCTCCTCAACCGCCAGGGACCAATAGTGGGCGAAGACTTGCACCTCATTGGGCGCAAAATAGGTCTGGCTGGTGGCGATCTGGGTCCAGTTGTTGACGAAGAAGAAGGTACCCAAGAACTGTTCGCGGATCCCCACAGCGAGGTCCCCGCCGATCATTGCGACGAGGGCCGTGCACAGGCATAAGACAACGAGTGCAGCCGGAAGGATGCGCCGGAAGCGCCGGATCCAGAAATCGGTGAGACTGATGCGCCCGGTCACGGCGAACTCGCGCACGAGCAGCGAGGTGATAAGGAAGCCGGAGAGGACAAAGAACATATCCACGCCGAGGTATCCGCCGGGGAGCAGATCCCCGAAGAAGTGGTAGATCACCACAGCCAAGACCGCGAGACCGCGCAGCCCATCCAAACCAGGTACCGGGCGCAGGCGCGCGCGACGCTGGCGCGTGACGGTGGCAGATTCCTTTGGCACCGCTGGAGTGTCAGCGCCCTTCGTGTTGTCCTGTCGCGCGGCTTGGCGCTGTTCCCGGGAGGGGCGTGGTGTTTTGAGCTGCTTGCTCGTCGGTGTGCCGACGGGCTGCGAGCGCCGCGCCAAGGCGCGCGATATCTCATTCTCAGGCCGTGGTTCGGGGGAACTCTCGGCGGGTGTGGGCTGAGCTGGGGGCTGCGAAGCGGCCTTGGCGATCCGCTCGACAGGCTGAGCCGGACGGGGCTGTTCGTCGCACTGCGGCCGGGTAGATTGAATACGCTGTGGCCGCGTAGCGCGCGGGAGCGGGCGGCGGCGCGGCGAGGGGGTTTCCTCGGCGGCCTCGCGGGCTTTGTGCAGCTTGGCCTTGCGCACAGCGGATGCCTTGGGGAGGGACCCCGGGTCCAGCTCAAGGGAGGTGTCCGTGGCCCGACGAGGGACACGGGGCCCAGGGGATCGCAGGAACTTCTTCACTGAACACTCCACACGTAAGGGATCGGGGGTCTAGGGAACCGGGGTAATCCTACTCGGGTGGTGGCAGAGAATCGGGAAGGTTTCCTGGGAGCGTGTTAGGTGCGCAGAAGCTGGCGCAGCACCGTGCTCACACCATTGTCGGTATTGGCAGGCGCGATAATATCCGCTATTTCCTTCAGCTTCGGATGCGCGTTGTCCATGGCGATAGCCGTCCCAGCGGCGCGCAGCATTTCGAGGTCATTGAGGTAGTCACCGAAGGCCACGGTGGCGGTGATTGGAACGTTGGCAAGTTCAGCGAGCTTGAGCAAGGCTGTGCCTTTATCCACGCCGCGGGCCATGACATCGAGCCAGACCTTGCCCGATACCGCCACGTTGTCCTCCGGTACGGCACGACGAATCGGCTCGTAGAGGTGAGCCTCGGAACCGGATTCGCAGAAGATGGCGATCTTGATGATGTCGCTATTGGGGACGTCGTCCAAGTCGTCGACCCACGTGACCGCCTTGTAATACTTGGAAATCTCCGCGCGTGCTGCCTGCGTGACATCCCGCGCCACGTAGGCGGTCTCCGGAGAACAGAGAACGACGGTGTGCGCCTCGCTGATGGCGGCTGCGGCCTCGCGCGCGGCGCGCACGGTTTCTTCCTGCAGCGGGAAGGTGGCGATGATCTCGCTGCTGCGCAAAATCACCGAGCCGTTCTCGGCAATGAATGTGCCACCCTTTGGGAACATGTCTTGTAGGGTGGCCAGCTGGCGTCCCGAGGCCGGAACCAGCTCGCAGCCGCGGGCAGTGGCGAGCTCCTCAAGCTCTGAAAAGTCTGCGGGCAGCTGACCGTGGGCATCGAGGAGGGTGCCGTCCATGTCAAGAGCAACAAGCTGTGGGAGCAAGAAATTCACACCAATCTGAAGGTTGGGTTTAGAAGCAGGGGTCGATGTTAAAACCAGCCTCAAAAACAGGTGGCTGAAACATGTGTGATATGGAACACTGGTGCGCATGACTACGACTGATCCAGTACTCGTTTCCGTCCGCAACCATACCGGAGTCCTCGAACTCAATCGGCCGAAGGCCCTGAACTCGTTGACCCCGGACATGATCGATATCATCCGCCGCTCCCTCGAAACGTGGGCGCAGGACGATGAGATTGAGCAGGTCCTGATTTACTCCAATAGCCCTAAGGCATTTTGCGCGGGCGGCGATGTGCGCCACGCGCGGGAGGGAATCGCGGAAGGCAAGCTGGAGGAGGTCGATGCCTTCTTCGCCAGCGAGTACCTCACTAACGGTGATATCGCAGAGTTCCCGAAGCCCTATATCGCCGTCATCGACGGTGTTGTCATGGGCGGTGGATTGGGCATTTCTCTGCACGGCTCGCACCGCGTGGTGACGGAAAAGGCCTTCGCCTCGATGCCGGAGATGAACATCGGCTATGTCACCGACGTCGGTGTGGCCTATGCGGCCCAGCGCATGGTGGGCACCCGCGGTATCGCCTCACCGGGCTTGGCCAAGTTCTGGGGTCTTAGTGGATACCGCATGTATGCCGCAGACATGTTGTGGACTGGCGTGGCAACCCACGTTGTCAAGGATGCACACGAGCTGATTGAGGCCGCCATTGAGCGCGGTATTGATGCCGCGCTGGAGGACCTCGCCCTGCCCGCACCCGAAGAGCCCGCCCCGCTGGAGCAGGTGGCCAAGGACCTGGAGGAGACGTTTGCCCTGCCAACGTGGGAGGAAATCTCCGCGGAGCTGGACAAGCGCCCGCTCATTGCCGGTGAGGTCCGCCGCCTTATGGCAGGGGCGTGCCCAGCTGCCATTATCGCGGCTAACGAGCTTTATGAGGCAGAGGCCGGTGTCGACGACATTCGCGAGGCCCTCCTTTTGGAACTCAAGCTGGGCATGCACATGTACCGCCGTCCCGACTTTTCTGAGGGCGTGCGCGCGGTACTAGTGGACAAGACCCAGGACGCAGCGTTTAACCCGGCCACCACAGAGGAGGTTGACGTCGAGGAGTTCCGCGCCGTGCTGAACTCCTAACGCTCCCAGCCGCTCACGCACTCAGCGCTGTCCGAGCACTTATAGGGGGCGCGCCCGGTGGTAGGCAGCGCGCGCCCGCTGCTCGTCCACGCCTGCCGGCACCGCAACGTTGAGGGTGGCTTGCGTGGCCGCCGGAGTCGGTGCGGGGAGGTGGAACGCGGGGGCATCGGACAGCGCGAGGCCTTGGCGGCCGTCGGGAAGCTGCACTGGCAGCAAGGTCCACAGGCCCAGAACTGGCATGGCCAGCTGTGGCAAGCGTGCAGAGCGTGCCTCAGTGATGGACACGCGGGCCCGAATCAACTCGGGGATAGCCTGGTCATATCCGAAGCGGCGCAGGTTCGCCGCTGCTTGGGCGGACATGGAGCTGGACAGCTCATCTGCCCAGGCCCAGGTGAAGGCGTTCGTGGAGGCGTCGATCGTCGCGATGAGGTGCGCGGGCACCGTGAGCGAGCCGTAATCGGAGTTCACCACGGTCCGCGACGTAACAGGATCAAGGTCCGCCCACAGGTTGGGGAAGCGGGCCTCCAAGAAGAAGTTGTGCTCGGTGGCGAGGAAGTGGGCGTCGGCCAACACTTCGCGCGCGCTGAGCCCAACGCGGCCCGGGGCCTGGGGGAGAGCCACGATCCGGGAGCCGTGGAAAAGCGCGAGATTTTCCGCGTGGCTCTGCGGAATGCCCAGGTAGGCGAACAACTCGCCGGTGGCTAGGCGCTCGTCGACGCCACCGGTGACGTCCCCTGAGTGCTCAATTCCGGCCAGGATGCTCACCCGAGGATCCGGGTTAATCTCCGCGAAATCGACGGCGACCAATGCTTCGCCATCGCCCTGTGGGACGCGGACAACGGGCCGGTCGCCCACCAGCCGTCGTGCCAAGCCGCGCAGCAGGGCAGAGTCAGGTTGCGGCCCGTGGAATTCCGGCTGCGGTGCGTGCTCTGCCATGCCGGTGGTCCAGCGCAGCTCCCCGTTGTGGATGGTGGCAAGACGCAGTCCATCGAAATCATAGACCCCGGAATCAGTGCTAAAACGCACGACGGCGCGCTGATCCAGGTCTGGCTGCCCTTCCTCCGAGGTTGCTGATGCGGAATCGGTGGGAATGAAATTCACCTCGACGTCGCGAACGACGCCCAGGCGTGAGGCAAACGTGGAGTCGATGCCGGCTTGGATAAAGGCGCCAGCGGAGTACAGGTTCTGGGCTGAATCCATGGGTCTCCTTGACTAGTTTGTATTCCTGCGGAAGGGGTGCTCGATGGCCTCCTCGTAGGCCTGAAGGAGGGCTTGGGTGGATTCTACCCAGGAATGTTTTTCAGCTTCGCGGCGGGCGGCCTGTCCCATCTGCGCCCGGCGGGAGGAATCACGGAGGAGGCTGAGAGCGGCGCGGGCCCACGCGGTGTCGTCAGCGTCGGGCTCGATGAGATGTCCTGTGACGCCTTCTTCGATAACGAAGGGGATGCCGCCGGCATTCGTGCCGATGACCGGAACCCCAGAGGCGAAGGACTCGAGAGCCACGAGTCCCAGGGTCTCCGTGGCGGAGGGGAAGAGGAAAACATCCCCCACGGCGAAGGCGGCGGCGAGCTCCTCGCCGGAGAGGTAGCCAGTGAATACGGTGTGCGCAGGATTGAAGCTGGACTTGAGCTCCTCCAAGGCGGGGCCATCGCCAACGATGGCCAGGCGGGCGTCGCTAAGCTGTGCCCTCACCAGTTCCATCACGTTATCGAGGCGTTCCAAGTCCTTCTCCTTGGAGACGCGGCCGATATAGGTCACCAGCGGGGAATCCGGGTTACCGTCGGTCAGGCGCTCGCGCATCTGTTCCGTGGCGCGACTGGGGTGATAGGTCTGCGTATCAACAGCCTTGGGCCACAGCTGCACGTTGCGGATCCCCATCATCCGAGCCTTATCCACCATGGGGCCGGAGGTGCACAGGTTCACCGCAGCCTGGTTGTGCAGGTACTTCAGCGCGGCTTCGGTCAGCGGCCTAGTCCACCCAATCCCCAACGCTTCAACGTACTCGGGGACATTGGTGTGGAAGCTGGCCACCAGCGGTACGGCATCGCGCTGCGCGGCAAAGACGCCGAGGGCCGCGGTCCAAATGGGATTGACCGCGTGGATGACATCGGGATCGAAATCCCGGATCTCCTTGAAGAATTTCCACGAGGGCAAACCGAATTTAATCTCCGGGTAGACCCACAGCGACAAACTGGGGATGCGGGTGACCTCGAAGCCAGCATAGGTGTCAGGGGCCTTGCCTGTGGCAAAAATCCGCACCTCATGGCCCATCGCGGACAGCTGGTCCAGAGTGCGCGTCAGGCGCGTGACCACGCCGTCGATCTTGGGCAGGAAGACCTCGGTAACGATAGCGATGCGCACGAAGGTTTAAGCCTCCGCAGCGTCCGCGCCGTTGGCCAAGGCTTCGGGAACACCAGCGTGCTGCTGGCGCGTCCATAGCGACTGGGCTGGAATCTTGGAGCGGTCAGCACGGTCGGCGTACTTACGCGCGACTTCCTCCACCTCGTGGAGCAACCCCTCCGACAAAGTGGTCGGCTCCAGGCCGAGCTCGAGGAACGTGTCGTTGGTGACGTGGAGTTCATTCTCTGCGGATTCCTTGCGCGGGTTCGGCACATAAGCCACTTCCGCACCAGAGATCTTCGCCAGTAGTTCTGCCAGGTCACGCACGCGGTGGGTTTCGGTCATCTGGTTGATGATCTTGACGCGCTCCCCGCGTGCCGGCGGATTCTGCAGGGCTAGCTCGATGCAGCGCACCATGTCACGAATGTGAATAAAGGCGCGGGTCTGTCCGCCGGTGCCGTGGACGGTCAGCGGATAACCAATGCCGGCCTGAATGAGGAAGCGGTTGAGCACCGTTCCGTAGTCACCGTCATAATCAAAGCGGTTAATGAGGCGCTCGTCCTTCTGGGTCTGCTCAGTGTGCGTGCCCCAGATGATGCCCTGGTGTAGGTCGGTGATGCGCAGCTCATCATTCTTGGCGTAGTAGGCAAACAGGTGCTGGTCCAGGACCTTCGTCATGTGGTAGACCGAGCCCGGGTTGGAGGGGTAGAGGATTTGCTGCTTGACGACGCCATTCTCGCCCGCATCCACCTGCACATCCAGGTAGCCCTCCGGAATCTTCATACCGGCGGTGCCGTAGCCGTAGACACCCATGGTGCCCAGGTGTGCGACGTGGATATCCTGCTCAGATTCGACGATGGCGGCGAGCAGGTTGTGGGTGGCGTTGATGTTGTTATCCACCGTGTAGCGCTTGGTGCGCGAGTTCTTCATCGAGTAGGGCGCGGCGCGCTGCTCAGCGAAGTGCACCACCGCATCCGGGCGTTCGGTATTCAGGAACTCCAGCAGGCCATCGTAGTCCTGGGCCACGTCGAGGTTACGGAAGCCGATGGTCTTGCCGGAGACCTCGGTCCACGCGGACAGGCGCTCCTCAATGGAGGCGATGGGTGTTAAGGATTCCGCGCCCAACTCCTCATCGATGGCACGCCGGGAGAGGTTATCCACGATGATGACCTCGTGGCCTTGGTCGGAGAGATAGAGGGAAGCGGGCCAACCGCAGAAGCCGTCTCCGCCGAGAATCGCTACCTTCATTTTTGTCTCTCCACTTCTTGGGTCGGGGTCAAAACGTGCTGTACCAGCAGGGGCCTAGTCTATGTTGACACGCGTAAGTTTGGGGTGCGTTACGTGGCACACTTTTTCGAACATACCGTTTGCTCGCCTGCGTCGGGGGCGCGCGGGGTAAACAGTAGATGAATGTTCTCTAAGAGCCTGTAGACTAGCCCGCATGCTTGAAGCCGTGCTGAATGCCTTCGCCGATTCCGTCAACGCGCTTCTCATCGGAATCCTGGTGGCCATCGGCATCATGCTTCCGCGGGGGAGCTACCGCAAGATCGCGGCCCTCGTCATCGTCGGTGACTGGTTCGGTGTGCTCACCGCCGCTGCTGTGGTGATGTTCGTCTTCGTCGGTATCCAGGACAAGGTGGCCGCCGCGCTGGAATCACCGCTGCTTGGTTGGGGTCTGGTGGTCATCGGCCTGGGGCTGGGCCTTCTGGCCTGGCGCTCCAAGGGCGAACCCAATGACATGGTGCAGAAACTCCTCGGCCCACTGCGCACGCCCTCGGCCAAGACTGTCGCGGTGGGCTACGCCATGGGTGTTATCCAGTCCTTGACCTCCGTACCCTTCTTTTATGGGCTGATGCACCTTGCTGCCGGGGATTTCAGCAACACCGTTAAATACGGTGGCCTCTTCTTCTACGCCACCTTTGCGCTGTCCTTGCCCACGGTGTGCGGGCTTTTCATCGCGCTTGTGCGGGCGAAGCCAGACTCCTGGGCCGGACGCGCCTTCGCGTGGGCGCGGGAGAACTCCGCAGCGGTTGCGCTTTGGAGCGGCTACGGAGTGGCCGCCTTCCTGGTGGTGATGGGTCTCGTTGCTCTTCTATAACGAGCCGGCTGGTGGGCAAGAGTTCAAAAGTGAACTGCCCTAGTTGCCAAAGTTCTGGTCAGTTTTTGCGGCGGACTCGGGAGTTTTGTCAACAACGGCAGTTGCGGTGCTAGTCGTAGAGGACGTCGTCGAGGGGGAGGGCGTCGCCAAGCGGCGCCTGATTCTGAGCAATGTCGACGTAGCGCGCGGCGTGCGGGATGAAGGCAGCGGATTCCTCAGGGCTCAACTCACGGCGCACCTTGGCGGGCACCCCGGTGGCCAAGGCGCCGGCGGGAATGTTTTGGCCTTCGAGCACCACCGCGCCGGCGGCGATGAGAGAGCCTGGGCCCACGGTGGAGCCGGAGAGCAAAGAGGCCTTCATTCCAACCAGCGTGCCCGCGCCAACGTGCGTGCCGTGCAGCATGGCCATGTGGCCCACGGTGACGTCATCCTCCAGCACACATGGCGCAGTGGCTTCGACGTGGATGACGCAGTTGTCTTGGATATTGACGCGGGCGCCAAGGCGGATGGCACCAACATCTCCGCGCAGCACGCTGCCATAGAACACGGAAGAATCTGGCCCGATGGTGACGTCACCGATGATGGTGGCATTCGGCGCAATCCAGGCGCTGCGGTGGATGCGGGGAGTGTGCCCTTGGAAGGGGAGGATGAGCATGGCGGATTAGCTTTCTTCAGGGGGTGGGTTCGACGGACACAGCGAGTGACTCGGAAACTTCATAATCGCCGGGCTCCGCGTTGAGTTGGGACAGCGTCTCTCTTTCTGCAAGCGACAACGGGATGGCCCATCCCTTCTTGGGGTCGTGGACGGGACGCTGTTCTCTAGTCGTGGGGGAGAGATGCACCGTGGTCTGAGGGCCACGCAACTGCGCGGGCTCGCCGGAGCGCGCCACCTCACTGAGCACCTGCGCACCGGCAGGGGAGGTAACCAGGATGATGAGACCGCTCGCAGTGTGCACGGAAAGATGATCGAAAGAAACCTCGACGGCGTGGGGATCCGGGGAGGCCAAACGGACAGTGCTGGAGCCGCCAAGCTTGTCGACGGCATTCTTAACCGCAGAAAACAATCCCATGGCGCGATCCTAGCGCGGGGGTACCATCGGGCACTGTGATTGACGCGAAAGATACAGCACTCGTCATTGAAGGCGGCGGCATGCGCAATTCCTATACCGCCGCGTGCATCGTCAAGCTCCTAAAGGAGGAGGTGGAATTTGGCTGGGTTGGAGGTGTTTCCGCGGGCTCTTCACACACCGTGAACTTCCTCTCCCGCGACGTGAGCCGCTCGGAAGAATCCTTCGTGGATTTTGCCAAGAACCCCAGCTTCGGTGGCCTGGGTTCGCTGCTGCGCGGTAGCGGCTACTTCAATGCGGAGTTCATCTATGAGAAGGCCGCCGATCAGGACATGCCCTTTGACTGGGAAGCATTTCAGGCCAACCCGGCGCAGATGTGTATTTCCGCCGCGCGCGCCGATACCGGCGAAAGCGTGTACTGGGGGCGCGAAGACATAAAGACACAAGAGGACCTGATGGTGCGCGTGCGCGCCTCCTCGACCTTGCCGCTGATCATGCCGATGCGTGTTATCGATGGCGCACCGTACGTCGATGGTGCGATGGGGGAATCCGGTGGCATCCTCATCGAGCAGGCCGAGAAGGCCGGCTTTGAGAAGTTCTTGTTCCTTGGCTCGAAACCGCGTGGTTACGTGCGCCCTGAGGTAGGGCGGCCGGCGGCGCTGCGGAGGGTCTTCCGCAAGTACCCGGCTGTCGCGGAGGCGATGATTGAGCGTCCGCCGAAATACAACGCGTCCAAGGACCGGCTTCTGGAGCTGGAAAAGGAAGGGCGAGCCCAGCTCTTCTTCCCGGAGGATATGCAGGTGGCTTCGACCGAACGCTCCGTGACTAAGCTGCGCGCGAACTATGAAGCTGGGCGCGCGCAGACCTATGCGGAATGGCCGGCGTGGAAGGAATTCCTCGAAGGCTAACGGCTGCTAGCAGCGGCTGCATGAGTAGGACACTGTGACCCGCATGGTGTGAGACGTGCCTCCTTGCCAGGGGAGGCAGTCCCGGAGGAAATGCTGTGAACTGCATGGATGCCGCGGTCTTCTCCTCCTGAAACTTCCTTTCACGTGGCGTTTTCTTCCTGCTTTTCTAGAATGACTGACCGTGTTGTCACTTTTTGATGGAAATATTTGGCTGAGCATTTTCTTTGTCGCCTTGCTCGGCACGTTGTTTGGCATGATCCCATTCGGTCCTCTGCGCTTCGGCGCGGCCGGTACCTTGTTCGTGGGCTTGGCCATCGGCGCCTTTATCGATCTCGATGGCACGATTTTGAGCAGCCTGCAAGAGATGGGCCTTGGCCTCTTCATCTATATGCAGGGCTTGTCTGCCGGCGAACGCTTCTTCAAGGGCTTCTCTGAGCAGCTGAAACACATGATCACTGCCGCCATCGCGGTGGTGGGTGCTGCCGCCGTGGCGCTTCTTGCGGGCGGATGGCTAGGGCTGTCGCCGTTGCTCTCCGTAGGCGTATTCTCCGGTGCGACGACCTCGACGGCGTCGCTTGCTGTAGCCCAACAACAGACCGGCGAGGAGCTGCCCGCCGTGGGTTATTCCTTGGGCTACCCGGTGGGCGTAGCCGTTGCCATTCTGCTCGTGGCCTTCCTGCTCAAGCAGTCCTGGCCGGGTTCTAAGGACAAAGACAATTCTGCGGAGGAGGTCTTCCGCTCCCGCACTATCCGGGTGACCAAAGACATCACTTACGAGGAGCTCGTGGAGCGCTTCGAGGACCAATTTGTCATCGCCACGATTCGCCGCGGCAATACCCGGACCGTGGCGGGCGACCATCCAGAGATTCGCAAGGGCGATATCCTGCGCGTGCTCGTGACGAAGGCTAAGCGGCACGAGCTTACCGCCGCATTGGGTAAGCGCCAGCCCCAGGTGCCCTTCGTGGACAAGCGCTTGGTCATTGAAAACGTGGTGGTTTCGAACACCGATATCGCCGGACGAACTGTGGAGGAGCTCAACCTTTTTCAGCGTTATGGCGGCCGCATCGTCCACGTGCAGCGCGGCGATGAGGAGTTCCTCGCCAGCTTCGATACGCACCTCGATGCCGGTGACCGTGTGACGGTGATTGTGGATCAGGACCGTATGGGCGATATTCGCGATTACTTCGGTGACTCGGTTCAGGGCTATTCGCAGCTGAACTGGATCGCTGTGGGTGGCGGCCTGTTCTTGGGCTACCTCATTGCGCTCATCGTGGTGCCGTTGCCGGGTGGCACGTCCTTTGAGCTGGGCTTCGCGCTGGGTCCGCTGATTACCGGACTTGTCCTTGGTGCTCTCCACCGCACGCGCCGCGTGCCGTGGAAGGTCCCGGCCTCTATCAATATGGCTCTTCAGCAGTGGGGCCTGGTCATCTTCTTGGCGTCGGTGGGCCTCGCCTCTAGTGAGGCTTTCCAGTCCACGGCCTTCTCTTGGATGGGCTTGAAGTCCATGATCTTGGCCGCCATCATTACCGTGGTTGCTGTCGCTATCTTCGCTGTTGCCAATAGGTTCCTCGGCCAGTCGGAGACTCGCACCGCCGGAGGTATCTCCGGCATCTTCGGCCAGCCTGCCGTGGTCAACTACGCCACTGGTATGAGCTCTGATTCCCGCATCATGACCGGCTATGCGGCCACCATCGTGGTGGCGCAGATAGCCAAGATCGTGGTCATCCCACTCATGCTCACCTTCTAATCTGGCCCGCGGCTTTATGCCTTAGTAGCGGCTCAAACTGTTCTGTGCAGCAATACTTCGGCATTATGCGAGCTGAGATTGGCCCACAAGGGTGGCGCAGCGCACAATCCATCGGTACGATTCGGGTTAACTTCGTACAGTTTGGAGAGCGAAATATGGACATCGTTATTGTGGGCGCCGCCCGAACGCCCTTCGGCAAGTTGCTTGGCGGCCTTGCGGCCTTGCCCGCAACGGAGCTCGGCTCCCATGCCATCGCTGCTGCGCTCGCGCAAGCGCAGGTCAACCCCGACGACGTTGATGCGGTGATCTTCGGACAAGTCTTGCAGGCAGGTGTGGGGCAAAACCCCACGAAGCAGGCAGCACTGGGGGCAGGAATTTCCCCGAACGCGCACACCACAACGGTCAACAAGGTCTGCCTGTCCGGTCTGACCGCGATTATCGACGCCTCCCGGCTCCTGCGCTCCGGCGAAGCCACGGTGGTAGTGGCCGGGGGAATGGAGTCGATGTCGAATGCTCCCCACCTGCTGCCGCAGTCGCGCAAGGGAAAGAAATTCGGCTCTGTTGAGCTTCTCGATCACATGGAGCACGATGGCCTGCGGGCAGCGGATCTCGGGATTTCCATGGGCTCGCTGTCGGAGAAGTATGCCGAGCGCTATCCGGCCACCCGTCAGGAACAAGACCGCTGCGCCGCGCTGTCCCACCAGCGCGCTCTGCAGGCGAGCGAGGAGGGACTCTTTGACACGGAGATCGCTCCGATCACCGTAGCGAGCCGGCACGACGAGATCACCGTCTCGCGCGATGAAGGCATCCGGGAGGGAGTCACCGAAGAATCCTTGGCTGGGCTGCGTCCGGCCTTTGAGCCTGAAGGAGGCATAACGGCCGGAAATTCTTCACCCATCACGGATGGGGCTGCGGCCGTCGTTCTCACCACCCGCGAACATGCGGAGAAAAAAGGGCTGCCGATCATGGCGGTCCTGCGCGCGCCTGGGCAAGTAGCCGGCCCGGATTCTTCGCTGCAGGAACAGCCCGCTCGTGCCCTTCTTCAAGCCCTGGAACGCCAGGGCTGGAGTGCAAAGGACCTCGACCACATCGAGATCAATGAGGCCTTTGCCGCGGTAGTGGTGCATTCCGCGAGGGTCCTTGGAATCCACCCCGATGACGTGAATCCGCAGGGCGGAGCGATTGCTCTGGGGCACCCTATCGGTGCTTCCGGTGCACGGCTCGTAGTGCATGCGGCGCACCTCTTGGCAGAATCCCATGCCCGCCGCGCCGGGGTCACGTTGTGCGGCGGCGGTGGACAAGGTGAAGCCCTGTTGCTTGAGGCTGTGAACTAACCCCGCCCATAGCTGAGTAGAAAAATAGGAGAAGAAGATGACGAACGAGATTATTAGCGAAATTCGTGGACACGCCGGCGTGCTCACGCTCAATCGGCCCAAGGCCATTAACGCGCTGAACCAGACGATGATTGATGAGATGACGGCGGTGCTTCAGGAGTGGCAGGATGATGACCGCGTCAAGCTCGTTATTCTCCGCGGCGCTGGCGAACGCGGGCTATGCGCGGGCGGTGACGTCGCAGCCTTGTACCACGATGCCCTGGAAGGCGGAACCGCAGGCGCCCATTTCTGGAAGACGGAATACGAGCTGAACTATCTGATCTCCACCTATTCCAAGCCTTACGTGGCTCTCATGGAAGGCATCGTGCTGGGCGGTGGAATCGGCGTGTCGGCGCACGCCTCGCACCGCATCGTGAGTGAGGATTCACGCATCGGCATGCCGGAAGTAGGAATTGGGTATTCGCCCGATGCCGGCGGTTCCTACCTGCTGTCCCGAGCTGCAGATCGCCTTGGCCGCCACTTGGCCTATACCGCGATCCACGTGGGCGCCGCGGAAGCGATCGATACCGGTTTTGCGGATTACTTCGTGCCCAAGGACAAGCTCGACGCGTTGGTAGAGCAGCTGGTGGAGTCGGGGGAACCGGCAGACATCGAGAAGTTTTCCGAAGAGGTGGGACCCGGCTTCGGGGAGGATCGCGCCGAAATGGTTGAGGCCTATGCCGCGGAGACTGCCGAGGAAACCTTGGCCCGGCTGCAAGAACGCGCAGCCGCGGGCGGCGAAGGACACTGGGCCGCGAAGGCTGCCAAGCGGATGAGCCTTAATTCACCACTGGGAATCCGCGTTACCGAGGAATCCCTGAACCGCAATGCGTCCATGAGCTTTGCGGAAACCTTGGCGCAAGAATTCTGGATGTCCGTGAACATGCAAAAGCACAAGGAATTCGTCGAGGGTATCCGCGCGCAGATCGTTGATAAGGACCGTAACCCTTCCTGGGAATACGAGTCCATCGGCGCCGTCCCAGCGGACGTCGTGGCGTCTATTCTCGAACACAGCGAAGGCAATGTGGAAGCTCCCACATTCGATACCTCCGAAAACTAGGCACAGCCATCCCCTGATCACGAGCCAGATATAGCACTACCCGAAATCACAGAAAGGACACTAGTTCCATGGCAATTCTTACTGAAAAGCGCGGCCGCGTCGCACTCATCACCCTTAACCGTCCGGAAGCACTCAACGCGCTGAACAACGACACCATGCTTGAGGTCACGCACGCGGTCCAGGAATTCGACGCCGATGGAGAAGTAGGCGCAATCGTTATTACCGGTTCCGACAAGGCCTTTGCCGCCGGCGCAGATATCAAGGAGATGTCTTCGAAGACGGCGACGGAGATGTACACCGCGGACTGGTTCGCCGGCTGGGACGTCCTCACGCGCGCTCGCACGCCCATTATCGCGGCGGTCAACGGCTACGCGCTTGGCGGCGGTTGCGAGCTAGCTATGATGTGTGACTTCATTATCGCCGGTGACAAGGCCAAGTTTGGCCAGCCCGAGGTCAACCTCGGCGTTACCCCGGGCATGGGCGGCTCCCAGCGCCTAACCCGTGCCATCGGAAAGGCCAAGGCAATGGAGATGTGCCTGACCGGCCGCATGATGGCAGCGGAGGAAGCAGAGCGCTCTGGTCTCGTGGCCCGCGTGGTTCCCGCCGACGAGCTCCTCGATTCCGCGCTAGAAACCGCGCAGCTCATCGCCTCGAAGTCCTTCGTCGCAACGTCCCAGATCAAGGAACAAGTCAATGCCGTGGATGAGCTCTCGCTGTCCCAGGGCATCCAGTTTGAGCGCCGCACCTTCCACGCACTCTTCTCATCCCACGACCAAAAGGAAGGAATGGCAGCCTTCGTGGAGAAGCGTGACCCAGACTTCAAGCATGCTTAAGCTCCTTCGCTCTGCGAAGTAGCTCTGAGGGGGATTAGTTCTCAGACAAAAACTGCCCTAGTTGCCAAAGTTGAAGCCCGTGAATCGGGCAGGGCGGGAGCGCAGGTTTTGCAGATAGGGCAGTTCCGTCGCTCTACTGAGCCTCTGGGGACTCGACGTCCTCGCCGGCGGCGCGGCGAATACGGTTGGCGGCAGCGATAACGCGATCTTGTTCGCGTGCGGGCAGTGCAATGGACTCGAAATAGCGATCGAGTGCCGGTCCCGCCGCGGAAGCCAGCACGATGCCTTGGTCGGTGACCATCACCAAGGTCGAGCGCTTATCTTTAGGGTCGCTCACCCGCGTGATCAGTCCGTCCTTTTCCAACTTGCGCACCGTGTGGGTCAGTGATGCCGGCGGGAGTTGTAGGCGAGAACTGATCTTCGACATCGGCATGCTTCCCGCGCGTGACCACATGAGCACGGCGAGGACCTCAAATTGGCTATAGCTCACCCCAAAGGGAGCGAGAGCCTCCTCGGCACCGTTTCTCAAAATATGGGCGGCGCGCTCGAAGGAGGAGACCGTGGCCAGGCCACGCGCGGAGTGCGCGGAATAGCGCTGAGCCCACTGGCGGCGTGCTTCAGCAATGATATCCATGAGCCGGAAAAGACCTCCTTGTAGCGCGTGAGACAACTATAAGCGACAGCTTCACTGTTCCGAGAACCCGGATGAGAGAAACAAAGGCCCCAGCCGGAAGCTGGAGCCTGCATCATCGGAAGGAGGGTGGTGCTAGCCCTTCGGCGACGGAAAGTCGGAATCAGCAAACTCCGTCGAAGCTGTCGTCTCACCGCCATCAGCTGAGTGGATCTCGGTTTCGCGCTTGCGCAGATCGACGCGGCGAATCTTGCCAGAGACCGTCTTTGGCAGCTCGTAGAACTCGAGGCGGCGGATACGCTTATACGGCGCCAAGCCATCACGGCAGTGCTTGAGGATGGCTTCGGCCGTCTCCGCGTTTGGCTCGTAGCCATTCGCCAAAGCCACGTAGGCCTTTGGCACGGCAAGGCGGATGGGATCCGGGGAGGGAACCACCGCTACTTCGGCGACGGCCGGGTGCTCGATGACGACGGACTCGAGCTCGAAGGGGGACAGGCGGTAGTCGGAAGCCTTGAAGACATCATCGGCACGGCCAATGTAGAAGATGTAGCCGTCTTCATCGCGTTCCGCCGTATCTCCCGTGTGGTAGTAACCGTCGCGGAAGACCTCCGCATTCTTGTCGGGGTCGTTGAAGTAACCCACTGTCAGGCCGACTGGGCGGGGATCAATCTTCAAACAGATTTCACCGGTATCCCCAATCTCATCCGTAGCGGGATCCTTGAGCACGACTTCCCAACCCGGCAGCGGGCGGCCCATAGAACCTGGCTTGACCTTTTGCTCCGGGGTGTTGGCGATCTGCAGGGTGGTTTCCGTCTGCCCGAAGCCATCGCGAACATCAGTGTTCCAGGCCTTGCTGATGGTGCTGATGAGCTCAGGGTTCAGTGGTTCGCCCGCCGCGACGAGCTTCTTCGGTGGGGTCTTCATGCGACCCAGGTCCGCCTGGACGAGCATGCGCCACACTGTCGGCGGGGCGCAGAAGCTGGTGACACCTTCTTCCTCCATCTTGTCCATGAGCGCAGCAGCGTCGAAGCGCGCATAGTTGTACAGGAAGATAGTGGCCCCGGCGATCCAGGGGGCAAAGAAGTTTGACCACGCGTGCTTGGCCCAGCCGGGGGCGGCGACGTTGAGGTGGACGTCGCCAGGCGCCAGGCCGATCCAGTACATCGTGGTGAGGTGCCCCACCGGGTAGGAGGTATGGGTGTGCTCGACGAGCTTCGCCTTCGACGTGGTACCGGAGGTGAAGTAGAGCAGGAGGGTTTCATCGGCCTTGGTTTCCTGCTTCGGCGTGTAGACCTCAGAACCCGTGAAAGAATCTGAGTAGCGCAGGGTCGGGTGCGCCGACTGCGCATCTGGTTCATCACCAACCTGGATAACCGTGAAATCACCGGTGACGTCCTGGAACTTCACGGCATCCTCGGCGTTGGCCACAACCCAGGAAATGCTGGCGCGGTCGGTCCGGTCTTGCAGATCCGCCGCACCCAGCATGGCGGTTGCCGGGTTGAGCACGAAGCCCGCCTTGATACAGGCCAGCATGCACTCCCACAGTTCCACCTGATTGTTGAGCATGAGCATGACGCGGTCACCGCGCTGAACGCCTTGTGCTTCCAGCCAGTTGGCTAGCTGTGCTGAGCGAGCGGACATCTCGGCGAAGGTGCGGCGCGTGCTGCTGCCGTCGGTTTCACAAATGACGAGCGCCTCGCGGTCCTTGGAATCCTCCGCGGTGGCGAGGTGATCGAACCAATCGAGGGCGAAGTTGAAGTGCTCGAAGCGCGGCCACTCGAAGTTGCTGCGGGCTGCTTCATAATCGGTCTGATAAGAAACCAGCAGATCGCGGGCTGCTTGGAATTGTTCGGTCACCGTGGTCATTGGTTCTCCTCTAGCTTGTGCTCATGTGGGGGAAGGACGCTACATTGCCTATGGTCCGCGTCCCAGACCATGCGTCGATGTGACGTGGGTCGCAGCCTACTTTACTTTGAGTTCGAAGTAATTTCTAGAGGATGTGGCTAGCCTGTGCGAAAGTCGCAGGCTAGCGCCGTGAAATTCCATGAAGGATGAGCTGGCCAAGCGTGTGGTAGGCCTCGGCTGGGGCTAGGGTGTCCGAGTAGAAGCCCTGCTGGATGTCGGTCATGGAGCGCTGGAGCAGACGGGAGACAAAATCTGTGTACTCCGCTGTGAACTCGCCGGCTGCAACGCCGTGGCTGAGCAGCTCATGGATGGTTTCGGTAGCCCTGCGTGTGTTGAGGCTGAATACCTCCTGGGCGGCGGGTTCAGAGGCAAGATCGCGCATAAACTCCGGGCTGGCGGGCTCTAGGGCGATGGTCATGGAGGAGAAGTATTTCTCAAGCGCTTGGGCGTATGTGGGTGCCTCGGTGACCGCGGTGCGGCGTGCAATTTCCTTAAAGAAGCTGACCAGTACGCGCCGAATGATGGCATCCCTCGATGGGCCCAGCGCATAGATGGTGGACTTGGAGCATTGGTAGCGCTTGGTTGCGCCATCGATGGTGAAGGACTCGAAGCCCTCGGCCAGGAAGTCCTGCAACAGGGCGTTAAAGAGCTCTCGCTGCCGTGGTGTGAGTGGCTGGGTCATGTGTCTCTCCGTCTGTGTCGATTCCGGCCTTGAGGGGCTCTTTTGGGGCGGGCTAGGAGTCCTGCGTTGTGAAACCTGATCATAGAACACGGTGTGGGGAGTACGGAAAGATGTATAATCGTACCCATTCAATGTGAAGTTCCCCATTGATTTCTTGACCTACAAGACCGTTTATGGCCTCAAATGAATCCATGTAGTCGCGACAAGACCCAGCTAGAAAGGTAGAAAACTATGCCGCCGATCCTTGGCCCACAGCATCCCAGCGGGAAACACTTGGAGAAGATCAAGTACCCCCACGCCGATATCTTCGCCGTCGCTGACCGCCTAGTCCCCGAAGAGCAGGCACGCCTGGCGGAGATCCACGAGTTTCTGCAGACGGAGATTCGCCCGGTCGTGGGCGAATACTGGGACCGCGAAGAGCTGCCTTTCGACCTGCTTCCCCGGATGGCGGAGATGGGCTTGGGTGAAATCGAGCTCACCAACACCTCACGGCTCTACCGTGGGCTGGTGTACGCGGAAGTCACCCGCGCAGACGTCTCGCTCTCGGCGTTGGTGGGCATCCACAATGAGCTCGTCCTGGGGCTCATCGACAAGCTTGGCTCCCCGGAGCAGAAGGACACCTGGTTGGCAGGCCTGCGTCAGTTCACCAAGGTGGGCTGTTTCGCGCTGACCGAGCCGGACCACGGCTCCGATATCGCCGGCGGTCTTGCCACAACGGCGGAGCGCACCGCCGAGGGCTGGGTTATCAACGGCGCGAAGCGCTGGATTGGCGCCGGTACTTTTGCTGATTTCGCCATCACCTTCGCCCGCGATACGGCGGATGATGAGATTAAGGCGTTCATCGTTGAGCTCGACCGTGACGGTGTTACGCGCAGCAAGATCTCGCGCAAAATGGGTCTGCGCATCATGCAGAATGCGGACCTTAACTTCGACAACGTCCTAATCCCACACGAGAACCTCATCCCTGGCGCCGAATCCTTCGCCAACGTCAACGACTTCCTGTGCTATTCCCGCGCCTGGGTGGGCTGGCAGGGAGCTGGGCTGCAGCTCGGCATCTTCGATAAGGCCCGCGAGTACGCGGTCAAGCGCGAACAGTTTGGCCGGCCCATTGCGAAGTTTCAGCTGGTGCAGGAGCAGCTCTCCCGCATCCTTGGCAACGCCACTGCCTCACTCGCCATGATGGCCCAGCTGGCGGAGGTCCAGGAACAGGGCAAGCTGGAAATGCCGTTTGCCGCCCTGGCGAAGGCAACGACCACGCGCCTGGCGCGCGAATCTGCAGCCGCGGGCCGCAACATCGGCGGTGGAAACGGCATTCTCACAGAGTATGACCTGTCGAAGATGATGGATGATGCCGAGATTCTCTTCACCTATGAGGGAACCTACGACATCAACTCGCTCATCGTCGGCCGTGCGGTTACTGGCGTATCCGCCTTCGTTTAAGCAGCTCCGCCCTCGTAATCACTGTCCACACATTTGCAGCACTACACATCCCACGCCCCGCTGTGATCAAAGGAGAAACCATGAACCTACACGAAGCCTCTGCCGTCGTGACCGGCGGTGCATCCGGCCTTGGAGCGGCAACGGCCGCGGCACTCGCAGAGCACGGAGCCACGGTCACCGTGCTCGACTTGTCCGTTCCGGAGGAACAGCACAGTGGCATCGACTACACGGCAGTCGACGTCACCGATGCCGCTGCCGTGCGGGAGGCTGTCCTCGCCGCGGCATCTTCAGCGCCGCTGCGTGTAGCGGTAAACTGCGCCGGAATCTGCCCCTCGGCGCGCATCTTCGGGCGCAAAGGCCCGCACGATCCGGAGCTGTTTTCTAAGACCATAAACGTCAACCTCATGGGTACCTTCCACGTCATGACCGCGGCCGCCGAGGCGATGGCCCAGGCAGAACCACTCGATGAGGACGGCCAGCGCGGCGTCATCATCAACACTGCCTCCGTCGCGGCCTTTGAAGGGCAGGTAGGGCAGGCAGCCTATGCGGCGTCAAAAGGCGCGGTGGCCGCCCTGTCGATTACCGGGGCCCGGGACCTGGCGTCACTGGGCATCCGTGTCAATGCCATCGCGCCGGGCGTGGTGGCCACCCCGATGATGGAGCAAATCACCCCGGAGTTCCGTGAGCAGCTCGAAGCCACCGTGCCTTTCCCCGCCAGGCTGGCAAAGCCAGAGGAGTTTGCTGCCCTGGCCTTGTCTATCGCGGAGAACCCCTATATCAATGGCGAGACGATTCGCTTGGATGGCGCACTGCGTATGCCGCCGCGCTAAGGGTTCGCACCGCGTACTCACTAATGCTGCCCCGCACGTGCGCCCTGCATGCGCGGGGCCTAGCCATAAGCGGGCAAGCCCCAGTAGGGGAAGATGGCGCGCGTGGTCTGTACTAGCGCCGCGTGGGGCTTTTCCGCCATGACCTTGGTGGGGTCGAAGTCCCCGATGGCGGCGCGTGCGCCTTCATCGCCCAGCGTGGGGGAGCCCTCCCAGCCGTCCGGCATCCGGGAGGAGGCGGCGAGCTCCACACCGGCGGCCGCGGCAAGTACCTGCGTCCAGGCGCGGGCGACGGCATCGACTCGATAGCCACCGCCACCGAGGGCCACCCATCGTCCGCCCGCAAATTGCTGTGCCCACACCGCCACCGAGCGGTAGGCGCGCGCCATCGCATCGATGGTGAGTTCCAGGTCCGCGAGGGGATCCGAACGGTGCGGATCCGCGCCGTGCTGGGAAATGATGAAATCGGGGCGGAATTTCTTGAGCAGCGGCGGGACGATCGCGTGGACGACCTGCAGCCATTCCTCATCCGTGACCCCACGGGGCAGGGCCACGTTGACGGCGGTGCCTTCCGCGCCTTGCCCACCAATCTCGTGCGCATAGCCTGTGCCGGGGAAGAGATAGAGCCCCGACTCATGGACCGAGATGGTCAGCACGTTGGGATCATCCCAAAAAATTTTCTCCACGCCGTCGCCATGGTGGGCGTCCAAGTCCAGGTAAACCACGCGTTGGGCGCCGTTGGCCAGTAGCCACTGGATCGCAATGGCGGCGTCGTTATACATGCAGAATCCCGACATGGAATCGGCAAAAGCATGGTGCAGCCCGCCGGAAAGATTAACGGCCCGTGGCGCGCGGCCCTCCCATACAGCGCGCACGGCCGCAAGGGTGCCGCCGGCGATGCGCGCGGCGACCGTCGACAAGCCATGGCTAATCGGGTTGTCCTCAGTGCCCAGCCCAAACCGTTTGGACGGCACCTCGGCGCGGGTGGCAGCGATGTAGTCGGGGCTGTGCACGAGCTGCAAGTGCGAGGTGTTCAGTGGGGTGGGGCACTCGATATCGAACTCCTCCAGCACACTGAAGTGTTGCGCCAGCGACATCGCCGCGGCGACGCGGTCCGGCCCCATCGGATGCTGCGGGCCCAGCGAGTAGCGGTACATCTCCTCCGAGGCAAAAAGCAGCGGCTTCGACTGGCTCATGACAGGGACCTCGCGAGAGGATCGCGGACATCACCCAGCGGGGCGATGCGCATGCGAGCGCCCACCACATCAGTCTGTGTCACCCCGGCGATAACCGGGGAGAGCTCGATGTCAACAAGGGCGGCAATATCGTCCTTGAGTTGGGCCAGCTGCATCATCACCTCCTCGACACGGTGTAACTTAGCGGCCTTGGTACCGCGGTAGCCGGCCAACAGGGGAGAGGCCTTCAAACAGCTGAGCATGTCCAGGGCATCCGTCCGGCGCAGCGGGGGCACGCGCCACTCGACGTCCCCCAATAGGTCCGAGGGCAGCCCGGAGAATCCCGCAGAAATCATCGGGCCCACGACGGGATCTTCGATGGCCCGGAGGGTAAGTGAGGCGCCCGCCGTGACCATGCGCTGCACCACCGGTATCAAGATTGCCGGGTCTTCGCCCAAGTGGAGATCGCACGTGAGTTGGGTGATGGTGGTCCACGCCCGCGCCATGGATTCCTCATCATGGATATCGCGCACGACAGTAGGCAGCTCCGAGCGGCCCCGCACCATCTGTGAGGTGCACTTGAGTACGACGTTCCAGCCATACTCGTGGCCGGCCGCAATGGCCTCCTCAAGGGTGTTCACCGGATTCCACGGAACAATGTCGATGCCATAAGCCCCCAGAATTCGCGCGCATTCCTCGTCGGTCGCCCACCTCCCAGTGGGAGAATCCACAAGTATCTCCGCTACGACTTTGCGTGCTCCGGCCAAGCCGGTGCTGGTAGCGAATTCATCGGCAGGGTTGGGGCGGGCGAGGGTGCGGCGACGTTCGTTATCGATGATGGTCGCCAACGCTTCGATGGCGTCGGCATAGGTGCCAAACACCGGTAGCTGTCCGGGTTTTTCGGGGCCTGGCGCGGTGCGAAAATCGGGAACGTCGAAGCCCACAAAACTGGCGATGAGCGGGGTATCCGTCGTTGTGGAAGCCAGCTGGGACAAGCTTGAATGCGCATCCTTGAGAATGAACTCGCCGACCTCCACGACAGCGCACAGCACCATGTCAATATCCGGATCCTCCAGCGCGCGCCGGGCCTGTTCCGTGATAGCGGGGGCAGGGTCGTCGACGACGGTGAGAGCGTGCGGGCGAAGCCCGAAGCGCCAGGCCGCCTGCTCCATCTGCGCGGTGAGGCCGGAGGAATTCGAAATGACGGCGATACGGCGCCCCTGCGGCACTGGTTGGCGCGCGAGGAGCTGGGCGATGTCGAGCATGGCATCGCGGCGGGTGACCACCATGGCCCCGGTGTAGCGGATGATCTCATCCAGCGCGGCCGGGCTGGCCGCAGACAAATCTTCGACCGCGTAGTGTCGGGCGGACTTCAGCGCGCGCGAGGGAAGAAACACCACGACGTGCTTGTCCAGGGCCAGGCGTCGCAGAATTCGGAAGAACTTGCGCGGGTTACCAATCGAGTCGAGGGACAGCAGGCAGATGCGTGTGTTCTCATCCTGGCTCCAGAACTGCATGACGTCATTGCCGGTGACATCGGCGAAGGAACCAGCAGCGATGAAGTTGCTTAACCCGCAGCCGAGTTGCAGCGCGTGGGAGAGTGCCAGGGTGGCCACGCCCGCCGACTGGGTAAAGAGCCCTACCTGCCCTGCGCGCGGCATGGGCGCGGGGCTCGCGTTGAGACGCACCGACTCATCGGTGTTGATGAGGCCTAGAGCTGCGGGGCCGAGGGCGCGCAGGCCGTAGTCCCTGGCCGCGAGCACGATGTCGCGGGCCTCCTCGCGCGAGAGGTTAGGGTTCTGGCTGCGGGAGATGACCACAACGCCCTTGGCACCCGCGGCGGCAGCGGCCTTCATGACGTCGGCGCCGCCGCGCCCCTGAAACTCGATGACGACGAGATTGACTGGTTCAGCAAGGTCATAGAGCTCATCGACGCTGTGCAGGTTGCGCAGTGACCCAGTGAAGCCGGCGCTGGCCAGCTGCTGGCTGGAGAGCGTACCTACCACCGCCACGGAGCTCGGGTTGAGCAAACGGTGAATCGAGTTGGCTTCGGCGCGCAGCTCGCGGCGCTCCATGACATCGCGGGAATTCTCATTCGGCGCGATGTGGAAATCCACCCTAATGAATCCATCCTCAAGCTCCGGCTTCGCGGAATAGCCCGCCCGCACGAAGACCTGCACCATCCTGCGGTTTTGTGTGAGCATTTCCGCGAAGAAACGCTCCACTTTTCCTTCGCGCCCAATCTCCGCGAGGTGCTCGAGGAGGATATTGGCCACGCCTTTTCCGTGGTGGGAATCCTGGACAAGGAAGGAGACATCGCCCACGCGCGCGGGCAGAAACTGTTCGACGATGGAGTATCCGGCCACCGCCACGATATTGCCGCGCTCCACCATGACGAGCGTGACCTTGTCGTAGCCGTCTGTGTGCAACCACCGGTCCAGGTCATCGTCGGTGAGCGTGGGGTGCGTGCCGAAGAAGCGCAGGTACTTCGATTGATCCGAGACGCGGTCGTAGAAGGCGCGGATGGCGTCGCGGTCGGCCGGCGTGATGGGGCGCAGGGTGGCGATATCGCCATCGTTGAGGATGACATCAGCTTCCCAGCTCGTTGGTCCGGGGTCAAAAGGCGTGGTGGTCGCGGGCTGCTCCGTGTGGTCCATGTCATTACCTTAGCCCGGACTTCCCCGAGCTCAGTGTAGGTGAATGGCATTCACCCCACGGCTTCCAAGGGAAGCCCAGGAGGAAAGTGCAGGACACACCATGTATGCCAGCTCACACCAGGGGGTAAATGGTGTGTTAACTCTCATTTATTGTGGCGTGTGGCACCGGGCCGGGGTTAGTGTGTGACCCAAGCCATAGAAGGAGCCGGAGGTTCCAGGAAGGAGACGCGCCATGCGCACTGTTTATCACTACGTCAACGGAGAAACTTTCGAGGGGACGTCGGGCAACACGCAGCCCGTCCTGAACCCTTCGACCGGCAAGGAGCAGGCCGCCGTCGCTCTTGCGAACAAGGCCGATGTGGACAGCGTCATCGCGGAATCCGCGAAGGCGCAGCCAGGTTGGGCGGCGCTGAACCCGCAAAAGCGCGTTCGCATCATCATGGAGTGGATCCGTCTCATCCACGAGAACATGGATGAGCTGGCCACGCAGCTCTCCCTGGAGCACGGCAAGACCTTCCCGGATGCCAAGGGCGATGTCCTGCGCGGCGTCGACGTGCTGGAGTTTGCGCTCGGCGCCCCGCACCAGCTCAAGGGCGAGTACTCCTCGGAGGTCGGCACCGGCATCGATACCTACTCGCTGCGCCAGCCGCTCGGCGTGGTTGCCGGTATTACCCCGTTCAACTTCCCGGCCATGATTCCACTGTGGAAGGCCGGCCCGGCCCTGGCGGCGGGCAATGCCTTCGTGCTCAAGCCCTCCGAGCGTGACCCCTCCGTGCCGGTTCGCCTGGCGGAGCTCTTCATTGAGGCCGGCGGCCCCGCCGGTGTTCTCAACGTTGTGCACGGCGGCAAGGAAGCCGTCGACGCCATCCTGGATTCCGACACGATCAAGGCCGTGGGCTTCGTGGGCTCCACGCCGATTGCGCAGTATATCTACGAGCGTTGCGCGGCGACTGGCAAGCGTGCCCAATGCTTCGGTGGTGCAAAGAACCACGCTATTGTGCTTCCCGACGCCGACATTGACGCCACCGCCGATGCCATCGTGGGCGCGGCTTTCGGCTCCGCCGGTGAGCGCTGCATGGCCCTGTCCGTGGTGGTTCCCGTGGGGCAGGACACGGCAGACCGTCTCCGCGATGCCATTCTGGCGAAGATCCCGGAGCTGAAGGTCGGCCACTGCCTCGACCCGGAGGCCGACTACGGTCCCCTGGTCACCGCCGAGGCGCGCGACCGCGTCCACCGGCTCATCGCCGAGGGCGTGGAGGCGGGTGCCACGCTGCTTGCCGACGGCCGCGAGTTGGACATGTCCGACAAGACTTTCAACGAGGATTCCCTCGCGGACGGCTTCTACTCCGGCCCGAGCTTCTTCGACAACGTCACCGCCGACATGTCCGTCTACAGCGAGGAAATCTTCGGACCGGTGCTGGTCATGGTCCGCGCTGAGACCCTGGAAGAGGCCGTGTCTTATCCGAACGACCACGTCTACGGCAACGGCGTAGCGATCTTCACCCAGAACGGTGGCGCGGCCCGCGACTTCTGCAAGAACGTCCAGGTCGGCATGGTGGGCGTCAACGTTCCGATTCCGGTGCCGATTGCCTACCACACCTTCGGCGGCTGGAAGGCCTCTGGTTTCGGCGACCTCAACCAGCACGGTCCGGATTCCTTCCGCTTCTACACCAAGACCAAGACCGTCACCTCGCGCTGGCCCAGCGACGACTCCGCAGGTCCCCAGTTCACCATGCCGGTCATGTAAGGAGAGAACACAATGACGACTATCGCGTTTATCGGATTGGGCAACATGGGCGGCCCCATGGCTGCCAACCTTGCGAAGGCCGGGCACGAGGTCCGCGGCTTCGACGTCGTGGAGGAAGCACGGGATCGCGCCGCCGAGCAGGGCATCACCATCATCGACACCGCTGAGGAAGCCGCGCAGGGCGCCGAGGTAGTCTTCACCAGCTTGCCCAATGGCGGACTGGTTAAGCAGGTCCTCGAGTCGGTCCTCGCAGCAAACGAAGAACCAAAGACCTATGTTGATTTCTCCACCATCGCGGTCGCGGAAGCCCGTGAGCTCGCAGACACCGTGAGCAAGGCTGGCTCCGCCTTCCTGGATGCGCCGGTATCCGGCGGCATCGCAGGTGCAGCCGCAGGAACACTCGCCTTCATGGTCGGCGGCACGGCCGAAGACTTTGCGAAGGTCAAGCCGTTGCTCGACATCATGGGTAAGTCCGTGACGCACTGTGGTGACATCGGCAACGGCCAGGCGGTCAAGGCCTGCAACAACATGATCCTCGCGGTCCAACAAATCGTCCTGGCGGAGGCCCTCGTCCTCGGCGAGCGCCTAGGGTTGGACCACCAAGCCTTCTACGATGTTGTCTCCAACGCAACCGGCAATTCCTGGTCGCTGTCCGTCAACGCCCCGGTCCCGGATATCGTGCCGAGCTCACCGGCGAATAACGACTTCAAGCCGGGCTTTGCCGCCGCCCTCATGCTCAAGGACCTCAAGCTGGCCATGGCCGCGGCGGAAGACACCAAGACCGACACCGTCCTGGGCCGGATTGCGGAGGAGCAGTACGCCTCCTTCGTGGACGAAGGCCACGGCGGACTCGACTTCTCCGCCATCATCACCGAGGTTCGTTCCAAGGGCGCATCTTAGAAAATTAGGGCGCTGGGTTGCCATCGAGGATGCCCTGCAGCAGCGGGGCATAGTACTCGATGAGTTCCTCGGTAGAAAAGGCCGCGAACTCAGTATCGCCGAAACGCCGCATGAACGACAGCCCCATGAGCAGCGCGAGTGCCGACTGGGCCCGCAGCTCCGGCGACGGGTACTGGCTCCCGGACTCTTTACGAATCCGGGAGGCCAGGACATCCAACAAATCGGATTTAATTCTCTTACCAATGGCTCCGAGAGTCTGATAATCGCCGCTCGCGACCGAAATGGTACGGGCCATGGAGTATGGGGCGTTATGCGGCGCGGTGAGGGTCTCCACCACCGCGGTGCGGCCTAGCTCGCTGAAAGGGCCGGCAAAGAGCGCCGCCGAGGAAGCGGTGAAATCCACCGTTGCCTCAAAAAGCCCTTCCTTGTTGTGGAAGTGCTTCACGATCAGCGCGACGGACACTTCCGCTTTTTCGGCGATGTCCTTCATCGACACCTGGGAGAAGGACCGCTCACTGAAAAGCTCGCGTGAGCACTCGAGAATCCTCTCCCGCGTCGAGGCTGCTTTCTCTTCCATAGGGGACATGGTACCGGCGCCGCATGCGCAGGAAGGGCGATTCGTCCTCTTGCCTCAGATGACCAAGACTGTGAGGTAGAAACAATGGTTATCTCATTCATCGGGGTGATTCTCTCCCTGATTTTCCTCGTCGTGATGGCCTATCGCGGGCACTCCGTGGTGGTTGTCGCTCCCTTCGCGGCCTTGATCGCGGTGCTCTTTTCCGGCGAGCCTATCTTGGCCACCTATACCCAGATCTTTATGCCGGCAGCCGGAAACTTCGTGACCAAGTATTTCCCGCTCTTCCTCTTCGGGGCAATCTTTGGGTACCTGATGACATCCACAGGGCTGGCCCGTTACCTAGCGCGCGGAATTACCGCGCTATTCGGGCCTAAGCGGGCAATGTTCTCGACGGTCATCGCCACCGCATTGCTTACCTACGGCGGTGTGTCCGCGTGGGTTGTGGCTTTCACCATCGTGCCCATCGCGACCGCTCTGTTTAAGGAGTCTGGGATCCCCAAACGGCTCATGCCTGGTGCGATTGCCTTGGGAACCATCACCTTCGCGCTGGCCGGGCTTCCCGGTTCGCCGCAGATCCACAATGCCATTCCCACGAGTTACTTCGGCACCAATGTCTACGCGGCACCGCTCTTCGGCCTCATTTCTTCCGCCCTCATGCTGGCGGCGGGAACCGCGTGGCTCGAATACCGCGTGCGAACCCTCCGCGCGAAAGGTGAGACGTTTGAGCCGCTCGATGCCGACGGGAAGGTCATCGAAACACCCGAGGGAATCGGCGACAGCGGGGAAGAAGCAAGTGTAGAAATCGGTGGTGAATCATTCGACACCAACTCCGGTGGCCGGGTGGCCACCCACGCCAGGGCTGAAACCGAGCCTTCTGTCCAGGTGCAGGGATTGTTGGGCCTGGCTCCCATCGCTGTTGTCATCGCGGTCAACTTCGCCATGGTCTACGGGGTGTCGAAAGTACTGGACACCTCCTACTTGGCCGAAGCGAAATACGGCGAAACCAACCTCGATGCGCTGTTGGGCATCTGGTCACCGACGGTCGCTTTGGCCTGCGCGGTGTTCGTCATCGTGGCGATGTTCCCCAAGCGCGCCGCCGAGTCCATTAAGGAATTCTCCGATGGCGCCAAGAATGCAATCCTTCCGTGTCTCACCACGGCCTCGGAGGTTGGCTATGGCGCGGTGATTGCCGCACTGGCTGTCTTTAGCGTGGTCAAAAACAACATGATGGGAATCTCCGATAACGCCTTGGTGGTTTCCACGGTGTCCACCGCCGTCATCTCCGGCATCACAGGTTCCTCCTCAGGTGGTCTATCCATCACGATGCAGACCCTGGGTGATCAGCTGGCGCAGCTGGCCACAGAGCAAGGAATCAGCCTCGAGCTGATGCACCGCGTGACCGCGATGGCCTCGGTATCTTTCGATTCCATGCCGCACAACGGCGCGGTGCTTACCATGCTGATTGTCTGCGGCATGACGCACCGCCTGTCCTATAAGGATGTTGCCGTGGTGACCATCATCATTCCGCTGGCAACGCTGGCGTTGATGCTCGGCGTCAACGCACTCATCCCCGGCCTGAGCTAGAGAAAGCGCGGGGCCGCGCTAGGCTCAGTGTGGCCCGCGCTTTCCACATAGGTTTCTCGCGCGGCAAGATGCGGGTGCGCCAGAACGTCCTCGGGGGAGACGACCTCCGTGACACAGGCATCGCTGCCGCGGAAGATATCGATCCATTCCGCTTGTGTCTTTTCCGCGAAGCGTTGCGCGATGATCTCCTTCATGGCCGGCCAGGCATCGCGGTCATTTTGTTTGTAGCCACTTAGTTCCTGTTCAAGCCCCAGGCCTTTGACCATGAGCGCATAAAACTGCGGCTCGATGGCACCGGCGGCCATCCACTGATCATCAGCCGTGCGGTACACGCTATAAAATGGGGCACCTCCGTCTAGAAGGTTGGTCCCGCGGTCCTGCCACTGGCCTTCGGCGCGGAAGGCATGCAGCATGGCGGTGAGGTTGGCCGCGCCGTCGACAATAGCGGCATCCACTACGCAACCGCGGCCGGTGTTCTTCGCCTGTAGGACGCCCGCGAGAAGTCCGGTCACCAAATACATCGAGCCGCCTCCGAAGTCCCCGAGGAAGTTGACCGGCGGAACGGGAGCACCATCGCTGCCCGCGATGGGGTGCAGCGCACCAGAGACTGCGATGTAGTTGATGTCGTGGCCGGCGGTGTGGGCCAGCGGGCCGGATTGGCCCCAGCCGGTGATGCGCCCATAGACCAGTGCCGGGTTTATCTCTTGCACCTCTTCCGGGCCTAGGTCTAAGCGCTCAGCTACGCCGGGGCGGAATCCTTCGATGAGGATGTCCGTTGTGGTCAAGGTTTCGCGCAGCTTGTCGACGTCCACCGGATCCTTAAGGTCCACCTCCAGAACTTCTTGCCCGCGGTAGAGGATGCTGTGCGGGACCACTGCGGGAGGGTTTCCTGGGCGGACCACGCGGGTGACCTGTGCACCCATGTCCGCAAGCATCATCGCAGCGAAGGGGCCTGGGCCGATGCCGCCGAGGAAAAGGACTGAAATGCCGGTGAGAGGAGAGCTCATGGTGACCTACCTAAGGGTGTACGGATTTCTAGTCAATCGTACCGTGAGGTGGATCACCCGACAAGGGCGTGAAAAACTAATCTGCCACGAGCGTTTCGATGGTGAGCTCCGGGTGCTCCTTCTCAATGAAGGCCAGCTTCCACTTATCGCCAAACAGAGCGATGAGTTCGCCGTCGGTGCGGGTAAAGATTTCTACGCCGCGCTGGCGGCCCAGCTCGGGTGCGGATTCGGCGTCGGTGCGGCGCGCCACGGAGTAGGGGATGGGCTCGGTGATGGTCTCCACGTTGTACTCGACTTCCATGCGAGCCTGCATGACCTCGAACTGCATGGGGCCCACCGCGGCCATGACGGGGGCGGCATCGCCGCGCGTATCGTTGCGCAGGATCTGGACCACGCCCTCCGCCGCCAGTTGGTCCAGGCCCTTGCGGAAGGCCTTGTAGTCGCCCAAAGACTTCGCGCGTAGGATGCGGAAGGACTCCGGCGCGAACTGCGGCATGGGCTTGAACTGTACCTTCTTGCCTGTGTAAATCGTGTCACCGGGAGCCAAGGAACCGGCGTTGACCAAGCCCACGATGTCACCCGGGTAAGCCGTGTCCACGGTGTCACGCGTGCGGCCGAAGACCGTCAGCGCATACTTGGTGGAGAAGCTGCGGCCGGATTGGGCGTGGTTGACCTGCATGCCGCGCTCAAACTCACCGGAGACCACGCGCATAAAGGCCAAGTTATCGCGGTGCTTGCGGTCCATGCCCGCCTGCACCTTGAAGATGACGCCCGCAAAGTCGTCAGTAACCTCACGTACCTCGTCGATGGCGGAGGTGGCCGCTTCAATGGCCTGCGGATCCGAATCGCGGGAGCGCGGAGCCGGGGCGATGGCGCACAGGGTATCCAGAATCTGGTGCACGCCGAAGTTCAGCATCGCGGAGGCGAAGATGAGCGGGGAGGTTACGCACTGTTCGAAGAGCTCCTGGTCGTGCAGGGCGCCATCGGCAGCCAGCAGCTCTGCTTCCTCCACGGCCGTCTCCCAAGCATCTCCCTCCTTTTCTCCTGCGCTCGCAGGAGAAAAGTGCTCCTCCGGGGCGATGGTGGAACCACCGGCGGTGCGCAGGAAGTGCACGTACTCATCGGCCTCGCCGTCATCGTTGATGTGGGCCAAGCCGCGGAAGTCGCCGGCGATACCCACCGGCCAGTACAGCGGGGTGGGCTGTAGCTGGATTTCGTTGACGATTTCGTCGACAAGCTCCAGCGGCTCACGGCCCACGCGGTCCCACTTGTTGATCACCGTGATGATCGGCAGGCCGCGGGCCTTGCACACGCGGAAGAGCTTGAGGGTCTGGGGCTCGAGGCCCTTGGCGGCGTCGATAAGCATCACGGCAGCATCCACCGCCGTGAGCACGCGGTAGGTATCCTCCGAAAAGTCCGCGTGGCCCGGGGTATCCACCAGGTTGATCATGTAGGGCTCGCCCTCGTGGCCCTCGGGCGCGTACTCGAACTGCAGCGCGGAGGAGGCCACGGAAATACCGCGTTCCTTCTCCATCTCCATCCAGTCAGAAACCGTGGACTTGCGGTTGCCCTTGCCGTGCACCGCGCCGGCCTCGTTGATGACGTGCGCGTGGAGCGCCAGCGCCTCCGTCAGCGTGGACTTACCAGCATCCGGGTGGGCGATGACTGCGAATGTGCGGCGGCGGGAAGCTTCGGAGGCAATACTCATGCGGGCTAGTTTAGCCGCTGGGTGCTACCACTCCACATTGAGCTGGCGGCCCAGATCATCAAAGATGCGCCGGGCCACGGAGAGCTTCTTCGCAATTGGCCGCTGCAGGCCTGGCTTGCGCTTCTGGTTGTAGTACTCGCCGGAGTTGAAATGGATGCCGGGGGTGCCGCTGAGGAAGTAGGCCAAGTTCTCCCCGCCTTTGTCCGCCTTGCCCAAGACGTATTGAGCCGCAGTGGTCGAATAGAGCTTGCTCGTCCTGCTCGTTGAGTTATGCCCGAAGCCAGTATTCAATATCCCCGGGTGAAAGGCCACGGAGGTCAGCCCATGGGAGTCGAGGTAGCGGGTCAGCAGGATATCGCCCAACTTGGCGTTGCCATAGGCGCGCTCCGCCGTGAATTTTTCAAAAGTATTCGGGTCACCGGGGTCGAAAGCGGAATACAGCATGTTGGCCAACGAGGCGGTCTGCACCACGGTGGCGTCGCTGGCCCGCAGCGTATCGCGCAGCAAGGAGGTCAGAAGAAAAGGCGCCACAACGTTGATCTGCCACGTGCGCTCGAAACCATCGGCGGTGGCGAAGGGGCCGTCGAACATGCCGCCGGCGTTATTGCCCAAGGCATCGATCTGCGAGTACTGGCTCAGCTCCTCGGCGAGCCGACGCACCTGGCCCAAAGACTCATAATCGGCCACATGAAAGTCGGCGCCGATCTCCTCGGCCACAGCCTGCGTCTTCTCCGGATTGCGGCCCACGAGCACGAGCGAATCCTGCGGGCGGCGCTGGTGAAGGATACGGGCAGCGGCCGCGCCCACGCCGTCAGAGGCTCCGGTGATGACGATAGTTCTCGGGTCGTTATTCAATGGCAGGCTCTGGCTCGTGCGGCTCATACTTGGACAGTGTAGGACGTTGAGCGTGGTCGCGCCGGGGTTTATTTCGCCCGGGAATGGATTTCCTGCTGGGCCTTGTTGAGACCCTCAGCCACGATGAGACGTGCGGCCTCGGCGGCGGTGGCGATGGTGGAATCGAGCTCAGCGCTGGCGTCGACAGGCGCGAGCACCCAGTCCGGGATGGAACCACCCTTGGGTGGGCGCCCAATACCGATGCGCACGCGCAGGTAATCGCGCGTGCCCAAGCGCTCGCTCAGTGACTTAAGGCCGTTGTGGCCGTTTTCGTTGCCGCCCTTCTTAATGCGCACCTTGCCGGCGGGCAGGTCGAGCTCATCGTGGATGACGATGATGTTCTCTGCCGCAACGCCCAGCAGCGTGGCCAACGGGGCGATGGGATCGCCAGAGAGGTTCATGTAGGTGTGTGAGCGCAGCGCTACGACCTTCGTGCCCCCAAGCTCGAGCTGCGCCGCGCTGAGTTGGTGTCCGGTGACAGGCTCGAGCATGTCACCAGATTCGGCGAGGAGATCATCCACGGCCATGTACCCCACATTGTGGCGGGTCGCGGCGTATTTCGCGCCGGGATTACCCAAACCCACGATGAGCCACTCGGCGCTTAAATCCGAGGGGTTAAGTCCGGAGGCGGCGGCCTTCTGTGTTTTCTTATTCGGTGCTTCGCCGGCGCGGCCAAAGAGGCGGGTGAAAAAGTCACGGATGGCAGACACAACTACTTCCTTGATGGTTTTCTTTAGGCTGGGTAACCATGAGTCAACTTCTTGAGACTATCACTTGCCCTGTCCTACCTGCTCCGATGGCGGGCGGGCCCACCACGCCTGAACTAGTGGCCGCCGCCGACGCCGCCGGTTCCTTCAGCGCGCTGGGGCTGGGAACCTGCTCCGTCGACGCCGCGCGGGAGGCCATCGCTGCGTGTGCCGGTACGCGCTTCGGGGTCAATATCTTTCACCCGCAGCGCGCACTGACCGAAACGGAACTCGCCGCTGCGCAGTCCCTCGCCGCCGAAGAGGGCGCCGTGCTTGGCGACGTCTCCCTCAACTTCGGCTGGCAGGACAAGCTCGACGCCGCGCTGGAGGGTGGGGCAGCGGTGCTGTGGTCGATGTTCGGCGTCTTTAGCGAGGACGAGGTCGCGCGCATCCATGACGCTGGGGCAGAGGCGTGGACCACGGTCACCAACCCCGAGGAGGCGCAGGCCGCGGCCGCCCGCGGCATCGATGTGTTGTGCGTGCAGGGCCCTGAAGCTGGCGGGCACCGTGGTGTGTGGGACCCGAGTGCGGAACCCGATCAGCGCCCTCTCGAGGAACTCGTCGCGGCGGTCCACCAGGTCACGGACCTTCCGCTCATTGCCGCGGGTGGTCTGCGCACGGCGGAAGATGTTGCCACGGCCCTGGCCTGGCCGGGGGTAAAAGCAGTCAGCTGTGGTTCCGCCTTCCTGCTCTCCGAGGAAGCGGGGACGAGTGAACACAACCGTGGCCTTCTGCGCCGCGGTGGCCAGACGGTGTCCACCCGCGCGTTCTCTGGGCGCTACGCCCGCGGGCTGGAGACCGCCTACACGCGGGCACACCCGGACCTGCCTTTGGTCTACCCCTACCTCAACGCGCTACTGAAACCTCGTCGCGCCCAGCTTGACGCGGACGTGGACTATTGCCTCGTAGGTGTCGATGTAATGAAACTTGGCGGGGGTAGTGTGGCGGAGATCCTCGCTCAACTACACCCAAACGGGCATGAATAACGGTTAATATTTACGGATGGACAGAGTTTTACACCCTTTTTGACGAGTAAAGGATACAAAGCACGTGACTTCGAACGCGCACATTGGGCACGAGGATTGGAACGAGCGCCTGGAGCTGGCCCAAGAGATGATCCCGCTCATCCACCAGCTGCACCGCAACAATAACGTTGTCACCTCTATCTACGGCCGCCTGCTCATCGGCGTGACCGACATCGACATCATCAAGGCGCACCGCTACGCCCGCCGCATTGCTGAGCGCGAGCTTTCCACCGCAGAGACCCTGCCGATTGTGAAGGAACTGTGCTCGATGAACCTGGGCACCGCCTCCATTGACCTGGGACGTCTGGCCACCGGCTTCGAGGAGTCCGGCTCCGATAACCTGCGCAACTACCTCGAGGAGACCCTCGTGGATCTCGTCGGCGCTGGTGTGGACAAGGAATCCACCGACGTTGTCCTCTACGGCTTCGGCCGCATCGGCCGCCTGCTGGCCCGCATCCTCATTGCTCGCGAGGCTGCCTACGGCGGCGTGCGCCTGCGCGCCATCGTCGTACGCAAGAAGGGCGACATGGATATCTTCAAGCGTGCCTCCCTCCTGCGCCGCGACTCCGTCCACGGTGCCTTCAACGGCACCATCGCTGTTGATGAGGAGAACGAGGTCATCTGGGCCAACGGCACCAAGATTCAGATGATCTACGCCAATGACCCGGCGGACATTGACTACACCAAGTACGGCATCGACAACGCCATCGTCGTCGACAACACCGGTGTGTGGCGTGACCGCGAGGGCCTGTCCCAGCACCTGCAGTCCAAGGGTGTGGCTCGCGTGCTGCTCACCGCTCCGGGCAAGGGCGATCTGAAGAACATCGTCTACGGCATCAACCACGGCGATATCGAGGACTCCGACCAGATCCTTTCCGCCGCATCCTGCACCACCAACGGCATCACCCCGGTGCTCAAGGTCATCAACGACCGCTACGGCGTGGTTCACGGCCACGTGGAGACCGCGCACTCCTTCACCAATGACCAGAACCTCATTGATAACTTCCACAAGGGTGACCGCCGCGGCCGCGCAGCTGGCCTGAACATGGTGCTCACGGAGACCGGTGCAGCCAAGGCCGTGTCCAAGGCCCTGCCGGAATTTGAGGGCAAGCTCACCGGCAACGCCATCCGCGTTCCCACCCCGGACGTTTCCATGGCCGTGCTCAACCTCGAGCTAGAGAAGGAAGCTGACCGCGACGAGGTCAATGACTTCCTGCGCAACGTGTCCCTGCACTCCGACCTGCGCCAGCAGATCTCCTACATCGCTTCCCCGGAGGTTGTGTCCTCTGACTTCGTGGGCTCTACCCACGCTGGTGTGGTCGATGGTCTCGCCACCATCTCCTCCGGCAAGCACCTCGTGCTCTACGTGTGGTACGACAACGAGTTCGGCTACTCCAACCAGGTCATCCGCATCGTCGAGGACATCGCCGGCGCCCGCCCGGTGGTCTACCCGAAGCGCGTTGACGTCTCTGAACTCTAAGAGCTAGAACAAGAACACCGCCCGCGCTGCATGGCGCGGGCGGTGTTGCTGTTTTGAGGGCCTGCTCTGGTTTGCGACCTAGCTTTGCCAGGATGTTTCAAACACGCAACTGCCCGATTTGCCAAAAGTAGGGGCTGAGATTGAAAAATCCGGGCGACTTTCGTCAGATTGGTCGGTTTAGCGGGAAGATAGCGCTCGAGTATGGAGTAAATGCCGTGCGCGCAATGTTGCAGCCACACCGAGCACTGCGGCCAACATCACAGCGACGGCATAGCGCAAAGGTGAGTGCGCAACCAAAGGCCAGGCGGGGAAGGCAAGGATCCATAGGCCGGTTTCTGCCAAGACATCGCCGCCTAACGTGATGGAGACGATCGTCCCTACGATTGTGAGGGCGATAGCACTCACGATGCCGAGGCGAATCACCAGTATGAGTGATACGGCCGCGATGACAAAGCCCACCCCAACCGCCAGGGGGAAAGCCAGAAGCTGGGCAGCGATATCGCCACCTGCGAGTGCACTGGTCAGGCATGCGGCAGCGCAAACCGCCACGATGACGGACAAAAACCACATGAGGATTCCGGATGTGCCGAACCGTGTTTCCATATACACCAGCGGCCACGAATCTGACATGCGCGGCCATACGAGGACAGGCAAAATACCTGCGCCGACCGGCAGCAGAAAGAAGTAAAAGAAACCTTCGACGTAGTTAGCGGGATAGAGCAGGGCGACAAAGCCTAGCGCCAGAATGCTGAGCATCAGGCAAGAGAACACCGCTGGGCTAAAAGCTGCACGGTGGAGTCCTAGCAGCGTAGACCACAGCGAGGACTGTGCCGCCGCACGTGGGTGGTTCGTAGGCTGCCATACTTGGGCTTTTTCCACGGTGGTATCAGCCACGTCGGCGTCAGCCTGGGCTTTTGTAGAACGCGTGAAACGGTGTCGCAGCGAGAACATTGGCTGGTATCGTCGCGGCGTGTAGACTGCGGCTAATGCTCCGAGCACGGCGAGGATGACGCACAATATGAAAGCCGGTAGTGGACTGCTGCTTAGAAGTGGGTCGTGTGGTTCAAGAGGCACCGAGTTCTGGTGAATACGCAATGCGCGTAAAAGCAGTCGTTGCGGCCATGCTGGGGGAAAGGCCCACCACTTGCCTGATTCAACAGTGCTCGGAAGGATGCTGAGCATTTGCCACAAGGCCGCAGCAACCAGTGTAAAGGCGAAGCCCAGTCGGCGGGCACAGGCAGCGGAAAGCCCGGCAATGCCAAGTGCACCAAGGAAAGAATAAAGCCCGGCGACGAGGATAAGCTCGTGGTTCTCGCGCCCCTGGATGGCGACAGCGAGCCAGGAACCACCAAAGTTCAGCATGTGGAAGAGCGCAATGCTGGCAATGACGCCGAGAAGCCGGACAGCGTTCTCCCGACGCGGGTTGAGGTTTCTCCACTGCGTCCCGCCGCTGCGGGTAACGGCCTCACGGTGTTCTGGGACCGCAGCGAATAGCGCAACAAGTGGGGCGTACATGCCGGTAACAAATAAGGATTGCCAAGCCAAGACGCCTGTGGCATCACTGTGCACCGATGCCATAGATGAAAAGATCACCGTCATGATGACCAGCGGTAGAGCAAGTAAAGGCAACCACTGTAAGGTGCTTCCACGGCTGCGCAGTAGTTCTGCTGAAAGGTAACTCGGGCGAGGATCAGTAGTGTGCTTAGGCACGTGACTCTCCTCCCCGGTTGGTAGGCGCTTGGGAGGGGTGGCCAGGTGAGGTAAGTCGGAAGAATTCCTCCTCCAACTGACCACGTGGAGCTAGCTCGTGCAGGGAACCGGAATAGCGAATCGTGCCCTCGGCCAAGACGGTGATGTCATGGGCAAGGTGCAGGACCTCTCCAAGTTGGTGGGAGCTGACGATAACGGTGTGCCCAGCTGCGGCTAGTTGTTGTAGTAGCTCTCGCAATTCCTTGATGCCTTGGGGATCGAGGCCATTCTGGGGCTCATCAAGAACAAGTACCTCTGGATCGCCGAGGAGAGCTTGTGCTAACGCCAGGCGGGCCTTCATACCAGTGGAAAAGGATTTCGCCTTCTTGGAGCCAACGCCGTTGAGCCCAGCGATGGAGAGAACCCGGTCAATCTCGGAATCAGGAAGGCCCAGAAGTCGAGCGTGAACGCGAAGATTCGCCGAGGCAGAAAGATGGCCATAAAAGGCTGGCCCGTTCACTGAGGCACCAATGCGGCGAAGCACATTGCGGTTCCAAGGTTGGCCCGCCACGTTGATGGAGCCTGAGTCAGGCGGCAGGAGACCTAAGAGGATGGAAAAGAGCGTCGATTTTCCTGCCCCGTTGCGCCCGAGGAGCGCATGCACGCGGCCCGGGGAGATGCGGAAGGAAACATCATCGAGGACTCGTTGCCGACCAAAAGACTTCGAGATGTGCTCAAAAGAGATATCGCAATTCATAAAATGCAGTATCGCCGGGGCTCATCATAAAGTAATCCGCCTGCATGATGGTCTTCAGTGAGCAGACCTCCTACCGTGGTAGGAGCTTAGGCAACCCCAGCACGCTGCGCTAAGAGAACGAGGGCCACTCGGTCACGTGCGGCGAGTTTAGACATGAGCGCGGAGACGTGAGTTTTCACCGTGGTTTCTGCGATGACCATGTCGGCGGCTATCTCCGCATTTGTAGCACCACGCGCGATGAGCGAAAGCACTTCCATCTCGCGGCGCGTTACGAGGCTGAGTCCTTGGCGTTCCTGGGCGCTGAGGTTTTCGCGCGTCAGCGCCGAGCGATAAGCTTCCAGCACTGGGCCGGTTACCTCGGCGGCCAGCACCGATTCTCCTTGCGCCACGTTGCGAACGGCGGTCACAAGAACCTCTGGGTCGGCATCCTTCAGCAGGAAACCGTGGGCGCCAGCGGAGATGGATCGCGCCACGAGCTCTTCATCATTGAATGTGGTGAGCATGATGATGCGGCACTCGGGCTTGCGTTCGAGTATGGCCTGAGCCGCTGCAATGCCGTCCATACCGGGCATGCGAATGTCGAGGATAGCCACATCAATGTGGTGGCTCAGCGCTGCTGTCACGGCGTCCGCCCCCGTGGCCGCGGTGGCCGCGACCTCGATGTCTTCTTGCGCAGTGAGGATGGTAGACAACGCTGAGAGCAGCATTGCTTGATCATCGGCCAATAAGACGCGGATTCTAGAGCTGCTGGGTTGCATCCTTGGTCTCCTTCATCGGTATCTGTGCATGCAAGGAAAAGGAATGAGCATCGCCGGAATAGTCGAGGCGACCGCCGAGCGAACGGGCTCGTTCCGCCACTCCGACTAAGCCCACGCCGCTTCCCGCGACGTTGCTTGGTGTGGGATGAGGATTGGTGGAGGTGAGGGTGAGCGTGGCGGCGTCATCAAGTACAAGCTCAACGAAGACGCGCGTGCCGACGCCCTGATGGCGCAGAGCATTCGTCAATCCTTCCGTGACAATGCGTACCAAAGCCATCTGCACCAACGATGGCACGGCGTATTCAGTCGGGAGGTTGGCGTCCACCTTTAGCCCAGCAGCGCGGAAGCCTTCGAGGATTCCTTCGATGTGCTCAAGTTGTTGAGCAGGCTCCAGAGCCGTGGGTCGGGGTGAGCGCAAGGCAGCGACGATTCCGCGAACCTCGCGCAGGGCGGTATCCGCATTATCGCGGATCGAAAGAAGTGCTTCTTCAGCCGCGCCGGAGTCCGCAGTTGCTGCAATGATGCCTGCATTAGCCTGAACCTTAATCAGGGTGAGGGAATGGGCAAGGACATCGTGAAGTTCCCGTGCAATGAGGAGGCGTTCTTCTTCTTGTGCTTGGTGGAAGCGCTCGCGCGCTAGTATCTCCCGTTGGCGATCACGGTCAAAATACCGGGCAGCGATGAAATACGTGCTTCCCAGCACCGCCCAGTGAGCCACCACCATGGCAAGGAAGGGTGTGTCGACCTCATAGCGCAGAAGGTAGGTCTCAGTGTCGATGCGCCACATGAAGGGGGAGATAAAGGTACCGATCACGGTGATGAACAGAACCACCCGCGGAATCAGCCTCTGGGTGATGTACCGCGAGGTGGTGTACACGGCCATGGGGGCGGTCAACGCCCATGGGGTGAGGCCGCTATTGGTGGGGAGCTGGTTCATCCATATGACAGCCCAGGCCAGGAGCAGAACTAGGAATCCTGTTGCGCTCACGACAGGCTTCGAGCGCCAGACTAAGAAAAGCGGTATGAACAGTAGCGACAAGAGAGCCTCGACAACTTCCACCGTTCCGGGGGAGGAAAATGCCAAGGCACAATAAAAGGCCGCTACGAGCCCCGCGACTCCTGCGAGTAGCGCGTCCCCCAAATGCACCGAGGACAGAAAGGTACGCGCGGTGCGGGAAGAGCTCATAGTCGGCCATGGTAGTACATGCCGAAAGTACTACTTCTTCTTTTTGTCCTTCTTGCCCTTCTTTTTCTTTCCTTGCTTCTTGCCGGAGCCGGAGCCGTTGACCTTGGCACGCTCCAAGTCAGCCGCGACATCCGGGACGTAGGCAAAATCGTTGCGCGGCGGGCGGACGTACTCGGCTTCGAGCTCGGGGCGGCTCGGGATCTCAGGTACATCCTGCTCCACGTGCTGATAGGGAACGGTCTTGAGGATGTGGTTTATCACGTTGATGCGTGAACGCTTCTTATCCTCAGACTCCACCGTGTACCACGGGGAGGACGGGGTATCGGTGTGGACGAACATCTCATCCTTGGCACGCGAGTAGTCTTCCCAACGGGTAATGGACTGCAAGTCCATGGGGGAGAGCTTCCAGCGGCGCAGCGGATCGTTGCGACGGGATTTAAAGCGTGCGAGCTGCTCCTCGTCAGAGACGGAGAACCAGTACTTGAGCAGGATAATGCCGTCTTCGATGAGCATGTGCTCCAGCAGCGGGGCCTGGTGGAGGAAGCGAACGTATTCCTGCTGGGAGCAAAAGCCCATGACGCGTTCCACGCCGGCGCGGTTGTACCAGGAACGGTCGAAGATGACGATCTCGCCTGCGGTGGGCAGCTTCTCAATGTAGCGCTGGAAGTACCACTGGCCCGCCTCGCGGTCAGTCGGCTTGGGCAGAGCTTCGATGCGGCAAGTACGCGGGTTCAGGTACTGCGTAATGCGCTTGATGGCGGAACCCTTGCCGGCGGCGTCGCGGCCTTCCATGATAATGACCACGCGGGCGCCGGTCTCAACGACCCACTGCTGCATCTCGACGAGCTCTGCTTGGAGGCGCTTGAGCTCGTCCTCATAGGCTTGCTTGTCTAGCTTCGGCGGCTTGGTGGCAGACTTCTTAGACTGTGAACTCATACCTTTAAATTTACCTCTTAGCTGGGGAAATGCCTAACCGCAGGGGTTAGAGATGTGCGTGGGATGGAGCTGGGGATCAGACTGGCGATCAGTCAACCTCGTGTTGCGTCACCGCGCCGCTGGCGGCGTCGACATCGAGCTCGTGTTCCTGGCCGTTGGCCTTGAATTCAATCTCCCAGTGCGGGCCCTTGCCATCGTCACCATCGTCGTAGTCGACTTCCTTTTCTGTGACGGCCTGGGCATCAACGCCGGCGTGGGCTAAGGCTTTCTCAAAAGCTTCATCGCCGCTGAGCATGCCGGAGCCCTCTGCGTTGCCGGTGGCCCCGGCACCAGCCGTGCCGGCAGGCTGCTGAGCGTCATCATCGTCGCGGTCATCATCACGGTCATCGTCGCCAGCATCCGTGCCCGTCGCTGTGGCCGTTTCCGTCACGGTTTCCACCGGCGCGGGAGTCGGCGTCGGGGCGGGCTCGGCCTCCTTATCCGACGAGCACCCCACCAGCGCGGTGCTGGCGCAGAGTGCGATGCCGGCGGCGGTGAAGCGGGAACGAAGAGTCATCGAGGCTCATCCTTCTCAGTTAATCGGGGGAAATGTGGTGTCCCACCGTATCGAAATCAGAGCGTGCTCGCTGAAGAGCCTGGATATGGCTGAATGTTAACGGCCGTGACAGGTGCAGCCTTCGCCGCAGCCACCGGAAGCAGGGGGCTCACCGAAGCGCGTGGTGTTCTCAATTGCCCCTAGCCCTTCGATGCTGATGCGGGTGCGGGAGCCGTCGCCCAGCAGCGCCTCCTCACCACGCGCGAAGCCCACACCTTCCGGAGTGCCGGTGGCAATGACATCGCCCGGATTAAGAGGGTAGAGGGAGGAACAGAAAGCGATGAGCTCGGCCACGGAGAAGATGAGATCATCAGTGTTGTCATCTTGGCGCACGTCGCCGTCGACGGTCGTCCTAAGCCGCGCGGCTTTGCCCGGGGCCCATTCATCAGCCGTGGTCAACCATGGTCCGAAACCAGCGGTGCGGTAGAAGGATTTGCCGGCGTGGAACTGCGTGGTGGCGCGCTGATAATCCCGCAGGGTGTAGTCGTTCATGATGGCATAGCCGGCCACGTAATCCAGCGCATCTTTCGTGCTCACCTGGTGCGCGCGGCGTCCCATGACCACGGCGAGCTCTCCTTCGTAGTCCAGCTTCTTCGTGGCATAGGCCGGGACATAAACGTCGTCGAAGGGCCCGGTCAGGGCCTCCGGAAACTTGATGAAGAGCGTGGGCTGCGTGGGAAGCTCGCGCCCCATCTCCCGGGCATGCTTGGCGTAGTTGACGCCAACGCAGATAATCTTGCCGGGGTGGGGGATGACGGGGGCTAGGTCGGCATCGTTGAAAACCACAGGCTCGCCGGACAGCTGCGCGGCCTTGCTCCAATCGGGGCTGGCGAGCAATTCTCCGACGTCCTCATAATCCAGCTCGGTGCCCACGTTGGGGCCGTCGATGCGGATAGCGCAAGTACCAAAACTGGTGCGGAGAGTAGCGAGCTTCATGGCGGCTAGTCTAACGCGCGAAGAATCTCATCGACGGCATCGGCACAGATGATGGGAATCTCGTGGGCCTCCTGCTTAGTCCACGGCTTGAGCACGAATGCGGCCGGATCCATACGGCCGGGCGGGCGGCCGATGCCTACTGAAAGCCGCTGATAATCCTTGGTGCCCAGGGACTTCGTGGTGGAGCGCAGGCCGTTATGGCCGTGGTCCCCGCCGCCGAGGCGTCGCTTGATGGTGGCGAAGTCGAGCTCCAATTCATCGTGGATCACGATGATGTGATCATGAGGAACATTGAAGTATTGGGCGAGTGCCTTGATGGGACCGCCGGACAAGTTCATGAAGCAGCGCGGCTTGGCGACGATCACTTTGGTATCGCCACGTCGCGCTTCGGCGACATCCGTGTTTGTCTTTTTGTGAACGGAAAAGGAAGCGAATAGCTCGTGGGCTAGTTCATCAGCCACGTCAAAGCCGATGTTGTGGCGAGTTCCGGCGTACTTCGGCCCGGGGTTTCCTAGGCCAACGACGAGAAAAGGAGAAGAAGTCACGCAGCCATTCTAAGCCGCTGGGGTGAAGACACAAGAGCGCACCGCCACCTGCACGCTCACCCCCTCGGTATGTAGGGGAGGGAGTGAGAAAGAATGCAGGCAGCGGTGCGCTAGAGAATGAGGAGTGATAAGGAGAGGGGAGTTTTACTCCTCGTCGGCCTTCTCCTCGGCGGCGCCCTCGTCTGCGGACTCGGCGCCAGCCTCAGCGCCGCCGTCCTCGGCAGCCTCAGCGGCAGCCTCGAGCTCCTCATCAACCTGCGGCTCGGAGATGGAGACGATGACGGTGTCTTCCTCGGCCACGAGGGTGGTGCCCTCCGGCAGGGTGATGTCGCCAGCGGTGACCACGGTGCCATCCTCGAGACCCTCGATGGACACGGCGATCTCCTCCGGAATGTTGAGCACGTCTGCCTCGACCAGGAGGACGTCGGCATCCTGGATGGACATGAGGCCCGGAGCCGGCTCGCCCTCGAGGACAACCGGAACCTCGACCTCAACCTTCTCGCCACGCTTAATGGAGAGCAGGTCGATGTGGTCGATGTTGAAGGTCAGGACGTTCTGGTCGACGTGCTTGACCATGACCAGGTGCTGCTCGCCCTCGAGCTCCAGCTCGAACACGGCGTTGACGCCGTGGTTACGGACCAGTGCGGTCATTTCCAGGCGGTCAACGGCGAAGTGCAGAACGTCGACGGCGTGGCCGTAGACAACGCCCGGGATCTTGCCTGCAGCGCGCAGACGGCGAGCGAAGCCCTTGCCAAACTCAGAACGGACTTCAGCCTTCAATACGGGGCGCTCAGAAGCCATAAGTAAATCTCCTTAAAGTATCGTTGTGCGGCAAGGGCTCATGAAGAACCGTGTAGATACGACAAAAGCCTGCCGATGGACGTCTTGGACGAGTCATCGCAGGCTTAATACAAGATTCACTGCTTAACTTGTGCTATCGCGTCGATAACGGATTTCTCCCTCGCCGAGACGCACAAGATTTTAGCAGCAGCGTCGTCGCAGAACCAAATCTAGTGAGTCTCAAACAGCGTGGTCACAGAACCGTTCTCGAAAATCTCGTGGATGGTGCGAGCCAGCAGCGGGGCGATGGACAGCACAGTGAGGTTGTCCCAGCCCTCGGTGGACTGCGGCAGGGTATCGGTGGTGATGACCTCGACAGCGCCGCACTCGGACAGGCGCTCGCGAGCCGGGTCGGAGAAGACACCGTGGGTACAGGCAATAACCACGGACTTGGCGCCGGCCTCCTCCAGTACGCGGACCGCGCCCGCGATGGTGCCACCGGTGTCAATCATGTCATCGAGCAGGATGCAGTCCTTGCCCTCGACGTCACCGACGACGCGGTTGGACACCGTCTTGTTGGCTTCGGTGTTAGAGCGGGTCTTGTGGACGAAGGAGAGTGGGGCATCACCCAACTCGTGTGCCCACTTCTCTGCCACCTTCACGCGGCCGGCATCGGGGGAGACCACGGCCAAGTTGTCCATCGGGTACTTGGACTTGATGTAGTCGGTCAGGATCGGCATGGCGTGCATGTGGTCGACCGGGCCATCGAAGAAGCCCTGAATCTGGTCGGTGTGCAGATCCACGGACACGATGCGGTCGGCACCGGCAGCGGCGAGCAGGTCCGCCACTAGGCGGGCGGAGATAGGCTCGCGGCCGAGGTGCTTCTTGTCCTGGCGCGCGTACGGGTAGAAGGGCAGGATGGCGGTGATGCGCTTAGCAGAGCCGCGCTTGAGCGCATCAATCATGATGAGCTGCTCTACCAGCCACTTGTTGAGCGGCTGGGTGTGGGACTGCATCACGAAGCAGTCAGCACCACGGACGGACTCCTCGAAGCGAATGAAGATCTCACCGTTGGCGAAATCGCGGGCGGTGGTCGGAACCAGATCGGTCTTGAGCTCCTTGGCCACAGCCTCAGCCAACGCCGGGTGAGCGCGCCCGGTGAAGAGCATCATGTTCTTGCTGCTGCCGGTAACCTTGCCAGTCATCAGTAGATATCCCTTTACTTGTCGTTAGTTAGTGGTCTGATCGTCAGCCTGGGCGTCCTGTGCCTTGTCGGCGGCTTCCGCTGCCGGCGTGCCCGGACGCTTCTTTTGCACCCAACCTTCGATGTTGCGCTGCTTGCCGCCGGAGACCGCGAGCGCTCCCGGGGGAACGTCGTCCTTAATTACTGTACCCGCACCGGAGTAGGCGCCATCACCGACGGTGACGGGGGCGATGAACATGGTGTCCGATCCGGTGCGCACGTGGCTGCCGATGGTGGTGTGGTGCTTGTTGACGCCGTCGTAGTTGACGAAGACGGAAGAGGCACCGATATTCGAGTAATCACCCACGGTGGCATCGCCGATGTAGGTCAGGTGCGGCACCTTGGTGCCGCGGCCAATCTGCGCCTTCTTCGCCTCGACGAAGCCGCCCAGCTTGCCCTCTTCACCCACGATGACGCCCGGGCGGATGTAGGTAAACGGGCCCACCTGAGCGTTGGTGCCGATGACGGAGTCGAAGCCGTGTGTGCGCACCACGCTGGCGCCAGCGCCCACCTGCATATTGGTCAGGGTGGTGTCGGGGCCCACCTCAGCACCATCGGCGATGGTTGTCGCACCCCACAGCTGGGTATTGGGGTGAATGACAACGTCCTGGCCAATGGTCACGTTGACGCCGATCCAAGTGGTATCGGGATCGACGATGGTGGCGCCGCCGCGCATGGCTTCCTCGACCACACGGCGGTTGAGAATGCGACCGGCCGCGGCCAACTGCACGCGGTCATTCACACCGGAGAGCTCCTCCGGATCGACAGCAACGTGCGCGCCGACGCGGTGGCCTCCCTCGCGGGCGATCTCCAGCACATCGGTGATGTAAAGCTCGCCCTGGGCGTTGTCGGAGTTGAGCTTCGTCAAGGCGTCGCGAAGCACGGCTCCATCGAAAGCAAAAACGCCGGAGTTGACCTCGCGCACCGCGCGCTGCTCCTCGGAGGCATCCTTTTGCTCCACGATGGCGGTGACCGATCCATCCTCGGCGCGCAGCACGCGGCCGTAACCGGTGGGATCCTCCAGGGTCATGGACAGCACGGTCACGGCGTTGCCTTGGCCGGTGTGGGTCTCGTGCAGCTGGCGCAGTGTCTCCGGGCGCAGAAGCGGAACGTCACCGTTGGTCACGATGACGGTGCCGTCGAAGTCAGGCAACGCACTCAGGCCGCACTGGACGGCGTGACCGGTACCGTTCTGCTCTTCCTGGACGGCCTGGGAGACCTCGCAGTCCAGCTCCTCGGAGATGGCATCGACGGCAGGGGAGACCTGGTCGCGCTGGTGGCCCACGACGACCACGAGGTGCTCCGGGTTCAAGCCAGCGGCTGCGTGGAGGGCGTGGCCGAGAAGTGACCTCCCGCCAATCTCATGCAACGTCTTTTGGGTTGAGGATTTCATGCGGGTACCTGCGCCTGCGGCAAGGACGATGGCGGCGCAGTTCGTTACTTCAGCCACGAGTGTGTGCTTCTCCTGTGATTGGGGATGTCAGGACTTACTTTTTTCATCATAACGCCTGCGTTCTATTTTTCGCGTGAGACCTCCGGAAGTGCCCGGGCACGCCAGGCGCCGAGCAGACCGATGCAGGCCAAGAACAGAATGGCTGGCGAGGGACCAGCCAGCGCGATCACGGCGGAGATGCCGCCAATCACGAGGAGAATGACACCCATCATGGTGTTCGCGGCCCCGACGTAGCGGGTGCGCTTATCTTCACCGGCCATGTCCACCACATAGGTCTTGCGCGCCACGCGAATGGCACTGTGCGCCAAGTTGACCAGGAAGAATCCGAGGGGAAGCGCCCACATGCTTACCGCTGCCGGCGCCCACGCGGCACACGCGACGATGCCCAGCAGGATGATCGCTGCGGCACCCGCACCCCAGGACATGACCAAGCGGGAGGACTTATCCGAGAGCACGCCGGATACACGGCCACCCACGAGGCTGGCCAAGCCCGAGGCCAAGACGAAGCCGCCGAGCCCGCTCAAAGCCTGCGAACCGATGCTCTGCGAAAGCACCACGATAAAGGAGGTGGACAGGGCAGACACCAAAAGCAGGGCACGAACGTTGACGAAGCTGCGGAAGCGGGAATCCTGGGTGTATAGCTTCCAGGTGTCCGTCCACCAGCTGCGGTTCAGGCCTTTCTGACCGGCGTCATCCGGCACCGGCTCCTCGATGGTGCGGAAGACTGCTGCCGCCAAGAACCACGTGGCCGCACCGATGGCCAGCAACGCCGCCAAACCCCAGCGCGGGAGCTCGCCCAGCACGGCGAGGATGCCACCGGTAATCAAGGTGACCGCGCCGCCGAGCTGCGTGGCCCGGCCGGTCACTACTCCGCGGTGGCCCTTGGAGATGGTGCGGCCCTGCACGTCTTTGCCGGTCAGCGAACACAGCGCGCGCAGCACGGCGAGAGCTGCCAGGGCGAGGCAGACGATGAGGCCGAGGAGGGGGCCGTCGACAAGCACCGCAGCCGCCGCGATGATCGCCGCGCACAGACCCTGGCCCACCGAGCCCAGCACCCACAGGCGTTTGCGTGCTGGATGGGACACCACCCACGGGGTCAGCGCCGCCTGCGGGAGCATGGAGCCGGACTCGCGCAAGGGGACCAGTAGGCCCGTGAAGAAGCCCGGCACCCCGGCCACGCTAAACAGCCAGGGTAGGACCGTCTTTCCGGAGAGCAATTGATCGCCCACTCCCTGCAGGCCATTCGACCAGACGAAGCGGCGGGCATTGGCGGACTCTTCGGACGGTGAGGAGCCGTGGGGAGATGCTGAACGCGAAGCCATGACTGTGATCTTAAGCCCGGCTCGCTCCAATCCGGGGTCTAAGGTTCACCTGATCTCTATCCTGGGAGGCATGTCTATCTCCGCTCGCCCTACAGTATCCCGCCGTATTTTTGTCCAGGGTTCCGTGCTGACTGTTGCCGGTGCCGCCGTGATGGGGTTGAGCGCCTGCTCCACTTCGGGGTCGAAGAATCAACCGGAGCCGCTGGGCTACGACGGCGAGCCGCGTGCCCTGCCCATCCCGCCCGTGGAGGAAGGGGAGGTCGTCGACGGCACGCGCGTATTCAAACTCACCGCCCAGGACGGCTACTCGGAGATCCTCCCCGGCAACGACCGCACGCGGACGTGGGGCTTCAACGGCGCCTTCTTGGGCCCCACTCTGCGGGCTCGGCGGGGCGAGAAAGTCCGCGCGGAAATCACCAACGACCTCATTGAGATGACCACGGTGCACTGGCACGGCATGAAGCTTCCGGCCTATTCGGATGGCGGCCCGCACTCACCGATTGAGGTGGGCAAGACCTGGAAGCCCGAGTGGGAGATCATCCAGCCCGCGGCCACGCTGTGGTACCACCCGCACCCGCACATGGCCACGGCCACGCATGCCTACCGCGGGCTGGCGGGCATGTTCCTCATCGGTGACGATGTGGCCGATGACCTGGACCTGCCGCAGGACTACGGTGTGGACGACATCCCGGTAGTCATCATGGATGCCAAGTTCACCGACGATGGCCAGATTGATGAAAAGAGCGATAACACTCTGGGCCTTCTGGGCACCACGCCTCTGGTCAACGGCATCACCAATGCGCGCTTCGACGCCACCACGCGCCGGGTTCGCTTGCGCCTGCTCAACGGTGCTTCGATGCGCTTCTACACACTGGAGCTCAGCAACGGTCCCTTCCACGTCATCGCCACGGACACGGGGCTTCTCGACGCCCCCGTGGAAGTCGACTCCCTCTTCCTCGGCCCCGGCGAGCGCGCCGAAATCATCGTGGACTTGGAGCCCGGCAAGGAAGTCCAGCTGCGCTCGGTGCCGCGCAAGGATAATTTTGGGGTGCCCAAGGACAAGGACGCGGCCGACTTCGGCTTCCAAGATTCCTTCGACCTGCTCACCATTTCCGGGCCGGCGGAAAACGCCTCGGAACCACCCGCCCTGCCGGCAACCCTTGACCCCGCCGCGGCGGAGACCCCGTCCACGGAGGGGCTTGAAGAGCGCGAGTTCGTGCTCAACACCTTCATGATCAACGGTGAGCAGATGGACATGGCACGTGTGGATACCGTCATCGATCACGAAGCCCCGGAAATCTGGACCGTGACCAATGAGAACTCTGACTGGCCGCACAACTTCCATATCCACAACGCCCGCTTCAAGGTTCTGGAGTGGGACGGCGACGAGAAGATGGATGTGTTCAACTCCGGCTGGAAAGACATTGTCAACCTTCCGCCGAAGGTCACCGCACGCCTGCTGGTGGAGTTCGGTCACTTCCCGGATAAGACCATCCCGTACATGTACCACTGCCACATGCTGCTGCATGAGGACGAGGGAATGATGGGGCAGTACGTCATGGTCAACAAAGGCGAGAAGCCCGACGTGCGCGTCAAACCCGCCGCCTTAGTCTTCGACCAAACCGCCACCGCCCACTCCGCACATGCCGGCCAAGTGGTGGACTCCTCCCGCAGCCCCTATGCGACGCCGGAGGCGAAGGCTTAACCGAGAGCCAAGTTTGGGCTTCAGCAGCTTGAGGATGTGGTGGTAGCTGGGGTCAGTTTCGTCGGCGTGCGTGCTAACTACGCACGTCTATGGAGGCAAGCCTGTTTCCAATCGTGTTGTCGCCCCTGTCATCGTATGCAAAAGCTGCGGGTGTGAAGTCGCCGGGAACCTCGAATACCCAGGTATATGGTGTGGAGAATCCCGGGCCAATGGAGTTGTTCTGAATATCCCGGTTTGCTTGAACTCTCCAGTGGTCGTCGAGGGGTTCGTACATGCGGCCCTCTTGGTCAGCAATCCAAGCGAACATGCCAAAATCGGCGATAAACGGGGTTTTCCCTTCGTTGAAGACTGTTCCGGAAACGACGACGAATTGTGCGCCCTCGTTCCGAGGAGCTTCCATGGCGGTATCAGGTGCACCCGGGTTGAATTCTTTAGTTCTCAGCTCAACGTTGGGGGAGAGCGTCACGGAGTCGATGATGACCTTTTCGTTTCCGCTCATAGCTGGTTCACCGAGCTTGGGGAGATCGTCGAGGGTTTGGCTCTTGGCGCCGCCATCTTGTGTATTTGAGCTGTTAGCGTTGTTCATCTCGCCTGCTTGCGAGGACTCCGGTTCTGCAGAGGCTGTGGAAAGCTGCCCCGGTTCAGAGCCAATGAACGCATAGGTAGCGCCTGCACCCACTGCAACGCCGACCACGGCAGCGACTGGAACCATCCACCATGCCGCCTTCGGGGATGCTGACTTAGCGGATGAGCTGGAACCAGCCGATTGTGGTGCAGTAGAAAACGGGTTCTGTCCTAGTGTCGGTTGTGGCGGTTGCTGTGCATCGTTAGGGAACATGACTGACCTTTAGAGAGAAGAGAGTGAATGAATTTTTCACAGTGTAAACCCACAGCACTGCGTTTCCACTATCAGATCAGAGCATCAGTGTGCGTCACAGAAGGGGAGGGTTCGGTTTCCCTAAAAGTGCAGACCTGCTGGTCGTCGACAAGCAGTGCGTTGGCGCTTCACGACGCCCACGCTGCATCAATGCACTTCCAGGTCTTCACTTTTGGAAACAATGAGTGTCAAGGGTGCTTGAGTAGACACTCTGAGGCGGCACGGGGCTAGCGGTAGTGAACTGCAACAAATTCACTATCGTTATGTGAGCAGTACGCTAGGGTCAGTATCTGTGATTCAGGAAGTCGACCCGCTCATCCATTCCCTGTACCAGGTCTTTGACCTCATCGGTGTGGTACTCAACGGCATCATCGGTGGCACGATTGCGCGCCGCAGGAAATTCGACATCATTGGCTTCGTCTTTCTGGCGCTCTTTTCGGCGCTGGCGGGCGGCATGATTCGTGACATGCTGATCTCTCATGGCCCAGCAGCCGCTATCTCTGATCCGTGGTATCTCACTCTGGCATGCGTGGGTGCGCTCATTGCTTTCTTGATGGACCTCAAGGGCAAGGTCTGGGAGATCTTCCTTGAGCACGCGGATGCTGTCATCTTGGGTGTGTGGTGTACGACTGGCTGTGTGAAGGCGCTGGCCTACGATATGCCGTTTATTGCCTGCGTCTTCTTAGGTGTTCTGACCGCAGTGGGCGGCGGTATGGTGCGCGATGTTGCTTCCGGGCAGATTCCCTCGGTCTTTGGCGGCAGCCCGCTGTATGCCGTGCCGGCGGTACTTACCGGAATCGTGATGGCTTCCTTCGCACACTTCGATAAGTTTGCCCTCGGTATGATCGTCTCGCCCTTCGTGGGCTTTGGTCTGGCAGTTACGGCGTATTGGCGCGGGTGGGTGCTTCCGCGAGCAGGTGTAGCGCCCCTGAATTACACTGCGGCGCAGGTGGCATCGATCGCGCGGAGAGCCGAAATTAGGGGTTTTCGGCGTGGCCGCAGAAATCGTAAATAGGTTCTCGCGGGATTTGAACCTATCACTTGCGCAATACGGTCAGTTCCACGCAGCCCCCGAAGGCTCTCGTCCAGCGCTTTCTCGATATGTTCCTTCGCTTTTCTCCATACGTGTCATCGCACCGTCGAACCATGTACGGTGCCCGGGGCGCTCAGCTGCCCGCCTCGCTGCTCGGTCCGCAATAGTGCTTTCGGACCATGATCTTTACGCCGCTTAACCTGCTTCTCGATCACCTCTCGGGCGACTGCCACCGCGTGATGATCATGTGTCTTAGGAGTGCCCGATTAATCAATTTAATCCTCACCCCGTTTCAAGGTCTTGATTTCGGCTTCTAGAGCTTTCATGTCTATTTCGTTGACCTTAGAATCGAGTTGGCGTTGGTAAGCATCCCATTCTTCCTCGGCTTTGTTTACTGCCTGCTCGTGTTTCCTCTTCCCATATCCTTTGAGGACTTCGCGTTCGTTGAAGATGAGCCAGGCTTCCGTTTTTTCCACCCAATCCTTCAAGAGCATGGTTTTTCCCATCTCGGCTTGGTCTTCTGCATAGTCCAAATACATTGTGGTGAGCCTGCGCATACGCCTAGCTTCGTCTTCGTTAAGGAAGTTTTTCGCAATGCCCATGTCGCTTTTGTGGGGCGATTCTCCGCCCCACGTCGTGAGCCCAGCGTATGGCTTAGTGTGGTCTGCGCGTTCCCAGATTAGCTCTGCTGCGGTTCGGCCGTGGGTGGCGAAGTGGAGTCTGTTTTGAATCCCTGCGAAGAATTGTTGGACTTCTTTAAATGATTTCTTTTCCTGGTAGTCAGCGCTGGTTGCGGCTATGACGTCACAGATTTTGCGGAAAAATTGGCGTTCGGAGACCCGAATCTCTCGAATGGTTTCAAGTAATTCGTCGAAGTGGGTGTCAGCACCATCGTTTTTGAGTTTTTGAGCGTCGATGGCAAAGCCTTTGGTGAGGTATTCCCGTAGAACTTCTGTGGCCCATTTTCTAAATTGCGAGCCGCGTGGACTTCGTACGCGGTAGCCAACGGCGAGAATCATGTTTAGGTTGTAGTGATTAACGGACCTGGTTTGACCTGGTACTTTCAAAAGTTGTTTGAAAGTAGCTTCTGCACCTAATTCGCCTGAGCGTGTGATTGACTGAATATGGTGCGAGACGGAAGCTGTGGTGACGTCGAAGAGATCGGCCATCTGCTTCTGGGTGAGCCAGGCGTCGTTGTCTTTTAGTTGGAGTCTTACGTGTGCTTTACCATCTTGGGTGGTGTACATAGCGACTTGGTCGGGGGTAGTCACTGGTATCCTCTCCTCGATTTTCTCGTTCTTCCTGCTTATTCAGTGACGAGTCCGCAGCGAATTTGTCCGGCTCGTGGTCAAGCTCGCGGACAGCACTGTCATCCTCATCCTGCAGTGAAACAGAGGCACCGGACATGGGGGTCAAGATACGGGATATCTTCACGTTCGACCACGTGGTCAAAGGTTTCTGCTCAGTGGGCGAGTATATTATTGATGCGGCGCGCTACATCTGCGATTACCTGTTGGTCTGTAAGTGCCCGGAGCGGTTTCCACAGGTTCCGAAGTATCGCCAGCGCAATAACCCGCCACCTGAAAACGCAGGTAGACGGGCTATGCTAATCAGCTTCCCCACCAGGACTCGAACCTAGAATGACGGTACCAAAAACCGTAGTGTTGCCGATTACACCATGGGGAAACTGCGCACACAACGTGGGCGCTGGGGGACATGTTACCTGACGGGTGCGGGCGAGACCTAAACAGGTGGCCAATCTTCTTTATTGCGTTGCAAGCTGCCGACCTTTAGCTGGTGCGGGCGATGTCCAGTGGGGGAGATACAGTAGAAGACATGGTTCGACAAAGGATGACCGGGCGTGAGCGCCGTGAGCAATTGATCTCCATTGGGCGCGCGGCCTTCGCAGAACGCGGCTTCGATGGTGCCAGCGTGGAAGACATCGCCGCGCGCGCCGGCGTGTCCAAGCCGGTGGTCTATGAGCACTTCGGCGGCAAGGAAGGCCTGTACGCCGTCGTCATCGACCGCGAGCTCGTCGCTTTGGAAAAGGTCGTCACGGAATCACTGCAGACGGGTTCGTGGCGCCAGCGCATCGAGCAGGGGGTCGTCGCTTTGCTGACCTACGTGGAGGAGGAGACCGATGGTTTCTTAATCCTCGTGCGCGACTCCAAGCCAGGGGAGGAGCGTAGCTTCTCCACGCTGTTGAACACAGCGGTAAATCAGATTGCGCATATCCTCGGTGAGGCCTTCGAACACCGCGGTCTCGACCCCGAGCTGTCGGTGCTCTACGGCCAAGCGCTCGTCGGCATGGTGGCCACCACGGCCCAGTGGTGGCTAGATGAGCGCGAGCCTTCGCGCGAGACAGTCGCAGCGCACATCGTCAATTTGTGCTGGAATGGTCTTTCTGGCATGGAAGCAGCACCGAAGTTGAAGGGAGCCAAGTAGGTGGCAACGCCGATGCTGGGCGGGCTGCTCAAAGTAGCCGCCTCAGATCCGAAACTCAAAGGTCTCGCTACTCAAGTGGGCACACCGTCGCTGCACATCACGGGCATCGACCAGGCGCGCCCCTGGGCCATTGGCACGCTGGCTCACCACGCGCCGGTGCTGGTGGTGACTGCCTCCGGGCGTGAGGCGGAGGACCTCACCGCAGAGCTGGCAGCCATGCTGGGGGATAAGGTCGCCTACTTTCCCGCGTGGGAGACGTTGCCGCATGAGCGGCTGTCGCCGGCCCCGGATATCGTCGGCAAGCGCGCGCGTGTGCTCGACCTAGTGGGGGCGGGCAAAGCCCAAGTGGTGGTGACCTCTGCCCGCGGGTATTGCCAGCCTATCCTGAGCAAAGTGGAAGGCCGCGAGCCCATCTTCCTGAAGGAAGAAGCTGAGCACGAGCTCTCACATATCCTTTCGGAGTTGGAGTTTCGCGCCTACAAGCACGTGGATATGGTGGCCAAGCGCGGCGAGTACGCCACGCGCGGCGGCATCCTCGATGTTTTCCCCACCACCTCGGACTACCCGGTGCGTGTGGAGTTCTGGGGCGATGAGATTACCGATATCCGCCAGTTCTCCGTGGCGGATCAGCGCGCCATCCCGGAGATTGAGGTCGGCGAGGTCGCCATCTATCCCGCTCGCGAGCTGCCGATTACTAATGAGGTTGCCGCACGCGCCCGTGAGCTGGCTCAGAAGTTTGGCGGGAATGCGGCTCTGGCAGAACTGCTGACCAAGGTAGGCGAGCACATCCCTGCCGACGGTATGGAGGCGTTGCTTGCCGTGCTAGCCGACGACCCCTTTGTCACCCTCCCCGAACTCCTCACGGCGGGCACGCACGTGGTGCTCGTGGCACCGGAAAAGATCCGCACGCGCATTGCGGACCTGGAATCCACCGATGCGGAGTTCTTGGCTGCTGGCTGGGAGGCCGCCGCGATGGGCGCGGATGGTCCGCTGGCTGCCGAGGGCTTGGATACCTCGGCGTCGAGTTACCGCTCCTATGAGTCGCTTGAGGCGACGTGCCGGAATATCGAGGCCCCGCTGTGGACTTTTGCCCCGCCGGGGATGTTCGCCGCCGCTGAATCGGAGACTCTGCCGCTGGATTTTGAGCCCGGACCTACCCCACGCGGTGATATCTCAGAGATTGATGCGATGATGGCGCAGCTTCTAGCGCACACCACCGCCGGTGGGCGGGCTGCGTTTATTGCTCCTGCCCAGGGTGCGATCAAGCGCATGGTGGAGCGTTTCGCGGAGAAGGGGATTCCCACCAAGGTGGCCACGCCTGGGTGGGAGCCGAGCCCCGGCGAGGTCACCCTCTATCAGGCCTTGTCCCATGCGGGTCTGGTTTTCCCAAAGGTGCGCAAGCTGAAGGATGCTGAAGCGCTGCCGCTCGTGGTTATTACGGAAACTGATCTGACGGGTAACCGCGTCGGTGATATTGCGGGTGCGAAGCGTCGCCCAGCAAAGCGCCGCAACCGCGTGGATCCCCTCGCCCTGAAGCAGGGGGATTACGTGGTGCATGAGACCCATGGCATCGGCAAGTTCCTCAAGATGGCCGAGCGCACCGTACAGTCCGGTGATGAGACGTCGCGCCGCGAGTACATCGTGCTGGAGTATGCGGCGTCCAAGCGCGGTCAGCCGGCCGACCAGCTGTGGGTGCCCATGGATTCGTTGGATCTGTTGAGCAAATACACCGGCGGTGAGGCGCCGACGCTGTCCAAGATGGGCGGCTCGGATTGGAAGAACACCAAGAAGAAGGCGCGTGCCGCGGTGCGTGAGATCGCCGGTGAGCTGGTGGAGCTTTATGCCAAGCGCCAGGCAGCCCCTGGCCACCAGTTTGGGCCCGATACGCCGTGGCAGGCGGAGATGGAGGATAATTTCCCCTTCGTCGAGACTGAAGACCAAATGCTGGCCATCGATGCCGTCAAGCAGGATATGGAATCCACGGTGCCGATGGACCGCGTGGTCGTCGGCGATGTGGGCTATGGTAAGACCGAGGTTGCGGTGCGCGCGGCCTTCAAGGCCGTGCAGGACGGTAAGCAGGTGGCGGTCCTCGTGCCCACGACTCTGCTGGCGCAACAGCACGCCGATACCTTCCGCGAGCGCATGCAGGGCTTTCCGGTGGATATTGAGGTCCTCTCGCGCTTTACCTCGGCCAAGGAGTCCAAGGAGATTCTCGCCGGCTTGGCGGATGGTTCCGTGGACATCGTCATCGGCACCCACCGCCTGCTGCAAACGGGCGTGCAGTGGAAGAACTTGGGCCTCATCGTGGTGGATGAGGAGCAGCGCTTCGGCGTGGAGCACAAGGAGCACATCAAGGCGCTCAAAGCCAGCGTGGATGTGCTCACCATGTCCGCGACACCGATTCCACGCACCTTGGAGATGTCCATGGCGGGCATCCGTGAAATGTCTACGATTTTGACGCCTCCGGAGGACCGTCACCCGGTCCTGACCTATGTGGGCGCGTATGAGGATAAGCAGGTGGCAGCGGCCATCCGCCGCGAGCTGCTGCGCGACGGCCAAGTTTTCTTCATCCACAACAAAGTCGCCGACATCGAAAAGAAGGCCCGCGAACTGCGGGACCTGGTGCCGGAGGCGCGCATCGTCGTCGCACACGGCCAGATGAACGAGGACGTGCTTGAACGCACCGTCCAAGGTTTCTGGGACCGCGAGTTCGACGTGCTGGTATGTACCACCATCGTGGAGACCGGTCTGGATATCGCTAATGCGAATACCCTCATCGTGGAAAACGCCCACCACATGGGTCTATCCCAGCTCCACCAGCTGCGCGGGCGCGTGGGCCGCTCCCGCGAGCGCGGCTATGCCTACTTCCTCTACCCGAAGGGCGCCACGCTGACGGAGACCTCCTATGACCGTCTGGCCACCATCGCCCAGAACAACGATCTGGGCGCGGGCATGGCCGTGGCCATGAAGGACCTTGAGATGCGCGGTGCCGGCAACGTGCTGGGCGCGGAGCAGTCCGGCCACATCGCCGGCGTGGGCTTCGACCTCTACGTGCGCCTTGTCGGTGAGGCGGTGGAGACCTTCAAGGCGCTCGCGCGTGGGGAGACCCCCGTGGTCACGGACGAAGGGCCGAAGGAAATCCGCATCGACCTGCCGGTGGACGCCCACATCCCGGAGTCCTATATCAACTCCGAGCGCCTGCGCCTAGAGGTTTACCGCAAGCTCGCAGCCTCCAAAGACAACGCGGACCTGGCACACGTGGTGGAGGAAATGCAGGACCGCTACGGCCCCGTTCCGGAGCCGGTGGAACGCCTTCTCGCCGTGGCCCGCCTGCGCCACCAGGCCCGCCGGGCTGGGGTCAGCGACATCACGGTGCAGGGCACGCGCATCAAGGTCCACCCGGTGGAGCTGGCGGATTCGAAACAGGTACGCCTCAAGCGCCTCTACCCGGGCTCCAACTACCGTGCGGCGGCTAAGGCCATCCAGCTCAGCTTCCCCAAGGCAGGACGGAATGTCACAGACCCCAAGCTGCGTGACATTGAGCTGCTGCAATGGGTGGCGGATTTCCTAGCGTCGATGTTTGAACTCGAGCACGTTGACGTCAGTGGTGCTAAGACTAAGAAAAACGTCATTAGCGTAGGAGAGAAGTAATGGACGCCGCGAACAACCGCCTTGGCTATCCTCGGGCGAATCAACGGATCGTCATGGTGGCGGTGTGGATGTTCGCGGCGTTGATCAGCATCCCCGTCTCGCTGGTCATAAAGTTCAGCGGCGAGAACGGTGGTTGGCTCACCTTCATGTTGATGATGTTTGGGGTAATCCTGGTTGGTGTCTGGGTGTTGCTTGGGCTGCTGCCGCTCTTTATCCGCAGTGATTACGAGAGCAAGCTGGAGTGGGCGTGGGTGTCCATGGCCCTGGTGTTCATCGGCTTCATCCTGGGCAACGCCAACCTGCCGGATTTTGGAGATATCGGACCGGCCACCGTACCGACGTGGTGGTTTGGCAACGAGGAAGCGGCCACAATCACCGGCGGCATCCTCCTCGTTATCAGCGGCATCGGCCACGTGATGTGGCTCGCAAGCTGCATCACGTACGCGGTGCTCTCGCACCGCTCAGCACCTGAGGTGTTCTAGAGAACGAGACGCCCAGTGCCCAAGCCCCACACCGCGGCGACAGCGCCGACGATCACCAGCGCCACAACGCACCATTCGAAGGTGTTAAACACGCGCTCCTTCTTGTGCAAGCGTGTGGCCACGTAAGGGATCATGCTCGGGACCACAGCCAGCGCGCCAAGCAGCACGTAGACCGGGTCGGCGGCGTAAATGAGCCAGACGGAATAAATGAAGGCGACGAGGCCGATGTAGAGGTGGCGGCGGTTCTCACGGCGGCTCACCTCCGGGCCAGACAAGTCGAAGCGCACCCCGGCGTGCGGGTGGGTTAGCCCCTTGCCGCGCACCGCCAAGAGCACCAGGTACAGCGAGGAGAAGATGTAAGGCAGCAGGTACATGATGGTGGCCAGCTGCACCATTGCGTTATAGGACGTCTCGTTGAGGAAGAAGACGATGACGAAGAGCTGAATCGTCAGCGTAGAAATCAGCTGCGCAACCCAGGGCGCGCCGGCGATGTTCACGGTGCCGATCTTGCGGGGGAGAAGACCATCGACAGCCATCATGACGATAGGCTCCGCGCACAGCATCTGCCAAGACACATAGGCACCAAGCACGGAAAGGCACAGGCCGAGGGAGATGAGCGCGCCGCCCCATTCACCGACCGCTGCGGTGAGCACGGAGGCCATCGAGTTATCCGGAAGCGCTGCGAGCTCTTTCTGGGTAAGGACGCCGAAGCTCAGCGTGGACACGGAGACCAGCAGTGCCAAGACGCTGATGAAGCCGATGACGGTGGCGCGGCCGACGTCGGCACGCGTGCGAGCCTGCTTGGAGTAGACCGAAGCGCCCTCCACGCCGATGAAGACCCACACGGTGAAGAGCATGATTCCCTGCACCTGCTCAAAGAGGGACTTATCAGAAGCCTTGCCCCAGATATCCAGGGTGAACTTGTCCCAGCTAAATCCCACGAAAGCGAGGATGACGATGAAGGCCAGGATGGGCACGATCTTGGCCACGGAGGTGACCATGTTCATGATGGCCGCCTGCTTAATACCGCGGGCCAGCACCGCAAAAATACCCCACGACAGCAAAGACACCGCAATGGCGGAAACCCAGCGGTGGTCGGCGTCAAAGAGGGGGACGTAGTGGCCGATGGTGTTGAAGAACAAGGTGGCGTAGCCCACCTGGGCCATCACGGAGCCCAGCCAGTAGCCCCAACCGGAGGTGAAGCCGATGAAATCACCTAAGCCGGCGCGGACATAGGAGTACACACCGGAGTCGAGGTGCGGCTTGCGGTGCGCCAGGATTTGGAAGACGAAGGCGACGGAGAGCATGCCCACGCCGGCGATGAGCCAGCCGATGAGCATGGCGCCCGGGCCGGCGACGGAGGCGATATTTTGCGGGAGAGAGAAGATACCCGCGCCCACCGTGGAACCGATGATGAGCGCGACAAGCGTCCACAGCGTCACGGAGTGCGTGCGCGGCGATTCGGTGAGATTGGAAGTGGTCATTGGTTAAAAATACCCCTTAAGGCGGGCTTTTGTGCAACTGCAGCGAAAGCTCATGGAGCCCGGGACCTATACTCGTTGCTTATGACTGTCCTGTTGTTAGATCCGCGCTGGCCCACCCTAATCCCTCTAGAGGCCGTTGGAAAACTGCAGGGACCTGTTGTTTTTACCGATGAAGTACCGGTGAAGGTGCGGTGGAATTTCGACCAGCTCCTGTGCGGTGAGGATCCGGCGGGCCACGGTGTTGTGGTGAGCACAGATCCGTCCCACCCGCAGGTGCGCGCGCTTATCGACGCCCACGCGGAGCTCATCCTTGCCCCCTCCCTGGAGGAGCCGATGTGGCAGGCGCGCGAGGTGATGACGCGGGCCCGGCGCATCGGGGAGTGGGAGCGCGATCAAACCCATGAGAGCTTGCTGCCGTATCTGGAGGAAGAGTCCGCGGAGTTCGCCGAGGCGGTGCGGGAGCGCGCCTCTGACGCCGAGCTGCTCAAGGAACTCGGTGATGTTTTCTTACAAGTCCTTTTCCATGCCGAGATAGCGGCGCGCCGCGGAGCTTTTAGCCTCGATGACGTCGCCATGTCCTTCGTCAACAAAATGCGCTCCCGCGCGCCCTACCTTTTTGACGGCACGGAGGACGTCGTGGAGGTAGGGGAGCAGGAGCGCCTGTGGGCCGAAGGCAAGGCCCGAGAAAAGGACTAGCCCTTCTGGATAATGGAGGACAGCAGGGGAGCGTAGTCGGTGAGCGTGGAGGACAGGCCAGTGCCGCCGGTGGCGATGGTGTCTTCCTTGACGATCTTGCACTCGAGGGCGCGGTCAGCGGTCTGGCCGGAGTACTTCACAGCGGCGAGGGCCAGCGCGCCGAGATCCTCGGAGTTGCCCAGAGCCATGAGGTTCTTCGACAGCTGGTTGCGGGTGGTGTCCGGGCCGAGCAGCTCGCCCTCGGTCGCCTGATCCATCAGCGTCAGGGTGCTGCGGAGGGTGTTGCAGTCAGCATTCTGGATGCCTTGGGAAAGGAAGCCGCCCAACTCCTCGAGGGATGCGGCGGACGCGGTGGCGGGCACGACAGCACCCAGGGTGACAACAGCGGCAGCGGTGGCAGCGATACGGCGGATGAACATGGAACTCCTTGAGATTGAAGAAAGGGCGTTGAAAGAACGTGCAGGACCGGCGTAGGCGCGGCGGACCGTTCATCGGTGCAGTGTAGCGCACAATGTTACGCATGGGAATACTTTGACATAATTACTCAAAATATTTTTGCTTAGCTAGGTTCCTTTCGTCGCCAAGCGGCGCCCTCTGTGTCGGTCTAACCCACACGTGAAACCGTCTGTAGTATTCACCTTTATGACACAGGGGCTACGGAGGATTGGGGGCTGTGGCCTCGGCATTGTCTTGGCCATCATTCTGATCATTTCCCTGGTGGCGTGGAGTCTTTCCTTCCTTGATAAGCCTTCCCCGTTCCGGCAGCTGTCCCCCGTTCCGGAGGATCTTCCACCCGTCGGTGGGGCAGAGGTGCCCAATATTGATGTCGAAGCGCCAGGGCGCACCGCGGACAAGTTGACGTGGTGGTCTGATCAGCTTGCCGACGCCACCAGCATCCCCGCCCAAGCTTTGCGGGCCTATGGCAACGCCGAATTGATCGCGCGGCAGTCGTGGCCGAACTGCAATCTGCGCTGGAATACCCTCGCCGGGATTGGCTGGGTGGAAACCCGTCACGGGACCTATAACGGCAATATATTCCACCGTTCTTCACTCGATGAGAACGGTCACCCCGAGCCGCCCATCGTGGGTATCCCTCTCGACGGTACGAACAACACCACCCACGTTCCGGACAGCGATGGCGGCGTGTTTGATGGCGATACTGAGTTTGATCGGGCGGTAGGCCCCATGCAATTCATCCCGTCTTCGTGGGAGCATTTTGGTCGCGACGCCAACGGTGATGGCGTAGCCGATCCAAATCAAATCGATGATGCCGCGCTGGGCGCTGCCGCCTTGTTGTGTTTCGGCGATAGAGACCTTTCGACGCCGGAAGGCTGGCGCTCAGCCATCCTCAATTACAACCAATCCGAGGATTACCTGCGTAAAGTGGCCGCTGCGGCGAATTCCTATGCCATCGAACAGCCTGCGACGTCCTAGCGCCTTTCTAGATCTTTATCACGTTGTCCGTTTCCGCCCGACACGTTCCGAAGTTTTCTGGAACAATTGGCTGCAGGTGGTTTGGGAGCCCCTCCCAGAACACGAACCCAAGATCAATTTGGCTCTATAGGAGTGAAAGCAGCATGGCTGACATCATCCACGTAATGGCACGCGAAATTCTTGATTCCCGCGGTAACCCCACCGTTGAGGCTGAAGTATTCCTCGACGATGGAGCACGCGGTGTGGCCGGCGTTCCGTCTGGCGCTTCCACCGGTGTTCACGAGGCTCACGAGTTGCGTGACGGTGGTGACCGCTACTTGGGCAAGGGTGTTCTCAAGGCAGTTGAGAACGTCAACGAAGAAATCGCTGATGAGCTTGCCGGCTTTGAGGCCGATGACCAGCGCCTGATCGACCAGGCCCTCATCAAGTTGGACGGCACTGATAACAAGTCCCGCCTCGGCGCCAACGCCATCCTGGGCGTCTCCATTGCCGCTGCCAAGGCTGCTGCCGAGTCTGCTGGCCTGCCGCTCTACCGCTACGTCGGTGGCCCGAACGCTCACGTCCTGCCCGTTCCGATGATGAACATTCTCAACGGTGGCTCCCACGCTGACTCCGGCGTGGATGTCCAGGAGTTCATGATTGCTCCGATCGGCGCGGAGTCCTTCTCCGAGGCGCTGCGTCAGGGTACCGAGGTCTACCACGCCCTCAAGAACGTCATCAAGGACAAGGGCCTGTCCACCGGTCTGGGTGACGAGGGCGGCTTCGCTCCGTCCGTCGAGTCCACCAAGGCTGCACTCGACCTCATCGTTGACGCAATCAAGAAGGCCGGTCTGAAGCCGGGCGAGGACATCGCCCTGGCACTCGACGTTGCTTCTTCCGAGTTCTTTAAGGACGGCAAGTACCACTTCGAGGGCGGCGAGCACACCGCTGAGGAGATGGCTAAGGTTTACGAGGATCTCGTTGCCAACTACCCGATCGTCTCCATCGAGGACCCGCTGCAGGAAGATGACTGGGAGGGCTACACCAAGCTCACCGCAGCCATCGGTGACAAGGTCCAGATCGTGGGCGATGACTTCTTCGTCACCAACCCGGCCCGCCTCCAGGAGGGCATCGAGAAGAAGGCAGCCAACGCACTGCTGGTGAAGGTTAACCAGATCGGCACCCTGACCGAGACCTTCGACGCCGTCGAGCTGGCTCACCGCAACGGCTACCGCACCATGATGTCCCACCGTTCCGGCGAGACCGAGGACACCACCATTGCTGACCTCGCGGTTGCCCTCAACTGCGGCCAGATCAAGACCGGTGCCCCGGCACGTTCTGAGCGCGTGGCCAAGTACAACCAGCTGCTGCGCATCGAGCAGGAGCTCAGCGACGCAGCCGTCTACGCCGGCCGCTCCGCATTCCCGCGCTTCCAGGGCTAATTTCTAGGAGTAGCCGGGAACCGGCCACTCGCTGAGATAGCGTCGAAGCGAAAGGTGTCACAGGAAACTGTGGCACCTTTTTTCGTCGGGGTGGCCTCCATAGCGCTGTGGCGCATGTTATTTCTGAGACACGACGCGCGCCGCGCACTACCTGGGCTGTAGCGGGATACAATGACTTCCCGATGGCACGCACTACTTCTTCCCGCACGAAGCGCCGGAACACCGTTCCGGTCCACACGCGTGCCCGCGACGCTCAGCGCACCAAGCCGAAGAAGAATCCGTCCCAGCCTAAGGGGCTCGACATTCTGGGAGTGGGCGTCATTATCGCCGTCGTGCTCATAGTCCTCTTATCCATTGCCGTTCCGCTGCGCAATTACTACCATGGCCAGTCGGAGATAGCGCGCCTGGAAAGCTCTATTGCCGCCAAGCAGGAGCAAAAGGAAAACCTCCTCACCGAGATTGATAAGTATCGATCCGAGGAATACGTCAAACAAGAAGCACGTCGTCGCTTCGGTGTGATGGATGAAGGAGAAACCGCGTTCCGCATCATGGATCCGCGGATGGACTCAGGCGATACGGTGACCTCGGAACGCCGCGAGGACGTCGACGAGCGCGCGTGGTACACGGTGCTGTGGGATTCGGTGTCACAGGATGCTGAGACCCCACCGAACACTGAAACCCCACCGGAAGCGGAGAACCCGCCGGAAGACTTAGTCGAAGCTCCTGCTGAATAGGACGCACCCGCGCCTCCGTGTCACAATGGTTCCTATGACCGTGACCGATGCTGATCTTGAAGTCGTCCGCGAACAATTGGGCCGCACTCCGCGCGGCGTCGTGGACATTGCTTACCGCACCCCCGACGGAGCTCCTGCCGTGATTAAGACGGCGCCTAAGCTTCCCGACGGCACTCCGTTTCCTACCCTCTATTACCTCACTGATCCGCGCCTGACCGCCGAGGCATCGCGCCTTGAAGTTGCCCACGTCATGAAATGGATGGAGCAGCGTCTCGCGGCGGATGAGGACTTGCAGAAGGACTACCAGGCAGCGCATGAACACTACCTGGAAACCCGCAATGCCATGGAGGATTTGGGCACTGATTTTTCCGGTGGCGGCATGCCTGAGCGCGTTAAGTGCCTCCACGTGCTTATTGCTTATGCCTTGGCAGAAGGCCCGGGCCGGGTCCGCTTTGGCACCGAGGCCGTCGCGATGGCTGCAGAACACGGTAAACTCCGGGGAAGCGCCATCCCGGAGGATTGGCCCACCGTGGGGGACCTGGGCATTGATATGACCCAGTTTGATTTTTCTAACGCCGGTTAAGAGAAAGGCTAGCCTTATGACTCGCGTCGCTGCTGTCGACTGCGGAACCAACTCCATCCGCCTGCTCATCAGTGAGATCCAAGAGGATGGCAAGATTCGGGATATCTCCCGCACGATGGAGATCGTCCGCCTCGGACAAGGCGTCGACGCCACCGGTGAATTCGAGCCAGAGGCACTCGCGCGGACTCGTGCAGCCCTCGAAGAATACGTCAAGCAGATGAAATTTGAGAAGGTTGAGCGCGTGCGGATGGTGGCAACCTCGGCAACACGTGATGCCAAAAACCACCGCGAGTTCTTCGATATGACCGAGGAGCTTCTTGGTCAGGTCCAGCCGGGTGCCCGCGCGGAGATCATTTCCGGGGAGGAGGAAGCACTGCTGTCCTTCACCGGTGCGGTGGGGGACCTGCGCTCTGAGAAGGGGCCCTACTGCGTCATCGACTTGGGCGGCGGTTCGACGGAGTTCGTCGTCGGGACAATCGACGGCGAGATTCTCGGCTCCCACTCTGCGCAGATGGGGTGCGTGCGACTCACTGAGCGCATGATGCGCAACGATCCGCCTACCGAAGCAGAGATTGAGATCGCTACTGATTACGTCGCTGAACGCATGGCTGAAGTGGAAAAGATCGTGCCCATCGACAAAGCCCAAACCTTTGTCGGCTGCGCCGGTACCTTCACGACGCTCTCGGCGCTGGCTCAGGGCATGGAACGCTACGATGCTGACTCCATCCACGGATCCGAGCTGCGCTTCGACGCTCTGCGGGTACTCACCCGGCAGATGATCGGTTTGTCCTCGGACGTGAGGGCCCTCAACCCCGTCATCCACCCGGGCCGCGCCGATGTCATCGGCGGCGGCTGCGTGGCCGTGGAGGGCATCATGACGATGATTGAGCGCAACAGTGATGCTCGTTCCTTCTTCATCAGTGAGAAGGACATCCTCGATGGCATCATTAGCGGCCTTGTCGCAAACTAAGCGAACTAGGCCGGTACCGTCCCGCGGACCGGCACAGTTCTACGGTTGCCGACCCTATTTTCGGCATGTGTCCACCCGTGCCCTAAGATAAGTGGGCACGGTTTGGCCCCCATAGCCCAATCGGCAGAGGCAGTCGACTTAAAATCGATTCAGTGTGGGTTCGAGTCCCACTGGGGGCACCACTGGGGGCACCATGACCAGCGGAAACGCTGGAGAAGATCGCCAAAAAGGCGCGAAGGTGTCCAAAAAGTGTCCAAAAATTACGCGGACATGTTGGCTCAGACACTGCTTGTGTAGGGGTACGTGTGGATTGGCCCCAAAGCAGACAAGCGTGGAAGCCGACTACAACTTCCAGCCCTGTCTGTCGGATTCCTAGTTCAGTTCTTCCCGACACTGCTCTTTGGTCTTCCCTGATTCGAGGCAGTTAGCCCAATCAATTTGGCCTTGTACCCACGGGCTTGGTTGCTTTAGCTGCTGTTCTTCGGATGGGACTAGTCCGGCGTTTCGCTCGTCTTCGAGATACTGCTCACCACCACGCGTATCGAAGCACCACTGGGAGTAGGAGACAGTGCCGTCTGACCATCGTGCTGGGCCAGGGGTGCCCTCAAGGCATTCCACGACGGTGGGTTCCGCGGGTACTTGTTCTACTGCTACAGGAGCGTCGGATGCGAGAAGTTCTGGGTCAGGTTGTGCCTCTTCCACGTGGGACTCTGGTTCCGTGGATGTGGAGGCGTCTGCGGGGGAGGTACTGGACGGGCTTGTGCTTGGTGGCGCCTCGTCGGGCCCAGTTTCGTTGTTGCTAGTACTCGTTGGGCTTGGTTCAGGTGCGGGCCCGGTGCTGCAACTGCCGAGGGCAAAAGCAATAGCAGCAACCGCAAGGCTAAATTTCTTCATGCTGCTTGCTGCCTTCCATTGAAGTGATAGTGAATGAAAAGAACCCTAGCCTCTTCGCAGCGTCCTTGGACGAGGAGCGGGGAGAAGACCTCACAATCCTTAGCCAAGGACACAGTGTGCTACCTCAGCGCAGCGGAGCTTCCCGACGTTTCGTTGACACGTGTGGACAATTTTGCGAATTTTGGGATTTTTGGGAACTTCCTAGCAATGGGGCACGTTGATCCCAGTGAAATGACAAACACGGCACCCCCTCCGGGGCTGCTTTTAGAGAAAGACTGTGAAAGGAATCGGGATTCGCGTGCGTTCTAGTAACCCCGTGATGAGTTCCCTCTCGTCCAGCCAAAGCCAGACCCAGGGTAATCCCTACGGGCAGAGTGACAATCCATTCAGCCAAGAAAACCGCAGCGCTGATCGTCCGCTGACGGTTGATGATGTCGTGACCAAGACTGGCATCACCTTGGGCGTCATTATCGTTATGGCCGTACTCAACTTCGCTATTGGTGAGTTGATCAACCCGGGCATCTCAATGATTCTTACCTTGGTTGGTGCGCTGGGCGGTTTCGTTACTGTTCTGGTCTCAACGTTTGGTAAGAAGTTCGGATCTGCTGCGGTGACGTTGATCTACGCAGTGTTTGAAGGCCTTTTCGTGGGCGGATTCTCGCTCATGTTTGCCGGCGTATCCTTCGGTAACTCCGATGGTATGGCGCTTATCGGCCAGGCCATCATGGGCACCGTTGGCGTATTTATCGGCATGCTGATGGTCTACAAGACCGGTGCAGTCAAGGTCACCCCGAAGTTCAACAAGATTATGTTCGGCCTCATCGCCGGCGTGGCTGTGATGGCGCTGGGCAACTTCCTGGGAGCTATCTTCTTCGGCTTTAACCCGCTGCGTGATGGCGGCATGCTTGCCATCATCTTCTCCTTGGTCTGTATCGTTCTGGCCTCCCTGTCCTTCATGACGGACTTTGATCAGGCTGACCGTCTCATCCGCCAGGGCGCTCCGGCTCAGTATGCTTGGGGCATCGCTCTCGGCTTGGCTGTGACCCTGGTCTGGCTCTACACCGAGATTCTCCGTCTGCTGAGCTACTTCAGGGACTAGCCTCGGCACCGCCTTTAAGAACCGGCGGCCGGCACCCACAACGACTTCTGGGTGCCGGCCGCCGGTTTTCTATGTCCAGTTCGCTTGCAACTACAACCCCCGTGGGGAAGCAAGGCGCTCAGTGCTGCGCGATAGGTGGCGATGTCCTAGGCATGAGAAGAGTGCCTTCCCCATTGTTAGTACACGTGTGCCAGGGGTCTTGCGATTATTTGTGTGCCTCAATTGGCAATTTCTCACCTTGCCAGGCGGGGCGCGAAGAGAAAGAAACAAGCCTTGCAAAAAGTGCAAATCGGCGAGAAGATGCCGTTGTCTTGGGAGAAATGTTCGATCACCCAAGTCGGAAAAACGGATGGAGAATCCCGTCCACGGTGTTCCGGAGTGAACTTTGGCAGCAGTACGGCGTGTGGCCTGGATTCACTTTCTACGACTGGTTGCCACCCTTCTCCATGGAAGTTGTGCAAGGTTACAGGTGGTTTTATGGACAGTTGCGTGGATGAAGCTGGCTCTTACTTCCGAAACGCGTGATGGGGTCGTGCCTGCAGGGTGAAAAACGACGAACGAATGTTAACAGTGTTGTAATTAGGGGGCACCTGCATGGTCATAATCGGCAGCGCAGGCACAAGAGTCTCACGGCGCGCACCCACAATTCTTACAGGCGACGACCAGCACCTATTTATGAACCTTTTATCACTCGCATCTAATACATCATTATCTGCAACCCATTGAAAATGGACTATGTGGGGTTGGCGCGACATATTGCGCATTCTCGTGCATTCTGGTCGCAGAAGCCGCTCGCTGAGCTTGGCTCTGGTGAGGGGCTTCTGATAGTCAGAAAAGTTGGTTGAAGGGAAACCATGAAGCGAATCGGGGGCCTTGCGTTGGTGGCGGTTTGTATAGGGGTGCTTTCAAACTGTGCAGCTCCGCTGGGCCTTAGTGCTCGCGACAATGGTAAAAACTCGGGGGGCTTTAGCAACTTTTCTGGCGACATGTCCGGCGGTGGCTCAGTGGACTCGGGGGTCGCTGAAGCCACCGCCACGAAGGTGCGAGAGTCTCAAGCTTCAAGCAGTGAGTCTCGTGCGGGCGGTGGGGTACTACCGCCACTTGGTGAATTTGATCGTACGGAGCCTGGCTTTCAGGTGTTTGATCCATGTAGCGAAATTGCGGGGATTGATTTAGAAGAAGCAGGTTTGGACACGCGCTTGGAGTCGAGCGTACGAGAATCCGGCTTTTCTCACTGTGGGTTTGAAGCTGAAAACTCAGATGGTCAGACCGCCTTTGTCGGGTTGGGGGTAACGGATATTGGTATTGAACAACTGGAAAGACAATCTGGGGGCCGAAGGATTTATGAAGGGGAGAAACTACCAGTTATTGCCCTCCAGGATCCTACTTTTGGACGGCTATTCTGCACCGTATATCTAGAGACAGTTAGGGGAACCCTAGTACTCGAATTCAGCGGTTTTGGTGCATTTCAGGGGGACGAAGAGCGCTGCGCTCTAGGGGAAGAAATTCTTTACACGCTTGCTACATAAAGGAACAAATATGCAAATTAACTTGTCAAACTTGTTCAATCAACTATCGGAAATAAATGGACTATCGGCACAGCTCAAGGGTATCGCGGATAAAGCGCACTCTCCGCTTAACAGTGGGTTTTCTCCTGTTACGGGAATAAAGGAGGTTGGGGGTATTCATGAACGAGTGCTTACTCATGATCCAGGTTCCGCCCAGCGTTCATTGCAAGGCTTTAACACGCAACTGGCATGGTTAGCAGAGGCGCTCCAGACCGAGCTCGCCGGCTTCGAATCACAGGATGAGCTCAACAGCAGAGGGCTGGATGTCGCAGACGCCGGTGGCGGGGGCGCGGCGGAGGCGATGCCGATCGTGTCGCAACCAGATCCGGGATACAGCCCATTTGGGTTTACGGTTCCCATCGTTGACACCGGTGCATCAATCATGGGACTGGCATCCAACTTGTTCAGCACCCGTTTCTGGGATGTCTCGGAAGCGAATGCGCGGTGGGGAGCCTTGAGTGGAGAAGTCGCCGATATCGTAGCGGGGCTGGAAAACTCGGCCGCGTCGTTGGAGGAGGAGAATGATAGCGAAGCCACCACGCGAGCGGCCCAGAAGATTCGTGAAGTTGCGAAGGCGGGCACACACTTCATTGCCAATGCCGAGGTCATGCAACAAAAGCTGTTCGGCTTCCAAGCGCAGCTAATGAATGTGCAGCCAGAGGCAATCGCCTTGGCCTTCGAGGTAGCAGCAATTCCAGATCCCGTCGCACGCGAGGCCGCAGAACAGGCGGCGTTGGGATATATGCAGGGCGTGCTTCAACAGCAGGTTATTGCCGCCATGCCCTATCAGCACGCGCTCATGGATGCGGCACCACCCAGCGGTGGTGGGGATGTCAGTACCCAATTCGGCGCGGTCGCAGGTGATGGATCCCGCTACACCACGGAAGGCGTTGCCTGGCCGCAGCAGATTGCTGAGGCGATGGAAAGCGGCGCCGTCGGGCCAGGTTCCTTCGGCGTTGCAGACGGTGAAATCCAGGGGCTTGAAAGCGTTGGGATGGATGCTGGTGACATCGCGAAGTTTCATAGCGCATTGCATGATCGTGGACGCACGATCCTCAGCGAGTTGGGTTTCGGAGATTCGTTGGCACCCGTTAGTGCGGCGGACGTGAACACGTCGGCCGCGAGCGCAGGCGTAGGAACACTGAACCCGTCTCATGCTGGTGTTCCGGGGACGTCGGCAACTCAGATTGGTGCGCCGAACATTGGCGCTGGTCTGAGTGGACTAGGAGGCCTAGGCAGCGGTGCCGGTGGGCAGGGACTTGGCGCCGTTGGCCTTGCGAATGCGCGCGGCAACGCGCTACCTGGGGGTGTTGCCGGACTCAGCGGCCGGGGGCTGGGCCGGTTACCGGAGATGTCGGCGAATCCGACGACTGCAGCGGCGGGGCTAGGCGGCTTCGGTACTGCGCCCAGCGGACCGCAGACGGGTACGCACCCGGTTATCGGTGGCCTTCCCGGGGCCGTAGCGGGGAGTGGACTGCAGAGGGACGGAAGGGCGTCGCTAAGCGCAGGCAGTATGGCCGGAGGAGGAGTGATCGGTGGCGCTGGTGGAGTTGGCGGCGTCGGCGCCGGCAGCGCCGGTGGTATTGGTAACGCTGGCGGTACAAATAGTGTCGTAGGTGCCGCTGGGGGAGCAGGCGCCGCGAAGGCTAGCGGCGGTCAAACCCGCGGCGCGGGTATGCGGATGATGCCCATGATGGGCGGAGCAGCCCGCGGCGGTGAAAGCGAAAAGAGGATCAAATCCGTCACCACGCAGGTTGAACGCGATCCGAACCGCCGAGATCTCCTCGGTGAAGCGCCCGCGGTGCTGCCCGGAGTCATCGGCGAGTGGGCCCGGGAAGAAAACTAGGGGCCGTGGGTGAGGGATATTCTCTCATAACCTCATAACGCGAAAAGCGGCGCCCGAATAACGGGACGCCGCTTTCGCTTTAAGCTGACGGTGAGCCTACTGCTGAACCGGAGCAGTGGTGTACTCGGCCGGAGCAACCTCAGTCTCAGCCGTGGCTTCAGTCTCAGCCGTTGCTGCGGTGGACTCGGATGCACCAGCACCCGGCGCCTCACCGGTGAAGGTGGCACCGGTGTCGACCTTCTCAGTGGAATCCTGCTCGCTCGGCGGGTGGCAAGCAGCCAGGGTGAGTCCAGCGGAGACAACCAGACCAGCGGCAGCGAAACGAGTGAACTTCTTCATGTGATAAAACTCTTTCTCAGAAAAACGATGACCTAAGAGCAGTATAAATTAGGACTTGCGCGGAGTTGCGGCCTTTGCGGAATCATAAGGTGCCGCGGAGACCACGGTCACCGACAAGGTCTTGCCGTTCGGCGCGGTGTACTCGCGGGTTTCGCCCTCAGCAGCACCCAGGAGGGCAGCACCCAGCGGGGACTGCTCGGAGTAGGTCTCCAGATCCTTGTTATCCGATGCCGCAGCGCGGGTACCGATAAGGAAGGTCTCGCGGTCTTCCTTGTCACCGTTGTAGTAGACATGGACGACAGAACCGATGTGGGCAACGCCTTCCTGGACGGCGGTGCGCTCGGTGGTGGAGTTAGCCAGAACCTCGGAGATCTGCTTGATGCGGGCCTCTTCCTGGTCCTGCATTTCGCGGGCGGCGTCGTAACCCGCGTTCTCCTTCAAGTCACCTTCCTCGCGGCGCTCATTAATCTCGGCGGCGACGACCGGGCGGTGGTCGATGAGGGCCTGCAGCTCGGCCTCGAGCTTGGCCTTGGTTTCCGGGGTGATGTACTGCTTCTGCTGCTCAGCCATAGTGCAACCTTCCGTTGACGGTTCCTGATGAACGGTTTTATTTCTTAAAGACTGGGCCTAAAAGCGCAGGTGGCGCGGCCCATTCAGAACGCTCAACATACTAGCATAGCTGGGCTTTTACTCGGCGTTTGCCTCACCCGCAGAATCCATGGTGCTGATATCGAGGTAGGAGGGGATATTTCCGGAGCAGCCGTAGACGCCACCGGCGACGGCAGGGTGATTGGTAGGGATGTCCACGGCGACGCGCTGGGCGGCTTCGCCGCCAGCCGGCACGGCAATTTCGCGGCGGCCCACCTCTGCCTTGGAATAGTCAAAAGCCTGCACGATGCAATAGGCAGGCTCCTCCACGCGGTTGCGGGTGATGTCTACCCACACGCGGGCGGTATCGTCGGAAAGAATCTCGTGGGTGACATAGGAGATGTCCGCGTTAATTTTCTGTTGGCTGCGCACGTACTGCACGCCAAAGACGACGGCCGCCACCAGCATGCCCAGGAAAATCAGGACTAGGGCCCGATTGGTCCAGGATTTCCCCGTGCGAGCAGAGGAGGACGAGGAACCGTAGCGAGACCGTGCGCGTGCGGAGCGAGAAGCAGGTTGGGCGTCAGACATGAGTCTGATTCTATCCAACGGTCGCTACGAAGTTACTATCCACTAGACTGGGCCTCTGTTTAAAGAAGCGATGTAGGGAGATGTATCACCCAGTGAGCACAAAGCGCCTTTTGGCTATTCACGCGCACCCTGACGATGAATCCTCGAAGGGTGCTGCGACGACCGCGAAGTATGCCGCGGAGGGAGCGGAAGTCCTCGTCGTGACCTGCACCGGCGGTGAGCGGGGGGATATCATCAACCCAGCCATGGACCGTCCCGGCGTCCTCGAGAACATGGGCAGTATTCGTCGTGAAGAAATGGCGAAGGCCGCCGCCGCCTTGGGAGTACAGCACCGGTGGCTCGGGCACGTGGACTCGGGCCTTCCGGGTAATCCGCTGGCCCCCAATATCAAGGACCTGCTGCCTGAGGGCTGCTTTGCTCTCAAAGAAGATGATGATGTGGCCCAAGAACTCGTGGAGATCATTCGGGAGTTCCGCCCCCAAGTCATCATTACTTATGACGAAAACGGCGGCTACCCGCACCCGGATCACCTCATGGTCTACCGTGCTTCTATGTTGGCGTGGGAGAAGGCGGGCGATGCCGCCTACCACCCAGAATTGGGAGAGCCGTGGGAGCCGCAGAAGCTCTACTACACGCACGGTTTCGTGTACCAGAGAATGAAGATCTTTCACGACCTCCTTGTAGAAGAGGGAAAGATTAGCCCCTATGAGCCGATGCTGGCGCGCTGGGACACCGCTTTTGGTGACATCATGGCGCGCGTGACCACGCAGGTAGAGTGCGCGGATTACTTCCAAAACCGGGAGGACGCCCTGCGCGCGCACGCCACCCAAATCGATCCGGCTGGTGCTTTCCTCGCTACGCCCGTCGCCGTGCAGCAGGAGCATTGGCCAACGGAGGAGTTCGAGTTGGCCAAGACCCGTGTCTCGTCCTCACTGCCAGAGGACGACCTGTTTGCGGGAATCCCGGAAGTAGGGGAATCTTAAAGTATGAACGCTTTGTACTTCGCGGCGCATGACGTCGCCCTGCTCGCCCAAGGGAGCCAAAGCGGGCCGGTGGGACCGGAGTTCGGTAAGGCCTCGCCCATTGGTTTGCTGATCCTCGTTCTCATGGGAGTGGCCGTCCTTTTTGCAGGCTGGAACTTTCACCGCCGCTATTCGCGCTTCCGCCGCCGCACCATGTTCGCGCAGGATCATGGCATCGATCCTTTTGATGATGAGGCGGTCGATGCGGCAATGAAGGAAGCCGGCATCCTCGATAACAGCAAGAAGTCCATCTTTTAACGCAGAGGACGTTTCTCCACCGTGAAGTTCCTAAGCCAGCTCCTATACCCCCTCTATGAGGCGCGCCTAACGCGTGAGATTAAAAACAAACCGCAACCACGCCACGTGGCAATCATGGCGGATGGCAATCGCCGCTGGGCGCGCGAGGCGGGCTTTACGGATATCAGCCACGGCCACCGGCAAGGCGCGCGGAAGATCAGTGAGATGATTTCGTGGTGCCAGGGCACCGACATTGAAGTCGTCACTATCTACTTGCTGTCGACGGAAAACTTGAAGCGCAGCGAGCAGGAAGTGCAGTTGCTTTTCGACATCATCTCGGATGTCGTCACGCACCTCTCCCAGGGTGACTTGGATTGTCAGATCCGCCTGGTCGGGCACCTAGATCTGCTCCCCGAGCAGGTCACAGCCAAGATGCAGAGTGCGGCTGAGGCTACCGAGGATCACCAAGGTGTCATCGTCAATATTGCGGTGGGCTACGGCGGGCGCCAAGAAATTGTGGATGCCGTACAGAACTTGATCCGTAGTGAAGCACGCAAGGGGCTGAGCGCTGAAGAAATCGCGGAGAACGTGACGGCGGAGGCCATCACGGGCAACCTGTACACCAAAGGGTTGCCGGATCCCGACCTCGTCATTCGTACCTCCGGTGAACAGCGGCTGTCCGGGTTCCTTCTGTGGCAGGCAGCCTATTCCGAGATTTGGTTCACGGATACCTACTGGCCAGCATTTCGCCGGGTGGATTTCCTGCGTGCCTTGCGCGACTATTCTCAGCGCTCGCGCCGCTTTGGGCGCTAGCCGGGTTACGCCGCCTAGAGCTTGCGCATCCTGACCTGTTCCACCAAATGGTGTGATCCTTTGCGCAGAACCAGGGAAGCGCGCACCCGGGTGGGCAGAATATTCTCAATGAGGTTGGGCAGGTTGATGGACTGCCAGATCTCACGTGCCTGCGCGTAGGCTTCCTCATCCGTCATGTCCGCGAAGGAAGCGAAGTGCGCGCCCGGCTCGCGGAAGGCAGTGTGCCGGAGCTTGAGGAAGCGGTCGATGTACCACTTCTCAATGTCGTCCACGCGGGCATCGACGTAGACAGAGAAGTCAAAGAGATCTGACACCATGAGGGTTGGCCCGGTCTGCAGGACGTTGAGGCCTTCCAAGATGAGGATGTCCGGTTGCCGGACCTCTTGGAATTCATCGGGGACGATGTCATAGGACACGTGCGAATACAGCGGTGCGGTAACCAGTGGTTTGCCGGATTTAACGTCGGTAACAAATCGCATGAGCGCGCGGCGGTCATAAGACTCCGGATAGCCCTTGCGCTGCATTAGCCCGTGCTCTTTGAGGTAGGCGGTGGGGTAGAGGAAACCATCGGTGGTGACGAGGTCGACCTTCGGGTGGGAATCCCAGCGTTCCAAGAGCACTTGGAGCAAGCGCGCCGTCGTCGATTTGCCCACGGCGACGGAGCCGGCGACGCCGATGACGAAAGGCACGTGCGTCGGTGGGTTACCCAAAAAGGCCTCGGTGGCGGCGGTGAGTTTCTGGCGGGCCTCCACCTGCATGTGAATGAGACGGGATAGCGGCAGATAGACTTCCGCCACCTCGGTGAGATCGATGCGGTCACCAATACCACGGAGTTTTTCCACCTCGGTGGCCGTCAACACCTGTGGCATGGATTTACGCAGGGCACGCCACGTATCGCGGTCAAAATCGAGGTACGGGCTCGCATCGGTCATTCGCGCCATGCCGACTATTGTCGCACTGCATCCGGCGCCTCGTGCAATTGCCCCGAATGAAAAGATTCTTAGAGGCCCCCGCGCGGGGGATAGGGGCGTTAGGATGTAGAACTAGCTTCGGCGATTTCTAAAGCCGGTGGTGTTGTGCTGCGAGCGGGCGCTGCTGGCTATTTTGACCATCTGTAGGAAGGGACACCACGCTTTCATGACGACTACGAACAATTCAGACGTGCGCTACCAGGAGATGCGAGATCTTGACCCCGAGGTCTTCGATGCTATTTCTGGTGAGATCGCTCGTCAGCGCGATACCCTCGAGATGATTGCTTCGGAGAACTTCGTCCCCCGCGCCGTTCTGCAGGCGCAGGGTTCTGTTCTCACCAACAAGTACGCAGAGGGCTACCCGGGGCGCCGCTACTACGGCGGCTGCGAGCACGTTGATGTCGTGGAGGACCTGGCTCGCGATCGTGCCAAGGCGCTTTTCGACGCCGAATTTGCCAACGTCCAGCCGCACTCCGGTGCCCAGGCCAACGCTGCGGTGCTGGCGTCGTTGATCCAGCCGGGTGACAAGATCATGGGCCTGTCCTTGGCGCATGGCGGCCACCTGACCCACGGTATGAAGCTGAACTTCTCCGGCAAGCTTTACGACGTTGCCGCGTATGAGGTTGACCCGGAGACCATGCGCCTCGACATGGACAAGGTCCGCGAGCAGGCTCTGGCTGAGAAGCCGCAGGTGATCATTGCTGGTTGGTCCGCCTACCCGCGGACCATCGACTTTGAGGCCTTCCGCTCCATCGCCGATGAGGTCGGCGCCTACCTGTGGACGGATATGGCGCACTTCGCGGGCCTCGTGGCCGCCGGTCTGCACCCCTCCCCGGTGCCGCACTCCGATGTTGTGTCTTCCACCGTGCACAAGACGCTTGGTGGCCCGCGCTCCGGAATTATCTTGGCCAAGCAGGACTTTGCCAAGAAGATCAATTCCAACGTCTTCCCGGGCCAGCAGGGTGGTCCGCTGATGCACGTCATCGCGGCAAAGGCTATTGCTCTCAAGATTGCGGCCACCGAGGAGTTCAAGGAGCGACAGGAGCGCACCCTGGAGGGCGCTCGTATTCTGGCTGAGCGCCTAACCGCTGAGGATTGCACCAAGGCGGGCGTCGACGTTCTCACCGGAGGCACCGACGTGCACCTCGTCCTGGCGGATCTGCGCAACTCTGAGCTCGATGGCCAGCAGGCAGAGGACCTCCTCCACGAGGTCGGCATCACCGTGAACCGCAACGCGGTTCCGAACGATCCGCGCCCGCCGATGGTCACCTCCGGCCTGCGCATTGGTACCCCGGCCTTGGCTACCCGCGGTCTTGACGCGGCGGCCTTCACCGAGGTGGCCGATGTTATCGGTACCGCGCTGGCAAATGGTAAGAACGCGGACGTCGCCAAGCTGCGTGCCCGCGTGGAGAAGGTCGCCGCGGACTTCCCGCTCTACGACGGCCTTGAGGACTGGAAGCTGGTCTAAGCTTCCTTGCGCTCCTCAGCGTGAGCTTTCCGGGCGGCCTCGAGCCACTCGGGCATTGCGCTGAGGAGCTCTTTGATTTCTGCGGTGGTCAGAGGGCGGTCCATCTCGTTCTTCTTCAGCGCGGTCACGGAAATGCCCAATTTCTGTGCCACCACCGGGCGCGGGTGCGGGCCCTCGCGGCGTAGGGTGGCCAGCCACTCCGGTGGGTTCTCCTGCAAGTCGCGCAATTGCGCGTGCGTTACTGCATTGGCTTGAAACTCCTCCGGGGCGGCCGGCAGGTAGATGCCCAGCTTTTTAGCTGCGGTTTGCGCGCGCATGGCGGTACCGGAAGGCTGCTGGGTTTCGTTGGCTGGGGTTTCATTATTCGGGGTATCAGTCACGCTCACCACGCTAGCAGCACCGTAGTATGAGGTGCATGCTCCGCCTTGTCTTTTGCACTGGTACAGAACCCGGTAAATGGTTTCGCCGCTACCGTGACTCGCATTCTCTCGAGTCCCTGGTGACCGCCGACGCCGATGATGCGATGGCGGCTCTTCTTGCCCAGGAAGCTGACCTTGCTCTGACCCGCCTGCCAGATCCGCGGGTCGATGACAGCTTTCATGTGGTTCGGCTGTACGAGGAAGCGCCTGGGATCGCAGTTCCGAAGGATTCCGTGTACGCCGAGGTAGGGGAGGACATTACATCGGAGGATGTAGCCGAAGAGATCGTGAATTACCGGATTGCGCAGGATGGCAGCGTCGACGTCCCTGCCCTGCGTACCGCTCTCCAAGTTGTGGCAGCCAACGTGGGCGTGGCCATCGCACCTCGACCTCTGCTGAAGGTGCTCAGCAAGAAGCAAGTAGTGGCTCTAGGTCTGGAGGATCCCACTGTTGCGCGCACGGAGATCGCTTTGGTGTGGCGCCGAGCAGACGATGGTGACGAGATTCAGGATTTCGTCGGCGTGGCGAAGGGAAGGACGCGGAATTCTTCCCGCAATGTTGCTGAGAAGCGCAGTGCCCGTGACAAAGCAAAGGCTAAACAAGCACGCAGAAAGTCGCAAGGAAAGTCTCACAAGGACTCGATTTCCAAACCGTTATCGAAAAGATATAGGGGGTCTCAGCAGCGGAAACGTAGATAAGGAAGGCTCTTTGTTGTCAAATCATAGGTGCATCGGTGGCGGGGCGGCCGCGGCCGAGCCTACGGTGGACTTCGTTCCCAACAAAAGTACTTAGAACAGTGCTCAACAAAAGAGAAAGGTTTAGATAATGAAGAAGATGACTCGTCGTTTCGCTGCTGGTATCGCCGCTGCCACCCTGTCCCTGGGTGTCGTTGCCTGCTCCGATGCCGAGGACGCCGCTAAGGACGCTGGCGACGCTGCACAGTCCGCCGCGTCCGACGCTACCGATGCTGCCGGTTCCGCTGCTAATGAGGCTAAGGACTCCATCAACGGTTCCGAGTCCGCTGAGGCTTCTGATTCTGAGGCTTCCGATTCCGAGGGTGCTGATTCCTCTGAGGCGGAGTCCTCCGACGCGGATTCCGCTGATTCTGAGGGTGCCAAGGGCGATAAGGAGAGCGTCTCCACCGCTAACGGCGAAGTAGAGGTCCCTGCCGACTTTGCACAGGCCATCAAGGACAAGGCCGCCGAGTGGGGCGATCCGGAGTCCATCGAGTCCACCGATGCCGGTAGCGTTGCTACCTTCGCCAAGGACAAGCTGCTGGCATTCAGCGAGGACGATGGCTCCCAGCCGATCATCGGCAAGATCGCTGAGACCTGGACCGAGGAAGGCGGCTTGGACAGCAAGGTTGGCCTGCCGACCGCCCCGGAGAAGGCCGAGGGCAACGGCTGGGTACAGGAATTCACCAACGGCACCATCTCCTGGATGCAGGGTGAGTCCGGCGAGTACGAGGCCACCATTAACTAAGAGGGCTCACAATAGAGCCAGCTTTCTAAGAAATGCTCCGCACTGTAAAACCAGTGCGGAGCATTTCTTTGTGGTTTGTGAGGGAGCGAGCCGACTGGTGGGGATGGTGTGGCTCTGGGGATTGTCGTTTTAATACTGTTCATCTTGCACCCATGTAATTTCAACCTTTGCTCTCTAGCGTGGACGGTGTCCGGAGGTTCACAGGGACGTCCGGACAGTTCGAAAAACCACCAGCTTCACCATGCCCACCCAGGTCGTTGAGTTGGGGCGGGCATAACAAGGGAGAACCCTGCCGCTATGACCAATCCTTCCGTCCTGACCGAGCAGCCGCACGAGGCCGCTGTGGTTACCAAGACCTATGTCATCGATACCTCCGTCCTCCTCTCCGACCCCTGGGCGTTGCGTAAATTCGCAGAGCACGATGTGGTGCTGCCCATCGTCGTTATCTCTGAGTTGGAAGGAAAACGTCATCACCCGGAGCTTGGCTGGTTCGCCCGCCAAGCTCTTCGCTTTTTGGAGGACCTCCGCGCTACCTATGAGGCGCTGGATCAGCCTCTTCCCGTCAACGCCGCGGGCGGAACGCTGCGCGTGGAGCTGAATCACCAGGATCAGTCCTTGCTGCCAGCGGCCTTCCGTGGGCCGGAGGGAGACCACCGAATCCTGGCCTGCGCGCTCAACCTGCAGCACGAGGGCAAGGACACCGTCCTGGTGACCAAGGATGTTCCGCTGCGCGTTAAGGCGGGCGCCGTGGGCCTGCAGGCAGATGAGTACCACGCGCAGGACGTTGTGCTCACGGGATACACCGGTATGGCTACGGTGCAGACCACCGCGGAGGTCATCGATGAGCTCTATGGGGAAGGCGAGGTGCTTATCGACGGATCAGTGACCACCGCCGGCACCCGCGTCGAGGACCTTCCGGTGCACTGTGGCGTGACGCTGCAGGCAGGCGGGCAATCAGCGCTGGGCCGCATGACAGCCGAGGGCGCAGTGCGCTTGGTACGCGGTGATGCGAATGTCTTTGGTCTCCAGGGGCGCTCGGCTGAGCAGCGGGTAGCTTTGGATCTGCTGCTGGATCCTTCCGTGGGCATCATGTCCATTGGAGGCCGTGCAGGTACCGGTAAGTCTGCGTTGGCCTTGTGCGCCGGTCTAGAAGCTGTGCTGGAGCGTGGGGAACACCGCCGCATCGTGGTTTTCCGCCCGATGTATGCGGTGGGTGGGCAGTCCCTGGGATACCTGCCTGGCTCCGAGAGTGAGAAGATGAACCCGTGGGCGCAGGCGGTCTACGACACGTTGGAGGGTCTCGTATCGGAAAACGTCATGGATGAAGTCCAAGACCGAGGCCTCTTGGAAGTTCTCCCACTGACCCATATCCGCGGCCGCAGCCTGCACGATTCCTTCGTCATCGTCGATGAGGCCCAGTCGTTGGAGCGCAACGTGTTGCTGACTGTCTTGTCCCGTTTGGGCCGCGGATCGCGCGTGGTACTGACCCATGACGTGGCGCAGCGAGATAACCTGCGCGTGGGCCGGCACGACGGTGTGCAGGCAGTCATTGAAAAGCTCAAAGGGCATGAGCTCTTCGCTCACATCACGTTGCAGCGCTCTGAGCGCTCTGCCATTGCGGAACTTGTCACCGATTTGCTGGAAGGTGAGAACTAACTCGTTCGCGAATGGCGATCTTGTAGGGGTCTGCTTGGCATTGGTCGTGCGTGCTCAGTAATAATTGTCCTATGAGCGACAACGCGAAAGACAAGAAGAAGGATTTCCGCATCCGTCCATTCACTGCGGCGGACTACCCGCAAATGCGCGAAATCTACGAGCAGGGCCTCAACACCGGCCACGCTACCTACGAGACCCGGTCGCTGACCTTCGAGGAGTTTAAGAACGTCAAGATCATGTCGTCAGTCTTCGTTGCGGTGGAGGCGGACGATGACTCGAAGGTTCTCGGCTGGGTCTGCGCTGCGCAAGCGTCTACCCGCACCGTGTTCCACGGCGTGGTGGAGGATTCCATTTACCTGAGCAAAGAGGCCCAGGGCCGCGGTATTGGCGGCGCCTTGTTGGATCAGCTCATCGAGGTATGCCGTGACCTGCACAAGTGGGCCATTCACTCATGGATCTTCCCGGAGAACGAAGGTTCTGCCGGGCTGCACAAGTCCCGCGGCTTCGTCAAGGTGGGCACCTACTCCCACATGGCAAAGATGACCTACGGCGAGCTCGCCGGCCAGTGGCGCGATACCGATGTATACGAGTTGCTTCTGCCTAAGCCGGAGGAAAAGAAGGCAGCAGCCAACGAGAAGAGGAAGTAATTATCTCACTTTTCTAATACCAGGGCAGGAGTGGGGATAGAATAGAACCTGTTCTCATCCACTCTCTATCGAAGGCGAATCATGTCTTTCCGCACCTCTGTGCTTGCCCTTTCTACCGCCGTAGCCGTGTCGACCGGTGCTTTTGTAGCGCCCGTTGCCACGGCTGCTGAGTTTCCACCTGCTGGCTCCGTTCCTGTAGCAGAGCTCAACGTTAACTATCCCGATGGCGCTCTGGCATATGTCTTTGCCGAGCCGGTCATGCAATCCGACATTGACTTGGTTACCCGCCAAGTTCGTCAGCTGCGCGGCAAGGCTTGGGATGCGAATCTTCCCTTCGACGGTGCAACGCTGCAGCAGGCAGCTGCCGCTGCGGGCTATCACACCCGTGAAGAGTATATGAATGCGATTTCTTGGGATCGTGGCCTTGAGCACGCGGTTTTGCAGCGCGCTGCGGAGGAGAATTTGGATTTCAACCACGAGCGGCTCCCTGGGGTAGGGGCCTTTGGGGTCATCGATAATCTGTTGGCCGGAGAAAATCTCACCACGGCAGACATGCCGGGCGCTATTGCATCGTGGTCGACGGATAGCAACCAAGGCTCCAGTGAGTGGGAACAGCTTGTTCGTGCAAACGGACAAAGGAATCCACAGAATGGCCACTTCTACTCGATCATTGATCCCGTTCACGTAACTTTTGCTCAGGCACAGGTAGGAAAGGTCACCGCAGGCTTCTTCTCCAATCGCGATATGCCGGGTGAACCCGCTCGCATCACCGGCCGCCACGCATTCCCCATCGCTGTGCCGGAAAGTGCAGTCAATGATGCCGAACTGATGACGACTGGAGGCACCTCGGTGGGAAGCCAAGGCAGCCTGGGCTTGAGCATCGATGGATTCTGGGGAGCGAAGCTAGGGGTGCCGGTGGCGTCGCCAAGCTCAAGCGATCCTGAGGTTCTTAAAGTCAACGAGGACGGTACCTACGAGGCTAAGTCGGAGGGAACCGTGACCGTCACCTTTAACACCTATGTGGTGCGCAATGGTCAGCCCCAGTTGTCGGACAACCAAGTCACCAAGATCGTGCAGGTGACCAAGAAGTCTCTTGCTGGAAACCTAAGCTCCGGTGGTGCGGATGCTGGAACCATCGTGGTCATCATTGCCGGCGTGCTTGCGCTCATTGGTGTAGCTGCCCAGGTGGCGCGCCAGTTGGGAATTCTGCGTTAAATACTCTGGTATGAAAAATCCTCGCTACGTCATTGTTCGTAGCGAGGATTTCTTGTTGTTGAGCGGGGACCGACGTCCTAGTCGATGGTCTCCTTGAGGTGCTCCTCCCGCACCGGCAGGATGAGCAGGAGAGCGATGATCGCCATCGGGACCATGAGCAGGATGACCGGGGTGAGGCCGTCGTTGTAGGCGTTGAGGATGACGTCGCGGATGGGGTCCGGAAGCTGTGCCACCATCGACGGGGTCAGGCTAGAGGAACCGCCGCCCTCAGCGCTGAACTTTTCTGCAAAGGGCGCGCCAGCCTTGCCCATGGAAGCAATGGCGGCAGGCATGTTGGCGGCCAACTCATCCTTCATGTTGTGGATGAACAGCGAACCCACCAAGGAGGCACCCATAGCTGAACCGATCTGGCGGAAGAAGTTGTTGGCCGCCGTTGCGGTGCCCACCAGCGCCACGGGGAAGGAGTTCTGAACGATGAGAACGAGCACCTGCATAACGAAGCCGAGGCCGATGCCGAAGACGAGGAACTCAGCGCCAAGTTGAGTCAGGGAGGTATCCACAGTCAGCTTCGACATCCAGAACAGCGCGCCTGCCGTAATGGCGAGACCGATGATGGGGTAGCGCTTGTAGTGGCCGGTTCGGGCGATGATGAATCCCACTGTTGTAGAAGTGCCGATCATGCCGAGCATCATCGGGATCATCATGAGGCCCGCCTTGGTCGGCGTCAGGGTATGCACCATCTGCAGGTAGGTCGGCATGTAGCCCAGCACACCGAACATAGCCAGGCCTAGCACCATGCCGGCGGCCGTCGTGAGCACCATGTTGCGGTTCTTAAACAGCAGAACTGGGATCAGAGGCTCCTTGGCCCGCTTCTCGACGAAGACCGTGATGACAGCACCGATCACAACGATGACGGCCAAGGTGAGAATGACGGGATCCGACCACTCATACTGGGTGCCGCCCCAGGTGGTCATGAGGATGAGCGAGGCGGTCGTGATGGCGATGAACGTGGCGCCCAAGGCATCAAACTTGCGCAAGTCAGTATCACCAACGCGCAGGTGCAGAACGAGCACACAAACGGTCATGGCGAGAAGACCGAGGGGGATATTCATCCACAGGCCCCAGCGCCAGCCGGGACCATCAGTGAACCAGCCACCGAGGACTGGGCCGAGGACGGAGGACAAGCCGAAAACGCCGCCCATGATGCCCATGAACTTGCCGCGCTCACGAGCCGTGGTGACCTCAGCAATGATGGACTGGGAGGAAATCATCATGAATCCAGCGCCGAAGCCCTGAATCGCGCGGCCGATGATGAGCAGGTTCATAGAGTTGGCGAAGCCGCCCACGGCGGAACCGATGACGAAGGTGGCAATGCCGCCGATGTAGAGCCACTTGCGGCCCATCATGTCACCGAGCTTGCCGGAGATGGGCATAGCGATGGTCATGGTGACCAGGAAGGCGGAGATAACCCAGCTCATGTGGTCGACGCCGCCGAGCTCGCCGACGATGGTGGGCAGGGCGGAAGCGAAGATCATCTGCCCCAGGGAGCTCATCAACATGGTGAGCACGAGGGCAGAGAAGACGAGGGCAAGGTTGTTTTCCGGCTTGCCGGTGTCAGTGTGGGCCACTGGCGGTTTCGCGGTAGCTACCATGAAAGTCCTTTCGAATAGTTGTTGATGAGCATGAGTGCGGAATCAAAGCGCTGCTCAAAGGGGATGTCGCAGCTGAAGTCTGGGGAGGTGGTGGCCAACCAGAAAGCCTCACGGATGGTGACAGCAATGAGGAGTGCCTCCGTGTGCGGGGAGACATCCGGCATGGTCTTTAATGCTGGCTCTTTCTCCAGCCGCTGGGTGAGTAGCTCAAGGACTTCGTTGGACTTGGCACGCTTTCTGCTTAAGGACGCCGCCGCTGCGTCCGCATCGCGGGAGATACGGCGGCGTCGCTCAGCAATCTCCCTGTTGGCGTGCTGTCCAATGAGGTGTTCCTTGATGAGGTCTACGGCCAGCTTGAAGAGGTTCTCCGTGGGGGTTTCGAGCAAATAGCTCTTCTGCTCCTGGGAAAATTCTTGGCTGGGGTTGCCCAGAACAGCTGAATCCTTGGAGTCGAAATAGTTAAAGAAAGTACGCCGGGAAATACCGGCCTTCTCACAAATCTCCTCCACCGTAACTGCAGCAAAGCCGTGCTCGTCTACCAAGAGGGTGGCAGCATCCTCTATGCGTAGGCGAGTTTCTAGACGTTTTTGCTCGCGTAATGACAATTCTTCTTGCACAGAGTGCAATCCTACACTCAGTGCAAGTTTGCACCAAGTGCAATGCTGGTGATTCTCATGATGGCGGGACGATCTTTATGGCGCAGCGCACAGGAAAGGAGATAAGAACAGCAACCCCATCCTTCGCGCCCACCGGCAGCGTGGACTGTGGCTGGTTAAGGCTCGCCGTGAGCGCGAAGGGCGCGAAGTGATGGCTAGGAAAGAAACTCTCAAGCCTAAAACTGCCCTAGTTGACGAAGTTATTGCCAGATCTTGAGGCGGAGGCTATAACTTTGGCAGGACGGGCAGTTTGGCTACCCCGACCCTGCTGTTGGCCCAGCGGGGTGGATGGGAAAACGGCGAAGCCGCCCTCCCGAAGGAGAGCGGCGGCGTGGGCGAAAGCGAGCTTAGAAGTTGTCGCGGTCGCGGTTGGTCATGGTGAGAACGTTGAGGCGCTCATCGAGCTCTTCCTCGGTGAGGTTCTCGCCGTCAACGAAGCCGAGGTCGATGACTGCCTCGCGGACGGTGATCTTCTCGTTCAGCGCGTGCTTAGCTGCCTTGGCGGCGTTCTCGTAGCCGATCTTGGAGTTCAGCGGGGTGACGATGGAGGTGGAGGACTCCGCAAACTTCTTCATGCGCTCCTCGTTGGCCTCGATGCCGTCGATGCACTTCTCGGCGAAGACGCGGGAGACATTTGCCAGCAGGCGGGAGGACTCGAGGACGTTGCGGGCCATCATCGGGATGTAGACGTTGAGCTCGAAGTGGCCGTTGGAGCCGCCGAAAGCAACAGCGGCGTCGTTACCGATGACCTGGCTGACCACCATGGTGGCGGCCTCGCTCAGGACCGGGTTGACCTTGCCCGGCATGATGGAGGAACCCGGCTGCAGGTCCGGGAGGTGGATTTCTGCCAGACCGGTCAGCGGGCCGGAGCCCATCATACGAATGTCGTTGGCAATCTTGTTGAGGGAGATAGCCACGGTGCGCATGGCGCCGGAGAACTCGACGAGGGCATCGCGGGCAGCCTGGGCCTCGAAGTGGTTCTTGGCCTCGGAGAGCTGGTCAATGCCGGTGAGCTTCTTGAGCTCCTCGGTGACCTTGCCGCCAAACTCAGCGTCGGTGTTCAGGCCGGTACCGGTAGCGGTGCCGCCGATAGCCAGTTCACCCAAGCGTGGCAGGGTGGCCTCAACGCGCTCGATGCCGAGCTCGATCTGGCGAGCGTAGCCGCCGAACTCCTGGCCCAGGGTGATCGGGGTGGCGTCCATCAGGTGGGTACGGCCGGACTTGACCACGTCAGCGAATTCCTTGGCCTTGGCCAGAAGAGAGTCGTGGAGCACCTTGAGGCCCGGGATGAGGTCATTGACGGCAGCCTCAGTTGCCGCAACGTGGGTTGCGGTGGGGAAGGTGTCGTTGGAGGACTGGCCCATGTTCACGTGGTCATTCGGGTGGATCTCCACGCCATTGTTGTGGGCGATGGAGGCGATGACCTCGTTGGTGTTCATGTTGGAGGAGGTGCCGGAGCCGGTCTGGAAGACGTCAATCGGGAAAGCGTCATTGTGCTTACCCTCTGCGATCTCGGTGGCGGCGGCGATGATGGCGTCAGCCTTCTCCGCATCGAGCTTGCCGGAGTCCTTGTTTACCTGGGCGCAGGCAGCCTTGAGGAGGCCGAGTGCGCGGATCTGAGCATCTTCGAGGCCGCGGCCGGAGATCGGGAAGTTCTCCACGGCGCGCTGGGTCTGGGCACGCCACAGGGCGTCGACCGGAACCTTTACCTCGCCCATGGTGTCGTGTTCAATGCGGTATTCAGTCATGAATTCACCTTTTCTGTGAAATGAGTTTTGTTGGGTTCTTTATGTGTGCCGTGGCACGGCATTCATGGCCACCGTAGCACTCTTCCTGGGAAAGTGGACTAGCTTTCCTGATCGTGGGGGTTGGTGTAGTCCACCACGGAATATTCCTGCAGCTTAGCCAGCTTATGGATGGAGTCGACGTAGCGGATGGTGCCGGACTTGGAGCGCATGACCAGAGAGCGGGTGGTGGCGCCGTTCGGTCGGTAGGAGACACCACGGAGCATATCGCCGTTGGTCACGCCGGTAGCGGCGAAGTAGCAGTTCTCGGAAGAAACCAGATCGTTGGTGGTGAGGGCGCGGTCGAGGTCGTGGCCAGCCTTGCGGGCCTTCTCTGCTTCCTCCTCATCCTTGGGCCACAGCTTGCCCTGGATTTCACCGCCCATGCACTTCATGGCGCAGGCGGTAATGATGCCCTCCGGGGTGCCGCCAATGCCCATCATGAGGTCGATGGAGTTGCTGTCCTGGCAGGTGGCGATAGCGCCGGCAACGTCACCGTCCATGATGAGGCGAACCTTGGCGCCAGCTTCACGGATCTCGCGGATGAGGTCATCGTGGCGGGGGCGGTCGAGCACGACGACGGTCAGGTCAGCCGGCTTGATGCCCTTGGCCTTGGCCACGGACTTCACGTTCCATGCCACCGACTCATTGAGGTCGATGGCGCCGACCGCCTCGGGGCCAACAGCAATCTTCTTCATGTAGAAAACAGCGGACGGATCGTACATGGTTCCGCGCTCGGCAGCAGCAATGACGGAAATAGCGTTCGGGCGGCCCTCAGCCATGAGGCGGGTGCCGTCAACCGGGTCGACGGCGATGTCCATCTCGGCGCCCTGGCCGGTGCCGACCTTCTCGCCGTTGAAGAGCATCGGGGCCTCATCCTTCTCGCCCTCGCCGATGACGACGACGCCGTTCATCTCGACGGAGTTGATGAGCTTGCGCATAGCATCCACCGCGGCGCCGTCACCTTCATTCTTCTGCCCACGGCCAACCCAGCGACCCGAGGCGAGCGCTGCTGCCTCGGTGACGCGCACCAGCTCCATGGCTAGGTTGCGGTCGGGGATATAAGACGTGTTATCAGACATGTGTGATTAGTCCCTTTCTTTTCAGGTGGCTCGGCCCGGGGTGGGGGACAACCCGGAATACAAATTCTATTCTTCCACTTTTCCTGCCCACTCAAGCCCGAATGCCTCCCCCAGAAGAGGGGCGGGGGTGCACCACCTACCGAAAAGGCAGGTGAGAGGGCGCTGTCGCGTGTGTCGGAGGCGTCGTGCCATACTGGGCGGGTGGCATCTGAAGATAAACCAAAGATTTTTGAGGACGCGCGTGATATCACCCTGACGGTGGGCATCATCCTCATCATGATGTTCCTGGCCGTCGGGGCAACGGGACTGTGCTCGATAAATCCGGAAAAGTCCGGGCCTGTGCAGAATGTGGATGCCGCTACCTTCCTGGAGATGGAAGCGCGCGGTAGCGGGGCGGTCATTCGCGAACCTGTCATGCCGGAGGGCTGGCAGCCGACGGCCGCGCGGCGCAAGCAAGTGGGCAGCGAGTCCGGTGCCGTTGTGAGCTGGCTGACCGCGAATGAAGGATACGTTGAGTCGGCACAGACCCAGCTAGCGCTTGAGGATGTCCCCACCGCTTACGATTCCAACTATCGAGCCAACTCCGAGCGGCGTGAGGTAGCGGGTCAGGACGTGGAAATCCTGAGCAGCGACGACAAGGACGTTCGCCCCCTGTGGATCACGGACTTGGGCGATGCCCGCCTTATCCTTACCGGCTCTGCCTCCGACGCGGATTATGAGGCGGCTTTGACCGCATTTGTCGAGGCCAAGCCGCTCCAGATCGCTGAGGACGGCAGCGTCATCAGCGAGTAACTAGTCAGCGAAACGTCACGCTCTGCAGCGCGCCGTCCCATTCCACCTCGACCGCGTCGCCAGCAGCGCTGCGCAGGGTCTCGGGGTCCAGGCCGCTCAGGCGGGTCTTGCCAAGGTAGATATCCACCTTTTCGTGCTTGGACTTGCCTGGGAATAAAGAGACCTCGCTGAGTTTCCCTTCGGTGAAGCGCAAGACAATGGAGCCGGAAAAGTAGCTGATTTCTTCGCCGTTGTCGGTGTGCGGGGTGCCGAAGAATTCCTCGGCGAGCTGGCGCGGATCACCAAAGACCATGGCCCCTGCTCCGCCCGACTTGGAGACGAAGTCGACGCGATCTCCCGGGTAGCCGTAAATCTTCATCTAAACCTCTCCTGTTTCCGTTTGTGCTTCTGCGTTGTCCGGGCTGTCCGCATTCTTGCGGAGGGCTTCTTCTACGCGCTTGGAAGCGCCGTCGAGGTGTGCCTCGCAGGCCTTGGCTAATGCCTCGCCGCGCTCCCAATATTTCAGGGACTCGTCCAAGCCCATCTGCCCGAGCTCGAGGATCTTCACGGTTTCGATAAGTTCGTCGCGTGCCTGCTCATAGCTCAGCTCCTCGACGGGCGGGAAAGCGTCTTGGCCGGGCTGGCCGGCGCCAATCGTGTCAGTCATGAGGGATAATGCTTCTTTCTTACTGGTTCTGTATAAAGCGTTCTGTTTAATCCGCAGCCTGGGAGGCCATGGCGGCGGCGGTGATCGAGCCATCACCCACACGGATGCGCAGTTGCGAACCCGGGGGCGATTGCGTGTAGCTCGTGACGACTTCCGGCCCGCTGCCATCGCGCGGAAGGACCTGCACAATGGCATAACCGCGCTCGAGAGTGGCCGAGGGACCCAAGGCGGAGACCCGCGCACGCAACGAGGCTACCTGGTTGCTTTCGCGGTCCAGCTGATGGGTAATGACTCGCCGGATCGACGCAACGTGGCGTTCGAGTTCCTCGCGGCGCGCGGTGATCGGCACCATGGGGTCTGCGAGGACTGGGCGGGAGCGAATGCTCTCGAGCCCGCGGCGCTCCCGTTCCACCCAGCCGCGCAGCGCAGCCGCCATGCGGGAACGAGCTTCGGAAATCACGGCGTATTCCTCGGCCGCAGAGGGCACGACGCGCTTGGCCGCGTCGGTGGGGGTGGCGGCGCGGAGATCGGCGACGTCGTCAAGCACCGGGTGGTCCGGCTCGTGGCCGATGGCGGAGACAACCGGGGTGCGGGCGGCGGCTACTGCGCGCTGGAGAGCCTCCTCGGAGAAGGGGAGCAGATCTTCCACCGACCCGCCGCCGCGGGCGATGATAATGACATCGACCTCCGGGTCTGCGTCAAGGGTCTGCAGCGCGTCGATGACCTGGGTGACTGCCGTGGCTCCCTGCACCGCGGTGTTGATGACCTCGAATTGGACCGCCGGCCAGCGGTCTTGCGCCACGGAGAGGACATCGCGCTCAGCGTGTGAGCCACGGCCGGTGATGAGGCCGATCTTCTTCGGCAGGTAGGGAAGCGGCAGTTTGCGGGCAGGATCGCACAGGCCCTCCTGGCGTAGGCGCTGGCGCAGCATCTCTACTCGGGCGAGGAGATCGCCGATGCCGACGTGACGAATCTCAGTAACCCACAGGGAGAAGCTACCGCGCCCAGCGTAGAAGGCTGGCTTGCCGTAGACCACGACGCGGTCGCCGTCTTTGAGCGGCGAGGGAGCATTCCGGATGAGCGACGTGTTGCAGGTCAGCTGGACGGATTTTTCCTGTTCTACGTCACGCAAGGTGATATAGGACAGTTTCCACGTCGGCTTCATGTTCAGCTGGGTGATCTGACCCTCCACCCAGAGGAAGCCGAGGCGCTCGATCCAGCCTTTGACTTGGTCATTGACCTTGCCGACGGGCCACGGTGTCTCCGCGGAATTGGCCGGTTGGTTCACGCGCAGTCCTTTCTCTTGAGTGGTCTGTGCTTCGGGGCGTGTTCCGTCTAGTGTATGGGGCGCGCCGGACATCGGGTGTCACCGGTCACCTGCGGCGGGCGAGAATGGGCGAGAACTACAGTATGTGGGCAACTTTAGATACTCTGGTTGGCATGACTGAAACTGCAAAGAAGGTGCTCCTCGCGGCTCCCCGCGGCTACTGCGCCGGCGTGGATCGCGCTGTTGAGACAGTGGAAAAGGCACTGGAAAAGTACGGCGCTCCCATCTACGTGCGCAAGCAAATCGTGCACAACCGCTTCGTCGTTGAATCCCTGGCCAAGCGTGGCGTCATCTTTGTGGAAGAGGCCTCCGAGGCCCCCGAAGGTGCTCACCTGGTATTTTCTGCGCACGGCATCGCGCCGAGCGTGCGCAAAGAGGCCGAAGAGCGCAAGCAGCTAACGCTGGACGCCACGTGCCCGCTGGTGACCAAGGTGCACAAGGAAGCCCAGCGTTTTGAGCGCGACGGCTACCAGATTCTGCTGATCGGCCACGAGGGCCACGAAGAGGTCGAAGGTACTGCCGGCGAGGCCCCAGACGTCACCCACCTGGTGGATGGTTTGGAGGGCGTCGACAAGCTGCCGGACTTCCTACACGAGGAAAAGCTCATCTGGCTGTCCCAGACCACGTTGTCGGTGGATGAGACCATCCAGATCGTCAACAAGCTGCGCGAGCGCTTCCCGCACTTGGAAAACCCGCCGTCAGACGATATTTGCTACGCCACACAGAACCGCCAGGAGTCGGTCAAGGCCATCGCCCCGAAGTGCGATCTCATGATCGTTGTCGGTTCCCAGAACTCCTCCAACTCCAAGCGCCTGGTCGAGGTTGCCCTGGAGGCAGGTTCGAAGACTTCTTATCTGGTGGATTTCGCCTCAGAGATCGATGAGGCCTGGCTTGAAGGCGTGAACACCGTTGGCGTCACGTGTGGTGCCTCCGTGCCTGAGCTGCTGGTGCGTGAAGTGCTCGAATACCTGGATGAGCGCGGCTACAGCGACGTTGAACAGGTGACCACCTCCACGGAGACCATCACGTTCTCGCTGCCGCGCGATCTGCGCCCGGCACGTACTGCGCGCTAGTCCTCGTCGTAGAGGTTTTCCTCGAGCGGCTGGGGGGACCGCTGGGGGCGCCGTGCATTCTCCGCTGCTTCAGCGGCGGCGCGGCGGAAATCCTCCTGCACGTCGGTCTCGGGGGACGCGTGGCGGAGCTGGGCGCGCTCTTCGGCCTGCAGGCGGCGGCGTTCCTCACGGTTGCGCTCCCGTACCCGCCCAGAGCTCGTGTTCTCCCGGGCAATGAGCTCTGCCACGGAGAGCCGCTCAGAGCGGTTGCGGCGGTCGGAGGCAGCGTCGGCACGGCGCTTCTTTTGTGCTTCCGCTTCTCGGCTCTTCGCGTGGTTGTTGCTGCTCCATATGCGCATGACCGCGAGCAGCGCACACGCCAAGACCGTGACGATGAGCACCGGGAAGTGCTGTATCAGTGGGAAGGCCGTGGTGAGAAGCGCGGTCTTGGAAAACGGAGAGGCGCCTTCTGGCAAGGCAGCCGTCGAGTTAATGAACCCGCCGCCTACGGTTCCTAGCGCGTAGAGCAGCGGCAGGGTAATCACCAACAAGTAGAGCCCGCGGATCTCCACCAACCAGGTGAGAGCGAGCGAGCCAAGTCCAAAGATCAGGGCGAACGGCAGGGCAACCTTGCCGAGCACACCTGAGACTGCCAAGGCCACAAGCGTCACGACGAGCGCGACGAGGAGCGCTCGGGTAAGCGGCATCCCACGGCGCGGAGGGCGGCGACGATTTTTGGCAACAGACACGACCAGAGAGCTTACCGGGATTGGTGACCAAAACGTTATTCATCGTGGGCGCGCCGCGGCCAAGAACCGACACTGCGCGGCTCCACCGGTAGGCGGTCTACGCGAGCGGGCACATCTAGTTCCTTGAGCCGCCGCGCGGTGACCCCGACGCGGGAGTCCAAGCTGGCTAAACTCGCGTTATAAGCCTCAACTGCGCGCTCGAGGCCGCGGCCGACCTTGTCATAGTGCTCGTTGAGGGTATTAAGGCGCGTGTAGAGCTCACGTCCCAAGCGCTGTACCTCGCGGGCTTTGTCGGAGATTTCTTCGTGCTGCCAGCTCACCGCCACGGTGCGCAGGAGGGCGAAGAGGGTGCTCGGCGTGGCGATGACGATGTTGCGCTCGAATGCGAACTCGAGCAGCTCGGCATCGATGGAGAGCGCGGCGTCGACGAAGGTATCCGCGGGAACGAAGAGGATCACAAACTGCGGCGTGGGGGAGAAAGCCTCGATATAGTCCTTAGAAGCCAGTGCTTGGACATGTGAGCGCATCAGGTGCGCGTGGCGCCGGAGATACCCTGCCCTTTCTTCCGGATCCTCAGTCTCCATGGCGTCGAGGTAGGCGCTGAGTGGAACCTTGGCGTCGACCACAATGCTGCGCCCACCCGCCAGGTGAACGACGAGGTCAGGGCGGACTACCGAACCGTTGATGCGAGCGCTGACTTGGGAGTCGAAGTCCACATGTTTGCGCATGCCGCCGAGCTCGACCACGCGTTCCAGCTGTACCTCACCCCAGCGCCCGCGGACGTTCGGCGAGCGCAGCGCGCCGACCAACTTGTCGGTGCGATCGGAGAGCCGAGTCGAGGTGCGCGTTACCGCTTGAACTTGGCTGCTGAGCGCGGCGAGCGATGTCGCGCGATCCTCTTCAATTTCCTGCAATTGCAGGCCCAAGCGGTCCATGGCCTTTTCCAGCGGGGCAAGCTCTGCTTGGCGGCGTTGGGATTCTTGCAGCGCGCGGTGTTCTTCGGAGGGCTGGGAAGACTGCGCGGAATAGGCGCGGGCCAGCCAACCGAGGGCGGCGCCAATGATGAGGCCGAGGAAGAGGAGCAACACGGGAAGGGTAGACGTCATGTCTGTCATCATGACATGCGCCCCGGACACGCCCCGCTAGTTCTTGTCCTTCGACTGCAACATCTGTTCGAGAGCGCCGATGGCGCGCTTGATTCCCGCGCGGGCGCCGCTATCGCGCTCGCTGAGTTCCGCGTCAACATCGACCTTGCGGTCCAGCGGGCTCGTGCCATCGCTGGCGACGTCTTCCGCCGCGCCTTCCGGTGCAGCGTGGTCCGGGACGGACAGCCATTGCTCGCGTTTGTGGTCACCCTGCTGTTGGGTATAGCGCCCGATGAGGAAGCCTGCCACGGTAGAAAACTCCAACTCCTCGGCGGTTCTCTCGCCGGATTGGAGCATCACCATGTCTTGGAAGTAGCGGTAGACCACCGCGATGGTGGCGGCAACCGGCACGGCGAGGAAACCGCCGATGAGGCCAAAGAGCGCGGAGCCGACGGTTACAGAAATCAGCACGATAACCGGGTGCAGGTTCATCGCCTTCGACTGCAGCCACGGGGAGAGCACGTTGCCCTCGAGCTGCTGGACCAGCAGGACCAAGCCAAGCACCAGAAGCGCCTTGGTGAAGCCCAAAGACACCAGCGCGATGGTCACGGACAGTGCGCCGGCCACAATTGCGCCGACAAAGGGGATGAAGCCGGCGATGAACGTGATGATGGCCAGGGCCATGGCCAGGGGAACACCGATGAGGGCGAGGCCGAGGCCGATAAAGACGGCGTCGACAAGCGAGACTATCGCTTGTGCCCGCACGAAGCCGCCCAGCGTGGTCCACACACGGGTTAGCAGCTCAGTCAAGTGCCAGCCGGTGCGGCGGCCCGTCGCTTGGCGCAGCCACGGCAGGAAGTTGTGGCCGTCCTTAAGGAAGAAGAAGGTCAGCACCACGATGATGAAGAGCGTGACCACGATGGAGGTGGCCGTGCCGATTCCGGTGAACACGGAGCCCGCAATGGAACCCGCCTGGCGCTGCAACCACAGGGCGATTTCATCGATGTAGCCGCCGATCTCATTCGCGTCGAGGTTGAGCGGCGGGCCCTGTGCCCATAGCTGCAAGCGTTGAATTCCCTCAACAGTCTGCAGATACAGTGTTTGGGACTGCCGCGCGAAGTCCGGTGCAATGAACATGAAGAGGGTGCCCACCGCAGTAAAAGACACCAGAATGGTCACTGCCGCAGCGAGGGCTGACGGCAATCCCTTTCGCCGCATGGCGCTCGCAATGGGGGCCAGCACGGTGCAAATAATCAGCGCGATGAGGACGGGCAGGATGCCGCGCCAGAAGTTGCCCAGCATGCGGAATGAGGCATAAAGAAAGACGCCAATGATGGTCAGGCGCAGTGCCCACAGTGATGCGGACTTGATGACCTCGCCGACCACCACGGAGCGATCCACTTGATTGCCTGGCGGGTGTGCGGAGACAGCGTTCAGCGAGGCAGCATCGACGGAGTCATCGAAGCGCCCGCCAAGTGCTGCCTCTGCTGCGGCAAGCTCAGGCGAGGATGCATTGGGGGATAGCTGATCAGAACTCACCCCACCATCTTGCCTTAAAAGATCCGGGGTGCGTTAGGATTGGCCCCGTGAGTCTTACACTTGGAATCGTCGGCCTGCCCAACGTGGGCAAGTCCACTTTGTTTAATGCCCTGACCCGTTCCGACATCTTGGCGGCGAACTACCCGTTTGCCACCATTGAGCCGAATGTCGGCCTCGTTGAGCTCCCCGATTCCCGCCTGAACCGCCTCGCGGAAATCTTCAGCTCCGAGCGCATCCTCCCGGCCACCGTGTCCTTCGTGGACATCGCCGGCATTGTCGAAGGCGCTTCCAAGGGTGAAGGCATGGGCAACGCCTTCCTCGCCAACATCCGTGAAGCTGACGCCATCTGCCAGGTGGTGCGAGCCTTCGCCGATGAGAACGTGATCCACGTCGACGGTGAGGTCAACCCGGCGCACGACATCTCCGTTATTAATACCGAGCTCATCCTCGCGGACCTCCAGACCATCGAGAAGGCCCTGCCTCGTCTGGAAAAGGAAGCCCGCAAGAACAAGGACCTGGCAGAGACCGTGGAGGAGACCAAGAAGGCCCAGGCCATCTTGGAAGATGACCGCACCCTCTTCGCCGCTTCCAAGAGCAACGAGATCGACCTATCCCTCCTGCGTGAGCTGCACCTCATGACCGCGAAGCCCTTCCTTTATGTCTTCAATTCGGATGAGGCCGTGCTTACCGATGACGCCAAGAAGGAGGAGCTGCGCCAGCTCGTCGCCCCTGCGGAATGCGTCTTCCTCGATGCCCAGACCGAAACCGACCTCCTTGAGCTCGATGAGGCGGAGGCACTCGAATTGCTCGAGTCGGTGGGGCAGGAGGAGCCTGGCTTGGCGACGTTGGCCAAGGCCGGCTTCGCCACCCTCGGCCTGCAGACGTACCTGACCGCAGGCCCGAAGGAAGCTCGCGCGTGGACCATCAGGCAGGGCTCCGCAGCACCGCAGGCCGCGGGTGTAATTCACACCGACTTTGAGAAGAAGTTCATCAAGGCCGAGATCGTCTCCTTCGATGACCTGGACGCCGCTGGCTCCATGGCGGAAGCCCGCAATGCTGGCAAGGTGCGCCAGGAGGGCAAGGAGTACATCATGCAGGACGGCGACGTTTGCGATTTCAAGATCGGCGGCTAACTCGTGCGCTCATAGCGCGTAGGCTGTGGGTATGAGTATCGCCCACATCCTCGAACGCGCAGCAGAGGCCACGCAGTGGCAGGAGGCCCTTTACAAGGATCTGCACCAGCATCCTGAGCTCAGCATGGAGGAGGAGCGCACCCGCGGTGTTATCGCGGATAAGCTCCAGGATTTTCCAGGAGTTGAGGTGCTGGAATTCGGCGGGGGAGTCGTCGGCATCCTCCGCAACGGCGAAGGCTCGACCGTCTTGGAGCGCGCAGATTTCGACGGCCTGCCCATCACCGAGGACACCGGCCTGGACTACTCCGCTACGGGTGAGGCAATGCACGCCTGTGGGCACGATGCCCACGTGACCGCCTTGCTCGGCGCCACTGAGGCACTGGCGAAGGCCACTGACGCGTGGTCCGGTACCTTCATCGCCCTTTTCCAGCCGGGTGAGGAAACCGCCGAGGGCGCGCAGTCCATGGTGGACGCGGGACTCACCGAAAAAGTCCCCACGCCTGATGTGGCCTTTGGCCAGCACATCTTCATTGATAAGGATGCCCCCGCTGGCAGCGTACTCATCGCACCCGGCCCGGTCTTGTCCACGGCGACCTCACTCACCGTCACCGTCTATGGTCACGGTTCTCATGGCTCGATGCCGCACCTCAGCGTTGATCCGGTGGTGCTCGCTAGCTCCATCGTTCTGCGGCTGCAAACAGTTGTCTCCCGTGAAGTCGATCCGCACCACTTCGCCGTATTGACCGTTGGCGCACTGCAGGCGGGTTCGAAGGCCAATATCATTCCGGATTCGGCGACCTTACGCATCAACATCCGTGCCTATGACGAAGACGTCCGGGCTCAGATCGTCGAGGCGATTCACCGCATTGTTAAGGCGGAGTGCTGGGCAGCGATGTCCCCGCGCGAGCCGGAGTTTGTGCAGAGTGATAATTACCCCCTCACCGTCAACGATGACGACGTGACCGACAAGGTGCGCGCGCAGCTTATCGACGTCCTAGGTAGCGACAACGTCCTCGACATGGAGCCGTGGACTGCCTCGGAGGATTTCTCTCGCATCCCCGATGCCTTCGGCACTCCCTATTGTTTCTGGGGCTTCGGCGGCCGTACCGATGGCGCATCAATTCCCAACCACAACCCGCGCTTCGCTCCGGAGCTGCAGCCGACGCTCACCACGGCGACGCAGGCTCTGATAGCCGCTGCTTACGCCTACGTGGGTAATTAATCCTCCATCGCCGATTGCACCACGGAGAGTACCGTGCGCCGCGCCGCGGAATCATCGAGGTGGGAATCCACCAGCGTGACGAGCGCCTCCAAAACCAGCAGGAAGGCCACTCGGGAGGCATCCTGCAGCTCCGCGCGAAACGTCCCATCAGGGGAGGGGATGACTAGCGTGTAGGAGGCGAGCTCCGCCAGGGGCGAGGAGGTAAACGAGGTCAGCGCGATGAGCTGTGCACCCGCTTCGAAGGCTGCGGTGGCGGCGTTGAGCGTGAGTGTGGTTGACCCGGATCCGGAGACCACGAGGCACACACTGTCTTTATCTAATTGCGTCGCCGCGATGTGCTGGCCCATGGCCTCCGCCACGAACTCGGCTGGGCGCCCGATGCTTGTGAGGCGCAGCGCCATGGTCTGCGCCAAGGGAGCAGAGAGGCCATTGCCCACGAGGAGAACACGCTTGGCCTGCGCTACTGCCTCCACTGTCGCGGCTAGCTCATCCTCGTTGAGCAGGGCAGTAAGCCCATGCAGGTAGTTGCTGAAGGAGGCAATCTCGGCACTCATGCGGCCGACGTGGGTGGAATCGGCACCCGCCGGCGGGGTGGGGCGCTGCGCAATCTCCTGCGTGAGCGCCACACGCAACTGCTGGTACCCGTCGTAGCCCAGCGCTTTCGCGGTGCGGATGACGGAGGTACGGGACGTGCCTACCTTAGCCGCCAGCTGGTCCGCGGTGGCGTGTAGGACAAAGTCCATGTCCTCGAGTATGGCCTGGGCTACGCGCTGTTCGATGGGCTGCAGGCTCGGCATGCGCGTAGTGATGTGTGCGGACGGTGGGGCAGTATCAGTCATAGAGTCTGGGGATTTGTTTAGGTGTACTTAGCTGCCACGATCCGGCGGCGAAGGGCGCCGGAGATGGCGTCGATGGACATGGTGATGACGATGACGACTATAAGCAGCACACCCACGACGTCCCACTGTCGGTACTGCGTATAACCGGTGAGCATGTCGCCGATACCACCCACCCCAATGAGGCCGAGGACGGCGGAAGTACGCACGTTGATCTCAAAGCGATAGAGCGCCAGGGATGCTAATTCAGGCTGGACGATGGGCCACGTTCCCCAACGCACCATTTCTGCGAGGGTGCCGCCAGAGGCTTTGACGGCCTCAGCCGGGCCGGTCGGCGCGGTTTCGATGGCCTCATAGGTCCACTTGGCATGTGTACCGATGCCGCCGATCGCCAAGGCAAGCGCACCTGTAAAAGGAGTGAGCCCAGTGACCGTCAGGATGATGATGGCGATGATGATCTCCGGGACCGCGCGGATGATGGCGAAGAGCGCGCGCAGCGGAAGGCATACCCAGCCAGGGGAGACAGTGTTCGCAGCGAGGACGCCGAGGATCGTAGAAAGCACTACGCCGAGCAGCGCGCCGATCCACGCCATGGCCACGGAGCGCCAGGTTTGCAGGAAGGCCTCGCCGAGTTTGGACCAGTCCGGGTTCGAAAACATGAGTACGAGGTAGTGCCAGATGTTGGCGGGCAGGTCTTGCAGAGCAGTCAGATCGACCCGGATGTAGCCAAAAGACAGCGTCAGGATAAGGAGGATGACGGCCCAGGCAGCATAGATGCCCCAACGACGGGAGCGGGCAGGCAGGGGGTGAGCGGTGCTCATCGGAATAGCGCTCATCTCAGCCTCTTTCGCAGGTTGACGGACACGATTTCCAAGGCGATGACGACGGCGAGCAGTTCGAGCACGATGGCAGAAAGCGCATCGTAGCGGTAGAAGCCGCGGACCTCGTCGATGAGCAGGCCAATGCCACCCGCGCCAACGAGTCCCAATACCGCGGAGATACGGACGTTGAGTTCGAGAGAGTAGATGACCTGGCTGGCAAAGGCGGGCCAGGTTTGTGGGAGAGCAGTCACGCGATTGATCTGATTCTGCGTGCCGCCGGCCGCGCGGCCGGCCTCCATGTAGGAGTCATCGGCGGAGTCGATGGCTTCGGATACGAGCTTGACCACGATGCCGACGTCGAAAAGCACCAGCGTAATGATGCCCGGGAGGGAACCCACACCGAGCATGGCGACGAGAATGGTGGCGTACACGAGATCGGGCACCGCGCGGATAACGTTGACGATACCGCGCACGAGTGTGCGCCACGGCGTCGACGGATTCGTCGGGCGCGCGGCCCACAACGACAGCGGAAGGGCAATCACCGCGGAGATGGCGGCACCCACCACGGCCATGGCTAGGGTTTCGAGCAGAGGCTCCCACGTGCGCGGAAGGATCGACCAATCCGGGGTGAACATCTGCGCGAGCCTGTCGGCACCGTTGCGCCAGTTGCGTGCGATGTGACCCAGGTTGATGTCAATTCCGCCCCAGGCGGGGATGCACGTGGCGATGGTCAGCGCGATGAACGCGGCGAGCCCACCGAGAATGCCGGGCCAGTTGCGCTGACGAGGAGGAAGCACGGCTGTCATACTGCGCTCCCTTGGCTCCCCAGCTGGTCCTCCTCGCGGATCCGGCGGCCATAAATGGCCTCGAAATCCTCCACCGTGGATCCCTGGGCGGGGCCATCGAAGACGATCTTGCCGTGGCGAATGCCGATGATGCGGGTCGCGTAGTCCTGGGCTAAGTCCACAAGGTGCAGGTTCACCAGGGTGGTCAGTTCCCGCTCGGTATTGATGCGGCGGAGATCCTTCATCACGGAGTGCGCGGTGGGCGGGTCGAGGGACGCCACGGGTTCATCGGCCAACATAATGGCCGGCTTCTGGGAGAGGGCACGGGCAATGGCCACGCGCTGCTTTTGACCACCAGACAAGGCGCCGGCCTTGTTCCACGCCTTGTCGAGGATGCCCACGGATTCCAACGCCTCGGCGATAATCGCTTTGTCCTCCGACGTGGAGATGCCCAACAACGTGCGCCAGCCAGGGTTGTGGGAGAAGCGGCCAACGAGCACGTTGGCGAACACACTCGCGCGATCTGCCAGGTTGAACTCCTGGAAAATCATGCCGATGCGGCCACGGAGCTTACGCAGCTGGGAGCCTTTCGCGGCGGAGATCTCGTGGGGACCAACGAAGATCTTTCCCGACGTCGGCTTAACGAGCCCGTTAATGCTGCGGATGAACGTGGACTTACCGGAACCCGAGAGACCGACGATGGCGACGAATTCACCGGGGGCGATGTCCACGGAGACGTCGTCAAGCGCCAGCGTTCCGTTGGGGTAGCGCACCGAGACATTCTCGAACCGAATGCCCCACGCTTTCTCCTCCGTCATGGGGAACCTTTCTGAGTGGGAACTGGGCAGTGGAGGAGCGCGGACCTACTGTGCGAAGCGCTCGTTGACCTTGCGCGCCATGTCAATGGATTCCTTCTTAGCCGGAACCCAGTCGGTGATGTCGAAGATGGCGGACATGGTGTCCGGGTCAACCTCGGAGAAGCCATCCATGAGGTCGGTGATTTCCTTGCGCCGCTCTTCTGGGACATCGTCCGAAATGACGACGCCGCCGTTGGGGTACATCTCGGTGTACCCGAAGACGACGAGCTTCTCAGCCAAGTCAGGAGCCTCGGACGAGTCGATGGTGGAGCGTGCGTCCCAGAAGCTAAAGCCCACCTCAGCGTCGCCGTTGTAGACGGCCATGATGGAAGCATCGTTGGAGGTTACCGGGACCTTCTTGAGGCTATCGACGTCGATACCCTGGGACTCCATCGCCATGACGGGCAGCTGGTAGCCGGCCGGGGAGGTAGCACCGAGCATAGCGACAGTGGTCTTACCATCGATCTTCTTCAGCGCCTCGAGGCCTTTCGGGCCCTGGCCCTTGTTCTCGTCTGCGGTGGCGGTGCCGTTGCAGTAGAGGTACTCGGCGCCGCTGGCAGCGTAGGTGGACTTGACTGGCTCGTCTTCGCAGTACTTGTCGGGGTTGTTGGTGACGAACTGGCCGGCGTAGGAATCCGCGCCGAAGCGCTCGTCCTGCAGCACAGCGTGGGCGTCGTACATGTCTTCAGCGGAGGCCAGCTGTGCGGCGGAGGCGATGGCGATGTCAGCCTGGCCGGAGCCGATGGCCTCGACGGCGGCCTGGTAATCCTTGGTCACGACACCCTCAACCTCCACGCCGAGCTCCTCAGAGAGGTAATCGGTCAGCGGCTTGGCGGTGGTGACGAGATCGTTGACCTTCTCGTTTGGGATGAGCGCGAGGGTGAGCTTGTCATCGGATCCCTTGGCAGAATCGGAACCGTTATCGGAGTCGGAAGAGCAGGCGGTGAGGGAGAGGGACAAGGTAAGTGCGGTGGCGGCAAGAGCGGTGAAACGGCGCATAATGAATGTCTTTCTGTGCGTGTGGGTTAAAGAGCGGAGGTCAGTTCTGGAAAGATGTCGGTGACGCGGGTGACGCGCCACGTCGGGTCAGCCTCAGGGGAGGTTGCGAAGGGGGAGTCAACGAGCACGGTGCGTCCGCCTACGGCGGCCACGGGTGCGAGGTCGAACTCCCAAATATCGCCGAAGGCGATGAGGTGAGTCGGATCCGTGTCGGCGAGATCGGTGTTCAGGATGCGGGTCAGTCCTTCGGGTTTGCCCACCCTGGTGTAGACGGTGTCGAAGGACCTGTCGAGGCCCAGTGTGTGAAGGGCAGCGCTAAGACCAATCTCTGGAGAGTTCGTCGCCAGAATGGCGCTGCCGGGGTAGGAGGCAAGGAATTCGGCAAGCCCCTCAGGGGCGGTGATGCCGGTGTCGGCGAGGTTCTCCCGGGAAGCCATATATGCCTCCTGGCAGGTCTCTTCCGGCACGTCGAGTTCGGCGGCGAGAGTGCGGACGAGGTGGTAGCCGTCGCGTGCTGAGCCGACGTTATCGGAGTTCAGCAGCGCTTCGGCGTCTTGAGCAATGGATGGGTGCCCGGCTTTCTCTGCAATGAGGCGCGCATAGGCCAGAACGGGGCCGTGGCCAAGGCTGACGGTCCCATCAAAATCGAAGAGAAGGACTGGGCGAGTTATGTCTGTGGACATAAAGTACAAACTAACGGCGGTTTATGTACTTCGCGACCGCACGCGGTAAACATTCAGTGAACAGTGCGTGCACATCCGGCTTTGGTAGTCTAAGGGGCTGTAGAAATCTCTTCTCGAAGGCCGACATTATGTCTCTTCCCACCGAGCAGTTGCTGCTCGAACGCTTTATGAAGCTCTCCATCGCTACTGCAGTGGCCACGATCGCGCTCAAGATTGTCGCTGCTGCGGTGACGGGATCGGTGGGCTTTCTTTCTGACGCCCTCGAATCTGGTGTGAACCTCGTCGCCGCCGTTGTAGGTTTTGTGGCTATTAAGATTGCGGCAAAGCCAGCGGACGCAAACCACCAGTTCGGCCACGGCAAGGCCGAATATGTTTCCGCGCTGGTGGAGGGTGCAATGATCTTCGTCGCTGCGGCGATGATTATCTACACGGCCATTCGCCGGCTTCTGGATCCGCAGCCACTGGAGCAGCCAGGGCTCGGACTCTTACTATCGCTCGTGGCATCCCTGCTGAACCTGGGCGTCGGTTTTCTGCTTGTGCGCGCGGGTAAACAACACCGTTCGGCCACCTTGCAGGCGGATGGAAAGCACTTGCTTACCGACGTCTGGACCTCCGTCGGCGTCATCGTCGGTATTGGGGCAGTGACGTTGACAGGCTGGCTGTGGCTGGACCCCATCATCGCGTTTGCCGTGGGCCTCAATATTTTGTGGACTGGCTACAAGTTGCTCAAAGAATCGTTGAGCTCCCTGTTGTCGGAGTCCTTGCCGAAGAAAGAACACGGGCAGCTGGATGCGCTTCTCAATGAGCTGGAGGACCACCACCAGGTCTCCTTTACCTCGCGCCGCACAGTGGCAGCGGGTCGCCAGCGCCTTGTCTATCTCACCATGGACGTACCCGGCGAGTGGACGGTGCTGCACTCGCACACCATCGCCGACCGCATCGAAGACGCCATTGACGAGCTTTTCCCTGGCGCCGAGGTATTCATCCACGTTGAACCTGCCGGCACGGTTCATCGCCGCATTTTGCGAATGCCGTAACGCTTGCAGCTAACGCAAGCTGGCCACGCCGCGTCCGCCCTCCATGACCCACGGCCAGCTGAGGCCGTTCCTGGTCAGGACATCATTGCGGATCTCATCGGGAACGATCCATTCCTTGTGTGCATACCCCAGAAGGTACTCATCAAAGGCGGGGAGCTCGAGGCGAATTTTTAGGGCCTTCTCGATCTCGCTAGACGTGACATCCTCCTGCCAAGTGGCCATCCAGAAGTCCTGACCTTCGTGGAACACAGGTTGAGCAACCGTCGATGTCAGGGCCTTGGTGGCCTGAGATTTACTGAGCTTGGACCATGCTTGGAGGTCGGCTGCGGATACTGGCCCGTGCCCTTCGACATAGCGCTGGGCCAGCTCAGCAAGCGGTTCCTCCGGCTCGCGCTGGACGGTAGGTAGCGCGTCTACGTGGAGGAAAGTCTCTTGGTTGCCAGCTTTCGGGCCCTGCACGAGGTCACCGGCACCACCAAAGGCGCGGAGTAGGTGGGAGCCCCTGCCTTCAGTGGGATCAACACCAGCTTCAGCGAAAATCTCGTAGACTTCCGTGCGGCTCAGGGGTTCGGTCGCAGCGCTGTGAAGCGCTTCCGAGGCAGCTGCCACCATGTCTTCGCTCAGCCCCAAACTCGGCCGCCGAGATTTCTGGCTGGAAGCCATTCGTGGATAGAGGAGGCGGGACATCCAGCGGACGTCGGCAGCCGGCATGAAGTGCAGCGTGCCGCGCTGCGGCCAACAGCGCACCACGCGAAAGCGTGCTACGTCTTCGAGTACCTTTTGCTCATCGCAGCCGGCGCGAAGAGCAAGTGCTCTGATACCGGCATCGTAGGTCTGGCCCTGGAGGGCGAGCAGATGCTCGGCAACATCGAGGGCCGACGCCAGAGTCGGCCGCGCCGCCGATGGTGTAAGGCCTTGAGCAATGAGCCGACGAGCGAGAAGCTCATCGCGGGTAAGTTCCTTCATTGCTGTTTAGGTTAGAGTCGGAAGGTCTTCATCAGCTGCATGCCGGTGGACACCAGCTGACGGAAGCGCTCCGGGGAGATGTACTCCGAGGGCGCAAGCGGGTGTAGGCGTTGCTCGGCCACGGTGCGCTCATTGGCCCACAGGCGCATGCCGGTAATGCCGTGGCGGTGATTGAGGCCAGACTCCTTGACGCCGCCACCGGGTGCGGCGATGGAACCATACGCGGCGGCGAAGCCTTCGTTGATGTTGACCATGCCGGCCTCCAGCTGGGAGGCCACCTTCCATGCGCGGCGGGAATTCCCGGACCACACCGATGCGGATAGGCCGTAGGAGGTGTCGTTGGCGCGCTGGATGGCTTCCGCATCAGAGCTGACCGGATAGACAGCGAGCACTGGGCCGAAGGTTTCGGTGGCATAGAGATCCATCTCTGGGGTCACACCAGTCAACACGGTGGGTTCATAGAAGTAGGGCCCAAGGTCCGGCCGGGCCTTTCCGCCGTAGACCACGGTGGCGCCCTTGGACACGGCATCCTCCACGTGGGCTTTAACGGCATCGAGCTGGCGTTGCGAGGTCAGCGAGCCGATGGTGGCGGCATCGGAGAAAGCCGCGCCCAAAACCTGCTGGTCTAGGGCGTTCGCGAGTTCGACGAGGAACTCCTCAAAGACGCTCTCGTGCACATAGGCGCGCTCGGCGGACATGCACAGCTGGCCGGAGGAAGAAAATGCAGTGCGCACCGCACCTTGGGCGGTGGACTTAAGGGGGGCGTCGTCAAGCACCAGCATCGGGTTCTTTCCACCCAGCTCCAGCATGGTGGGGATGAGGCGTCCGGCTGCCTGCTCGGCGATGGACTTGCCGGCCTTGGTGGAACCGGTAAAGGAGAGGCCATCCACCAGCGGCACGAGGGCATCGCCCACCTCCGCACCGCGGCCGGGAACCAGCTGCCAGGCTGCCTCCGGCAGGCCCGCCTCGATGGCTAGGCGTCGCAGCAGAATCGCCGTCAGCGTCGTCTGAGAATCCGGTTTGTGCACCACGGCATTACCAGCCGAGAGGGCTGCCAGAACATCGCCTACACCGAGGGACAGGGGATAGTTCCACGGAGAGATTAGCCCCACCACGCCCAGCGGGTAATGCTGGGTGCGGGTCTTAGTCAGCACGGGAAGCGCGCCGGGGTGGCGGTCAGCGCCGAAAGCTTTGCGGATATTGACCGCGTAGAAGCGCGCGCAGTTATACAGATCCATCAGCTCGTCATAGGCATGGGAGCGGGACTTGCCGTTTTCTGCCTGGATGAGATCGAGGATGAGCTCCTCATTCTCGTGAACGAGGTCGTGCAGGCGCAGCAAGATGGCGGCGCGGTCACCTTGGCCAACGCCGGCGCGCGCATAGTTGACGGCCTTCTCGACGTCCCCGGCGGTGGCGACGGGGAAGCTAAAGAGCTCCTCACCGCTAAAAGGCGCGTGAGCCTGGTGCTGCTCACCCGTGCCGCAAACATCGCGGGCGGGATCCGTGTCTAAGAAATTGAGCACTCGCTGGGGCAGACGGGTCTGAGTGAAGGTCTTCATGCGGTCTATTGTCCCAAAAATATGCGATGGCGCTATAGATTTTTCGAGATTTGTCTCACAAACTAAATTAATCGTGGTTAGGATGACGCTATGCCAATCCTCGCGACCACTCCACAGGCCCAGGTACGCGCGGCCGTCGAGCCGCTCGTCAGATCTGGAGAAAGCCCAGCGCCCGTAGGCGTCATCGACCTCGCTGCATTCGACTACAACGCTGCACAGATGCCGGCCCGCTCCGGGGGACTGCCCATCCGCGTGGCCTCGAAGTCAATACGCAGCGTGGCAGCACTTCGCCGTGCCCTCGAGCACGAGGGCTACCGTGGCATCCTCGCCTATTCCGTTCCGGAGGCGCTGCATCTGGTGGGAGAGGGTTTTCGTGACATCGTGGTGGCCTACCCGAGCGTCAACCGCAAGGCTCTGCGTGAGCTCGCAGCGGATGACACCGCGCGCGAGGCTATCACCATCATGGTGGATAGTGCTGAGCTCTTAGACCTGCTTGAGGGCTCCCTGCGTGTGGCCATCGACATTGATTGCACCCTCCACTTGCCGGGCGCGGTTATCGGCCCGCGGCGCTCACCCGTGCGTACGCCGGAACAGGTCTCGGTGCTTGCGCGCGAGATTCTTCGGCGCGGGCACCGGCTTGTCGGTCTCATGGCTTATGAGGGGCAAGTGGCATCCGTTGCGGATGGCCTGCCGGGTCCGGTGGGAGCGGTCAAGCGCTGGCTGCGCACCAAGTCCATGGCGGACTTGGCCCCGCGACGCCGAGCCTGCGTGGAGGCCGCGCGGGAGGTGGCGGACATTGAATTCGTCAACGGTGGTGGAACGGGTAGCCTCCAGGAATCCGCGGCCGAGGGAACCTTGACCGAACTGGCCGCTGGCTCCGGTTTCTACACGCCGGCGATCTTCGATGACTTCACAGGCATCAACCACAAGGCGGCCGCGTTCTTCGTCTGCCAGGTTTCCCGTGTGCCCGCGCCGGGCTGGGCCACGGTCAACTCCGGAGGCTGGATCGCCTCCGGGCCGCCCGCGAAGGATCGCGTTCCGGTTCCGGTGTGGCCGGCGGGCCTTAGCTACTCCAGCACGGAGGGTGCCGGTGAGGTGCAGACACCGCTGCATGGGGCCGCTCTGAACGTCGAGGATCTGGTGTGGTTCCGCCACGCCAAGGCCGGCGAAATGACAGAAAACGTCGACCGACTTTTGGCTGTTGGAAATGACGGCGTTGATGTATGGGACACCTATAGAGGACAAGGATGGACACTCCGATGACAACGTTTAGCAACTGGGCAGGATCGGTCACTACGAAGCCGCAGGAGTTTGTGCAGCCCTCCCGAATCGATGAGATTCCTGGCATCATCAGCCGCGCCCGCAGCGTGCGCGCGGTCGGTGCGGGCCACTCCTTCACTCCCATCGCAGCGGGGGAGGAGACCATGCTCAATCTCGATCACGTGAGTGGTCTGGTGAGCGTCGATAAGCAGCGCAAACGCGTCCGATTCCTGGCGGGCACTCGCTTGCGGGACGTGCCTAAGCTCCTGCGCCCCTTTGGTCTTGCCCTGGCCAATCAGGGGGATGTGGACCCGCAATCGCTAGCGGGCGCGATTTCCACCTCGACCCACGGCACCGGCATCAATTACACGGGCTTTGCGGGCACGGTCACTGGGCTGACGCTTATCGACGCCGACGGCAACACCCGCTCCTATTCCATCGACGAAGACCCAGAACTCCTTCGCCTCGTGGTCGTCAGCGTGGGCGCGCTCGGCGTGGTTGTCGAAGTCGAAATGCAGTGCGTGGATGCCTTTGACCTGCTGGCTGAGGAGTCCGGCATTGCCTTCGATGAACTGATGGACAACTGGGAGGAGCTCTCCCGCGGCGTCGACCACTTCGAGTCTTACTGGTTCCCGCACACCGACCGCGCCATGGTCAAGGCCAACACGCGCCTCGAACCGAACGGGGAGCGCCGCTCACGTCTCAAGGCGCTTATCGACGACGAGCTCATCGGCAATGGCGCCTTCGCCGCCGCCCTGGCGTTGGGACGTCTTATTCCGGGGACGATTCCGACGCTCAACAAGTTCGCCACATCGGTCATCTCCAATAACCGCTACCGTTCCGCCGCCCACGACGTTTTCGTTAGCCCGCGCCGGGTTCGCTTTCATGAGATGGAGTACGCAGTGCCGCTTGCCGACGGCCCCGCCACCGTCCGCGAAATCCGCCGCTTCATCGACGAGCAGGATTGGCGCATCGGATTTCCGATGGAGCTGCGCACGACGGCAGCGGATGACGTTGCACTCTCGACGGCATCGGGCCGCGAATCGATGTACATTGCTTTCCACATTCCGCGTGCGCTCAACCCGCAGGATTACATGCCGAAGCTCGAGCCCATCTTGCGCGCAGCGGGCGGGCGCCCGCACTGGGGCAAGATGAACTCCCTGTCTCGGAGCGACTTTGCTCAACTTTATACAAGATTTGATGAGTTCTGCGAGCTGCGTGAAAAGATGGACCCTGATTGGAAGTTCGGCTCGCCCTACCTGCGAAAACTGTTCGGATAGGGACGTCGTCAAGCGTGGTACGACCCTGAGGATGGATTCGAAAGTATCTCTGAGCTTTGGTAGCGTGTGGAAGTCTTAATTCCATAACACTGCTGAAGAAGGTGTCTCAAACGTCCTCTGAATCCCAGTCCCTCATTACGCCGACATTCGTGTTTGCGTGGTTGGTGAATTTCGCCCAATTTACGGTCTTCTATCTGCTTGTGACCATCATGGCGCTCTATGCCGTCGAGCAGTTCCAAGCTTCGGACACGGCGGGCGGGTTTGCCTCAAGTGCCTTCGTGGTGGGGGCGACGATTGCTCGCCTCTTTTCGGGCTACATCGTGGATGCTGTTGGGCGGAAGCGCTCGCTGGTTGTCTCCCTCATCGTGGTCACTGTGGCGATGGCGCTGTATTTCCCAGCTCAGTCTCTGCCATTGCTGTTTGCTGTCCGTATCTTGCATGGCTTTGGTTATGCGGTTGCCTCGACGGCTGTGATGGCCGTGGCGCAATCGGTGATTCCTGACCATCGCCGCGCTGAGGGAACCGGCTACTTCGCCTTGGGGACGACGCTGGCTACCGCTTTTGGTCCGGCGGCAGGTCTTGCGATTGTCCACAATGCTGGCTATAACACCGTGTTTCTGGTGGCGCTGACGCTGACGGTAGTGGCCATGGGCTTGGGGCTCGTCGTCAAGGCACCGGCGGAGGAGCGTCGCAGTGTGACCTTCTCCTTAGGGAATATTGTGCACCCGGCGGTGGCGCCGTTCGGCGTCTTCATCCTTTTGGTCGGTGTTGCTTATACGGGCATCATTACCTTCCTGAATGGCTATTCCGCTCACGCCGGTCTGGAGAAGGGCGCTAGCTATTTCTTCTTGGCTTATGCGGTTGTGAGTCTCATCCTGCGCTTTGTGCTGGGCAGGCTGCAGGATCGGCGCGGTGACAACATCATCATCTACTCCTCGCTCGTCTTCTTTATCGCTGGCTTGGCTGTCCTGGCTTCGGCTAGTGCCGATTGGCAGATTATTGTCGCGGGTGCTTTGGTGGGCATCGGATATGGATCTATCCTTCCGGCTGGTCAGGCAATCGCTGTGCGCCTGGTGCCGATGTATGAAATGGGTGCGGGGATCTCGACCTTCTTCTTGCTGCTGGACCTAGGCATCGGCTTCGGTCCGATTCTGCTGGGGCAGGTTATCTCCGCGACGGGATACTCCGCCATGTACTGGATGCTGGCGGCTTTGATGCTGGTTGCTTCTGTGGTCTACTTCATTGTTCATGGGCGCAAGGACGTTGCACGTGGTGACGTGCGCTACGAATAGATTCCACGTTGGTGGGATTTTTCGTTGGTTGGCGTCGAATGTCCTGGCTAACCCATGGTGGCTACCCCCGTTTATAGTAACGACTTGACGGGAATTTACCACAGGCTATAGCCATGTGTGGCGGTGGCCGCTAGGATTATGGTTAGAACACTTCTTCTAACACAGGTTTATCTCGGGGGAGATACCCATGACCACCACCGCTACACGCCCGCCTACCTTTTTCTTTTCCACCACCAACCCTAATAACCCACACGCCATAGCCCGCTCCAAAGCCCGCCGGGCCACCTATAAAACCTGGGTC